>CAYXKD010000059.1:0-11873 GCA_964464625.1 uncultured Syntrophomonadaceae bacterium
GCGGGGCGAAACACGCATCATCGCCTATGCCTTCAACCTTGACCTGAAGATAGGGCTTTGCTTTTACCTGGAGCAATCATAGCCAATCTTCTGTCATCCTGTCAACAAAATATCTATCCACATGCTGCCTCGGGTGGAATGACACGGCATGTGTTTCCCCGGAAGAATAACTGGTCGTTTAAACGACCAGTAAAAACGGCAGGATCACCTGGAAGGCCAAGCCCGAAGGCGGCTCCTGGGACTGGGACCGGGAATATTTCTCCGCCGATTTTAACAGCCCGGAAATCTTTACGGCGCTAAAAGCGGGGACCTCCACCATCACTTATACAGTGGGGGGAGTTGAACACAGAATCATGGTTACCATTGAGGATATAGCGCTGCCCGGGAAAGATCAAAAGAGAACCTGGCTGTGGATCCTTCTGGCGGCACCAGCCCTGTTGGCTGCGGGCATATGGGCAAAGTTCCGGATGTTATACTAGGACTTCCTGAAAGTGATAAAGGCTAATGTCTGGAAGCGAATTATCAGCATCTTGAAAACTACCGGAAGCTAACGAAAATCGCAAACACGTTCAAGGCCCAGGATCAACCTGGCATCGCCCGGAGTTGCTATCTCCATCCCGGCACTTTTGATGATCGCAGCAGCTCTACCTACCAGCTGTGCGTTAGACTTGGCAAGCTCTCCTTCTGCGTAATACACGTTATCCTCCATCCCCACGCGCAGGTGCCCGCCCATAGCCAGCGTGGCCAACATGATCGGCACATGAGATTTTCCTATTCCGAAAGCTGCCCAGGTTGAACCGGCCGGGATTAAGTTTTTTAAGAAAACCAGGTTGTCGATAGTCGCTTTCATTCCGCCGGATGTCCCCAAGACTAACTGAAAATGTACAGGTGGTTTTAGCACGCCCATCTTCATGTAATACTGGGCGTTATAGATCATACCCGCATCGAATATTTCAACCTCGGGTTTGATCTTGTACTCCAGCATGGTTTTCCCCAATTGCTCCAGAAAGGCAGGCGTATTGAGAAACACGGTCTTATGCATCCAGTTCATGCTACCTGCATCATAGGAGGCCAGTTCGGGCCTTATGGAGCGAAGATGGGCCTGCCGCGTCTCATCGGTAGCATCCAATGCACCTGATGTAGTTAGATTCAAGATGATATCGATGCCGGTCTTTTTAATCAGCCGGACCGTCTCTTCAAAACGTTCTGCGCTCATGGAGCCGGCGCCTTTATCGTCACGCATATGAAGATGGCAAATTGCAGCGCCGGCATGGTAGGCGGCCAGCACATCATCAGCTATCTCTTGCGGCATCATCGGCACATTTGGATTGTCTTCCCTGGTGGGCCAGGCTCCTGTTGGGGCGACAGTTATGATCCGCTTATCCATTATTTCTCCTCCCATTTGTGATGAAGCTATTCTTTTATGATGGCAACGGTCCTGCACCAGCCGGCGCTTGCTTTCTTGATCTTCACTGGTAAACAGATCACCTGATAGCCGCTAACGGGTAGTTGATCCAGGTTGGTAAGTTTCTCCAGATGGCAATATGCTTTTTCTCTGCCGACACGGTGCCCTTCCCAGATGATAGAGCTGTCACGATTCCTGGCAAATTCCTTCGCTTGTAGTAACAGCGGCACATCCCAACTCCAGGCATCGGTACCCATAACCCTGACACCTTGTTTGATGAGCCAGCGGGTTGCTTCTGCGCTCATTCCGACACCGGAGATCAGGTATTCCTTTTGCCCCCAGAAAGGGGCAGCCCCGGATTGCAATAAAACGATATCCTTTTCCTTAAGCGTATGGCCCACCCTATCAAGATACTCCTGCAGATCCCGCGATCTCACCTTGTAACCATGCGGTTTGGTCGACATATCGATCTTTACACCATCGCCTATGCACCACTCAAGCGGTATTTCATCGATGGTCCACGCAGGTTCACCGTGGTTCTGAGTAGGGTAATAGTGATACGGTGCATCCAGGTGAGTACCTGAATGTGTCGTGAGGATCACATTCTCAATGGCCCAGCCGTTACCTTCCGGCAGATCGCTAACCTCGATGAGCCCGTCAAAGTACTGGGTCATCATCTCAGCAGTATCCGAATGTTTCAGATATTCTACTTTCGGAATCTGTGCCGGCGGATCACTTGGTAAATCATTCTCAATGGCAATTGACAGGTCGATGATCCTCAATCGCATCATCTCCTCTCGATATTTTATTTGCTAAAGGCCCAGGTAGGCACTGCGAATATTACTGTTCTGCAGCAGCTCATTTTGTGACCCTTTTATGTTTATTTCCCCGTTTTCCAATACATAACCAAAATCTGCGATTTCTAGTGCACTGATCACCTCCTGGGACACCAATAATATCGTAATCCCTTCAACGTTATTCAATCTATGAACTGTCTTCAAAACAGAATCAGCTAAAACTGGTGAAAGACCCAGGGTGGGCTCGTCTAACAGAATCATTTTTGGCTTACCCATCAAGCATCGCCCAATCGCTAATTGCTGCTGCTCCCCGCCTGAGAGGGTTCCTGCTGTCTGATGTTGCCTCTTCTCAAGGATGGGAAATAATTCAAACACATGAGCCATTAATGCTTTCCTTTGCTGATGCTTTTCCTTTAGCGCCCCTAGTTCCAAATTTTCACTTACAGTCATGCGTGAAAAAAGTTTACGCCCTTCAGGGACATGCAAAAGCCCCAAAGCATATATTTGGTAGGTAGACAATCCAGTAATATCTGTTCCATTAAAAACAATCGTCCCGGAAGCAGGTTTTCGCAAACCTGAAATAACATGCATTAGTGTAGTTTTACCTGCACCGTTTGATCCCAAAAGCGTAGTCACTGTACTTTTTTCAACTTTGAGTGAAATATCGTGCAGCGCCAGGGCCTCTCCATAAGAAAAACTTACCGCATTTATCTCAAGCATCTTTCACCCCACGCGATTTTCCAAGGTAGATTTGAATAACCTTTTCGTTTTTGACGACATCACCGGGTGTACCATCCGCAATAATATTTCCTGATGCTAATACCACCACACGATTACAAACCTCCATCACCGCCTTCATAACATGTTCCACGATGAGTATAGTCAGAGACAGATCTTTAGAGATGGTTCGAATTAATTGGATCATTTTAGCCACGTCGACTGGACTTAATCCGGCAAAAGATTCGTCTAGAAGTAGAAGTTTTGGACGGACAGCAAGAGCTTTGGCAATTTCCAGACTCTTCTTTTCAGAGAGCGTCAAGTTATAAGCAAGTTCATCAGCTTTATTGTCGAGGCCAACATGTTGTAATATTTTTTTTGATTCACTGTAGGCCTGTTCTGCTCTATTTACTCCTCCTGCGTACATTAACCCTGAAAACAGATTTTCACGTACTGTTAGTGCCTGGTACGGCCTTGCTATTTGAAAAGTCCGGCCTACGCCCAGGTTGGCAATTCGATGTGGTTTCTCGCCGGTGATATCCTTGCCCTCAAAAAATATCCGTCCCTTGTCAGGATGCAGCAGTCCCGAAATTAAATTAAACAACGTGGTTTTACCCGCTCCATTGGGCCCTATTAGGCCGCAGACTTCATTTTTCTTGAGTTCCAGCGAAGCACCGCTGATCACCTGTAAACCTCCAAATCGCTTGTGAATGTTTTGTAAGCTTAAAAACATCATCTAGTGCCTCCACTGAAAGTTTTTATCCGTGACACTAAACGGCTCCGCTCAGTAAACAAACCCATCAAGCCGTTTGGCAGGTAGAGAATGACCACCACCAGCATTACACCAAAGACGATCTGACTGAGTGAAGAACCAACATACAGGGTTAGCAATTCACGGATCAAACTTACAACAAGAGCACCAATAAGGGGGCCGACCCATGTATTGGTTCCACCTAGAAGTGCCATCAATACAATCATAACGGACAACTCAATACTGAACATGGGTTCAGGAAAAAGAAAACCCTGGAACCAGGAATAGATTCCACCGGCCAAGCCGGCCAGTCCGGCAGAAACGGCAAAGGCAACCATTTTGACCCTTGTAACATTGATCCCCTGAGTTTCTGCCACTTCTTCATCTTCGCGAATCGCCTTAAGCCCGATTCCAAAACGTGAATTCTCTATCAGGTAAGCGACTATAACTGTAATCAACAAAACAACCGTCATGGCTTCATACAGGATCAGCCTGCTGGCGTAAATTGTTTTGGCCGGTTGCGGAACAAATATACCAGCCGCAGTATTGATGCCAGGCAAATTGAGCACAACAACTTTTCCAACAAGCGCTATGATTAAAGTAAGCAAAGAAAAATAGGGGCCGCGTAATCTCAGACAAGGATAGCCGATCATGATAGCCATAACAGCAACAAAAAGACCAGCAATAGGGGCTGTAAACAAAGGTGACCAGCCTAGCTTTGTAAGAAGTATTGCTGCTATGTAACCTCCAGTACCCACGAAGGCGACATGGCCGAAACTAACATAACCAGCGTAACCCCCCATTATATTCCAGCCGACGGTTAACGCAACGTTGGCAATCAGGAGAAAAAGGAAGGTCACCAGGTACAAACTTATACCTGTAAAAGGTAGCGCCATCAACAGCAAGCCACCAAGAACAATGATGAAAAGCATTTGATTTTTTTTTGACAGAATTGTCATGACGATAAAATCCCCTTTGGCCGAACAACTAGAATTAATATAAGCGTTATAAACATAACAAGGTTTACCATTGAATAGGGAATCCAAACACCACTTAAAGTCACTACAAGACCTGCTATAATACCCGCAACCAAAGTGCCGGCAACATTACCAACCCCGCCTAAAATAACAACCAAAAATATCACTATAAGCCAATGCAACTGTACGGCGGGCTCAAAGGTATAAATCATAGATAAAGCCACTCCTCCAACACCTGCACTGGCAATAGCAACACCTGCAGTAACCGAACCTACCTTGTCAGTGTTAATCCCCGTCAAGGCTGCTCCTTCAGGTTCTTGTTCAAAAGCACGGACGGCTTTTCCAATATAGGTATGATACAGGAAAAGGTAAACAGCAATTAGGGTAAATAAAGACAGGAACGCTGCAACGACATGACCGCCTGAAATATAGACCGGTCCAATTTTATAATTAACTAAGAGGTATGAAGTTTTAAGCACCCGGGGATCGGCCGAAAAAGCCTCAACCATGGCATTTTGAAGAGTTATAGCAATGCCAAATGTCATAACCATAGAAGCAAAACTGATATCACGTGTTCTTTTGTTGAGCATGCTTATGAGTGTTTTGTTCAGTAATACACCAACTAAATAAAAAAGAGGCACAATAAACAGTAAAGAAAGAAGCGGGTCCACGCCATACCTGCTTATAGCATAATATCCTATATAAGCAGCAAGAACCGCAAAAGCGGAATGCGACACATTGATTACACCGATAGCCCCCCAGGTTAGGCTAAAACCTACGCCAAGAATGGCGTAGGTCAAGCCTACCAGGAGTCCGCTAACTATTGCCTGGAGTAGTTCGGACATTTTCGTGCCCCTTTACTCATATGGATAGGGATAAACTGGGTTTTCTTTTGCTACCTCTTCCGGCCAAACCAGATAAGGAATACCATCAATAACCTGTGTGCAATACGAATAGGCAGGTGGTAATCCTTTTTCATCAAAAGTAAATGCTCCACCAATCGTTTCAATCGGATTCCCTTTTAGCCAATCCCGGATTTCATCCTGGTTTAACGAACCGGCGCCCTCCACACCCAGGCCCAGCACCTGCATCCAGCAATAACCGAACAGGAAATATGACGGCGCTTCATCGGTGCCATATTTGGTTTTGCTTATTTCATTCAGGTATGCCACCCCTTCGAAGGGTAGTTGCGGATGCATCGCTGTACCGGAGATAATATAATTACCGTCATCACCCAGCTCTTCTTTCCAGCTAGGAACCAGCGAGCCTATTCCTTGAAGAATTACCTTGGGCTTGTAGTCTAAAGATTTCACAGCCTTTATGGCTTGGACACCATCACCAAAAAATCCATTGGCGAGAAACATCTCAGCTTCAGCCACTTTTGCTTTATTCACCAAAGGCTCAGCAGCAGCCAGGGGTAGATCGTATAGTTCATCCACTACAATTTCAATGCCCATATCTTCCAACTCTGCAACCGCACTGTTGCGAACTGCGTGACCTATTGCATTATTTGCAGTAATCATTGCTGCTTTGTTGGGCCATTCTTCTTCAGGAAGTGTTTTCAAATAATCAAAAAATCCTGTATACCACCATTCACCCATTAGGGGAGGTGCTCCAAACGAATAAGTAAATCCTTGCACAAAAGAAGCCATATGGCCACCCATAGAAACATAAACCATGCCATGCTGCTCTGCCATGGCCATCTGGGCAGAAGCAGAATCACCAGGGTAACCGCCAATCAAAAGGTCGACGTTTTTCTGTGATATAAGGTTTTCCAACAATGAAACTGCCTGAGCCGGATCGGATTGATCATCCAACACCTCCAAAGTTACCTGCCTGCCGAGCAATCCACCTTTTTCATTAATCTCTTCTACCCAGTACTCATAACCATCGCGGACATATCTCCCCGTATCCGCGTAAACCCCTGATAGTGGTAAAGTGCACCCGATAAGAATGGGGTCTACATCTTCTTTCTGTTCGGTGTCACCACAACCGGTAACGGTTACGAGCGTCAGCGCCATGCAAAGAACAACAACGGAAAAGATCCCCACTGCTCTTTTCAATTTACTGCCCCCTAATTTAGATTTGGTTAGCCCCATAATCTACTTTTATCTTTCTGAACCCAAAAGCTGGTTCGCTAACCCAAAAATAATTAAAGCTCCAACAGCCTTCTGAAATCCTTTCCATAACTTTTTGCTGTAATCTCTTTATGATCTTGTAAGGCCCGGTTGATATAAATGTCATGCCTTATATAGTTCGAAATTACTCGGACAATACCATGGGAAGAGGAATAGTAGCCCTTCCAACCTTTCATCTTTTCAAAATACATGAACATCCCTTCTTCCTGATCAACTACCAGGAATAGCTCTGAGCCATGCTTTTCGAGTACTGTGGGTGTATCAATATGTTTATACACTTTGCCAATCTCCAAATATGTACTTCCAAACTGAATACTATATATTTTCACTTTTCGATCTTCAGCTTTTTGTAGATTTGTTTTAAGGACATCCGCTTCTTCCGGCCACATGCTTATCAGTATTTCCTTTTTGCTTTTGTCAATTAACGCTCGAGCTTTGCTAACCAGGCTTTTCCGGTCGGCGATATGCCAAAGCAGTTCGGAATGTTTTGCCGTCTCAATAAGTTCTTTGCTGTCCTTTAATTTTTGAATTACAGTGACAATTTCCTTTTGTTTTTGTGTCAAAAACTCTGAGAGCGGTAGTGCTTCATAGCGGATAGGACTTGAACTAATGGGGTAAGCCAATCCCTTTTCGACCAACCGGGAAACGGTTTCGTATATTTTAGAATTGGGTATACCTGTTCCCTTGCTGATTTCATTGCCGTAACTTTCATTATTCATAAGTAAAAATAGATAGGTACGAGCCTCATAATTTGTTAAGCCTAGTTTTTCAAAGTTACGGACGATATTTTGATCTGTAACCATGTTCTTTGCTTAACCTCCTACTCAGGTAGAAGTTCATGTTCACACAATACACATAATCTTCTTACTTGTCAATACCCCTTTGAGTACTTTTAATTATAAGCCGCCCCATATTCTTTCTTTCGATCTTTCATGTCATTGCCCCTTCGCCAAATATTGGCATCTTAAGGCATATCAGACCCGCGACCAAACGGGCTATGGCCTCAACATTTACATCATGTATCAAGGTAATATGGGCCAAGATGCGAGTGGCGGGGCTTGTAAACATCCTGTTTAAGTGAGTTTAGCTATGTGGTCCTGGCACATTTTATTGGTGGGGCAGAGCATATGGACTTTAAGTGGGCGTTAAGCCAAAATTTCGAGTTTACTCGCGCATAATTTATTATGTTGCGGTCGAAGCCTCGACCACCGCGGCTGTCATGGTTTTCATATCTCCGTTTTCGTCCACATAGGTTGTCTCGGCTGCAGAAGCCGCCGTTCACGCTTCTATCCTGTATGCAGATAAAAAGCCCTTATAATACCTTGTCAACTACTATCATAGGGGCAAATCCGCACTTGCAATAGTGATTTATTAACCTTATAAAATAACGTTTTTGATGCGCTAGATGACGAGTTTTGCAAGCTCGTCCCGGCCGGTAATGAACAGCTTTTCGTAAATCTCCAGCATGATGTTCTTGAGCCTTCCCACCGAAATACCATACTGTTCGGCAATTTTTGCATAAGGGATCCGGCGGGCTACAAGTAAGGCGATATGGTATTCCCGCAGGGACAGGATCAGCGTGATGTTATCTTTTGTGAACTGGTTATGGAAGGCAGTCCAGTGTTTCCAGGTGCGCTCCCACTGTTCAATGACCGCCTCGTAACAGTTCGGAAACTTCTGCTCAAGGCACTGCTCCACGAGGCCGCTGAGAGCGGTGATATTCTCCGCAAAAGGCGTGATCAAGCCGTGGGGCAGGGCCAGGCGCATGGTCTCCAGCAAACAGGCTTTGGCTTCGTCCTCCCGCTCCAGCGCGTGGTATGCGGCGGCACAGGTTACCCTCAAGTAGATATCGGTAGTGGTAATTCCCTGTTCGGGCGCGCTTAACGCCAGTGCCGTTTGGGCCAGGGCCAGCATGGCGTCAAACTGCCCCATACAATAGAAATATTTTGCCCGGAGATAGAGGGCGTTGGGCTTTGCCTGGGGTGGCAGGGCGCCCAGGTCCCCTATCTTGAGCCATCCGGGCGTCAAGTTCGGGGCAATTACGCTCACTGCGGCGGTTGCAAGAGAGATTTCCGCAAGTGCGGCGATTTCACTGCCTTTATTGGCTTCAATGCATTTCATGAGATAGCCCTCTATCCCCGTATATGCGCAGTAGTCGCCCATGCTGATAGCTGCTGCGATGGCCAACGGGCAGGTGCGTATCCTGGCGGCGTCGTCCCCCCCGGTCTCTTGATAACAGCACATTACCTGCTCAAAGTCACCCCGCAGATAGGACAATTCCGCTTCATAGATTCGCCGCAGCCTTTCCTCACTCAGGGTATCCAGAATCACATCGGGATTATTGCCGGGCATGGGAATGGTGGTGGAAGCAATCACATGGGCCAGATCAGACGACAGCGAACGTCCCGGCAGATATTTCTCTCTGCGCGGGTCGGCGGGTTTTTCTGCATCACAGGGGATCAACCACGTCCTTCCATGTTTCCTGGCACAGGGGATCCGGTTGCCGGCCAGCAGTCGTTGCACCTGCCTCAGGGAGGTGCCCCACTTTTCAGAGGCCTCCGTGGTGGATATATATTCCATCCAGGCCCGCCCCCCTTTCAAGAATTGTCAGCCAACTAAATTATAGTCTTTTGAACGGCGCATTTCAACTATAAGATGTCGCAGTATTCTATTTTCACCCTGTAGTTGTATTACCTTTGTTAACTATATACCGAAAAATTTCTTACGCATCATGTCCGAAGGTGCAGATGATCATCTCTCCGTCCGGGCGGGTCTCATGCAGGGTATCCGCCCGGCCCGCAGCGGCCCGGAAGAATAACTGGTCGTTTGAACGACCAGTAAAAAATCGGCCCCAACAGCTGTTTTCAGGTTTGCAGGGCAGGAATCATGCCCGAAAGGGCCCAAATGCTGTCTTTTATTGAGGCAGGGACCGCCTGCGAGTATCCTGGAGCTAAAAGTAAGCGGCTGATAAAGTGACTTTTTAGCGGTTAAAAGTCACTCCCCATGCCGCGGAATTTGCCTTATTATAGTAGCAAATTAAAGGGGTTTTTTGCCTTTACCGGGCGAACCGGCTTCCCCGGCCCCCAGCCGGGCGCGATGCCTGGGGTCAGGCCCCGGGTGTAGAGTTTACAAAAAAAGCAAAACCCCAAAATCTAAAGGGGGAGGCAAACATGAATATGCGCAGTTGGGGCAGGCAGAGGAGATGTGTGGCCGTTGCGATATGTTTGCTGTTGCTGGCGGTCGCTCTGGCTACAGCACTGACCAGCGACAGTGTATTGGCGGCGGCGGGACGGGACAGCGCCTGGGTCGGCGACTGGTCGACCATCGGCAGCAGCAGCGTAGAGCAGGGGTGGTTCACGTCGGCTACCGGTATCGCCGTGGATAACAGCAATAACGAGGCTACTCGCGGCAACATCTATGTAGCGGAACCTTTTGACCATGCGCTCCGGGTCCGGGCGCCGGGCGCCACCATCTGGTATTATCTGTATATCTCAAATAACTCACGACCCACCGACTATCCCTGGGATGTGGCCGTAGACAAGGACGGCGATGTTTACGTGGTGAATGGCGTGGGGTATGGCCAGACGGAGATGGTCTGGAAATACAAGCCCTCTACCAAAGAGTGGACGGATCTGACCCACGGCTATCCTTTTCACGATGCCCGGGGCATTGCCGTCGACAACAGCGGCAATGTCTACGTAGCCAACACCACTCCCCTTTCGGGTGAACATTCTGCCAACAGCGCCGTGGTGAAGCTGGCGCCGAACAGCAGCTCCTGGGAGGTGATCGGCGACTACGAGAACCATGGTTTCATTTTGCCCACCGGTATCGCGACGGATGGCTACGGAAATCTCTATGTGACACATCGTTCTGGCGATTTGAGTTATCTGAAAAAGCGTGCGGCCGGCAGCAACTCCTGGCCAATAATTGCCACTTCCACCAATCCAGGCATCGAGTTCCGCGGCGTAACTGCAGACCGCTTCGGCAACATCTACTGGGCGGCGGGAAACGCCCTTCAGATGATCGAAAAGGACAGCAACGATAAAGTTACCATCAAACAGACACCTGGCGGATACTTCAACATACCTTGCGGGATTGCCACGGATATTGATGGCGGCGTGTATCTGACCGACAACGACCTTAAACTGATCATGGCCCATGACGGCTGGGTCAAAAAACTGGCCTGGGTGACCCAGCCCGGAGGCGGAATGGCGGGCGAGAGCCTCTCCCCGCAGCCGGCGGTGTACCTGGCGGGGGCCGGCGGACAGATCATAACAGGTATAAGCGGCATTGAAGTGACCGCTACCCTGAACAACGCCAACGGCGCAGTTTTAAGTTCGAGCACCGCCACCCTGGTCAATGGCGTGGCCACTTTCTCCAACCTCAGCGTTGATCGACCGGGCACCTATACCTTGAGCTGCACCTGCAGCCTGCAAAGCGAAACGATAACCGTGGTCGGTGCAGATGGCGATGTATATATGAAGCCAACAGCCGCCATATCCAGTGCTCCCAGCACCCAGTTCACCGTTACAGCACCGCCGCCGGCGGAGGCGCCCACGGCATCGCCGGCAGCGGGGGTTACCGTCGCCAACGGCTGGAAAATCACTCTTACGAGTGAGACGCCCGGCGCGACGATCCGCTACACCACCGACGGCAGCAACCCCGGTTCCGGCAGTCAGGGGGTCGTCAGCGGTACCGAGGTAACGGTGACCGGCGACCTCGGCGGCACCTTTACGATCAAGGCCTATGCCTCCGCTGAAGGGTGGTCGGACAGCCCCGTTTCCACTTTCACATACAGCATCTATTCCGCCGACAGCTACACGGTCACCTTTATGGACGGCGGCGCCGTTCATGCCACCCTGACTGCGCCGGCGGGCACCCCTGTCGGCAGCGCAACCTGGCCGATACCCTCCAAACCCGGCTACAATTTCAACGGCTGGTACACCGACGTTGCAGGAGGGACTGAATTTACTGACGGCACAATTGTGGAGGCCGATACCACTGTGTACGCCAGGTATGTCCCCATTACTTATAATCTGAGTTACCAGTTGAATGGCGGCACTGTCAGCCCGGCCAACCCGTTAAATT
>CAYXKD010000060.1:0-11824 GCA_964464625.1 uncultured Syntrophomonadaceae bacterium
TTGGTTATCATTGGGCTTTTTGGCTCTTCGGATTTCTTTTATGCGATTGCCCTGGCCTCTCAGGTAAAAAGAGATGCCTGCCACGGCCTTCGCCCCGCGGACTTTTCTCCCGATACTGCACGTTTCAATTTCAGGGCTGTAACAGTTCGCCATTGGAAGGTAAAGCAGCACTGGCCCGGCCGTAACAGACCTTTCTTTCGCCCCGCCTGGTTGGTTGCTTTATAATGAGGGGGGTAAAGCAAGGCCTTATGGGCAGAATTATTAAACTATTGGGCGAATAAAAAATCTTTTATTTTTTTAGCAGGATAATTTGCAGCGATGTAGAATATACTAAGCAACAAGTAAAAGGTAAACCTAACCTCCTACACTATATATATTTAATACAGGGTCAGCCCCTGTATTTTTTTGCTATTTTATCTCTACCGGAATAAGAACCCTTGTCCACAGTTGGCGCAACGCAGTCAACTCCGGTGTACAGCGGTTTTATATTGTGCGGTGCCTGCTCCATGCCGGGGGGCCGGCTCTGTTCCCGGTTCTTACAGCGTTCTGTCTCACTGCTCTTCCACTTAAAATCAACTGCCGGAGCCATGGGGTTGCCAGAGCAGGGATATGAGAAAAAGAAATGCCATCAAGAGGACAATGGCGGCACCTGCGGGAATATTCAGATAGTAAGATAGAATGAGGCCGCCGGCGCTGCCTCCAATTCCGGTGGCAAGGGAGAGCAAAAACATGGTCCGGTAGTTTTTGCTGAAACGGTAGCCTGTTGCTGCAGGAATTACCAGGAGTGCCGAGGCAAGAACAATCCCCACAAGCTTTACCGAGACCATTACCGTGAGCGCCATGGCCACGAGCAGCCCGAAATAAAGGCCATTTACCGGGAGTCCGGCGGCAAGGGCAGTTTCTTCATCAAAGGCGATGGACAGCAGCTCTTTAAAAAAGAGAGCGGTAAAAAGTAGCACCAGCACCATTACTATAGCCAGCAGCTGCAGTTCAGGTGTTGAAACAGAGAGAATGTTTCCGAACAGCAAGGAGAAGATCTCCGGATAGTAACCTTTCAGAGAGCTGAGCAGGGCGATGCCGAAAGCCATACCGGCAGCAAAGAAGATTCCGATCACCGTATCCTCGTAGAGGCCTCTCCGCCGGCTGATATATCCTATAGCCAGCGCGGTAATCACGGCAAAAGCGCTGCCGCACCAGAAGGGGTTAAGCCCTGTGACAAGCCCCAGGGCGATTCCCCCCAGGGCGGTATGTGATATGCCCACGCCGAGAAAGGAGAGCCGTTTCAATACAACAAAGAAGGCCACTGTAGAACAGAGAGTGCCCACCATAACTGCAGCTACCAGAGCGCGCTGCATGAAAGCGTAGGAAAGCATCTCACCCATTAGCGGAGTCCCCCTCGCGTGCGGCAGCCATCTCCAGCAGATCGTAGGAACAGCGGTAGACCTTTTCCAGCCCGCCGTTTCGCAGGAGCTGCTGAGGATCAAGATGGATATGCATGGTGCGGTTGACGCAAAGGAGCCTCTCCGCAAAAGCAGCCAGGGCAATAGTATCATGTGACACGAGCAGCACTGTCAGCCCGTAGTCCTGGTGTAGCCGGCGGAGCAGATCCAGGAAAAGCTGCTGCGTCACCTGGTCAAGGCCGGTGATGGGCTCATCCAGTAACAGCAGCGCAGGCCTTCGGACCAGAGCCCGGGCCAGCAGTACCCGCTGCTGTTCGCCGCCGGAAAGATTGCCAAAGGGCCGCGCCGCCAGGTGGAGTGCATCCACAGCATGGAGCATTTCGTTGCAGTTCTCTTTCTCTTTCCGCCTCAGGGGGCGCAGCAGGGTCCTGGCAGAGTAACATCCTGTCCTGACAACATCGGCAGCTGAAATGGGGAAAAACCGGTCATAGACCCGTTGTTGCGGGATATAACCGATAAGGTCCCTGACAGGGCCAAGCTCCCCCGCCGGGTAGCCAAAAAGCATGACCCGGCCGGCTGAAGGCTTGATAAGCCCGAGTAGGGTCCGCAGGAGGGTGGTTTTCCCGCCTCCGTTGGGGCCCATCACGCCGATCATTTCCCCCCGGTTCACCTGGAAGGTGATCTCCTGTAGCACCACGGCTGGGCCCCTTTTCACAGTGAGGTCCTCGGCCAGAATGATCGTGCTGTTATTGCTCTGAGAAGGCATCTTTTAACACCGCCGTGTTGTAACGCATTAATTCCAGAAAGCTTTTCCTTTGGGGGATGTCTGCACCGCCCAGAGGGTCTAGAATAATCACCCTGCCTCCGATTTCGCGGGCAATCATCTCAGCCGCGGCGGGCGAAAGCTGGGGCTCTGCAGCGACCACCCGGACATCATGGCGCCGGCAGAGATCGACCAGTCCGGAAATCCAGGCTGCCGAAGGTTCCTGGCCTGGGAAATCTGTGATCACCGCAACCTGAACAAGCCCATAGCGTGCTGCAAAATATTCCCAGGCAGAGTGAACAGCGACAAAGCTTTTATTGGAAAGACTGCCCAGGGATGCGCTGATCTCCTTGTCAAGGGCGGTCAGCTCCTGCTGGTAAGCCCTTAAATTGGCCCTGTAAAACGCATCATTTTGAGGATCTGTTTTTACCATTGCTTCAGCAAGTGCCGGACAGAGATAATCTCTCGCCGTAAGCGGATCCAGCCAGAGATGGGGGTTGCAGGGTTCGTTCCTTTGTGAAGTTGCAAGGGGATCGGGTAAAGGGCTCCAGCCCCGCTCTTGTGCAGCTCCAACGAGGCTAAGGAGGACCTGGTGGTCCGAACCGGTAGCGGCTATCTTAACAGCCCAGTCATCCAGTCCCCCGCCCATGTAGAGAAAAAGGTCGGACCCAAAACTTTTCCTGACCTGATCCGTGGTAGGTTCAAAAGTGTGCGGGCTGGCTCCCGCAGGCAGGAGGCAGGTCACCATCACCCTTTCCCCGCCGATGTGGGCAGCCATGTCAGCTATCGGAAAAATCGTCGCCACAGTCTCCATGCGGCCGTTTTCGTCCATTGAAGGTGTGGAGTCGCTCCCACAGCCGGCGGTCATTCCAGTGAGCAGCAACAATAGAAAAATTATCTTAATGACATACTTATTCATATGTGTCTTTCTCCCGGTGATGCGTAAATGCTCTATTCTGCCTCTAAAGATTCCTTTAGCCCGCCTTTGGCGCGCTGCCGATCACTTCAAATATTACTCTTTTAGAATGGATATTGCAAGAAAGGGGGGAGGGAAAAGCTTCCAGAGATCATCGCAATGCTTTAGCAAATAGAAGGGTGCGCCCGACGTAAAGCAATATTTATTCATGTTTACGCAAAAGTCTTATTTAACAAAAGTTAACGCTTAAATTATCTGAGGAAATATGTTTTAATATAAGCGCAACAAACTCTTCAAGAATGTAACTGTCTGGAGGAATAGATCTATGTTTAAAAATAAAGAGCGATTCAAGCGCAGCTTTGTCCAAAAATACCAGCAGATCCACGGTCAGGATATTTGTGCAGCTTCACCTGAGAGCATCTATCAGGCCCTGGGTTCCATGGTTCGCGAAGAGGCGGCAGCGCACTGGATCGATACAAACAGATCCTATCGGGAAAAGATGGCCAAAAAAGTCTACTATTTTTCAATGGAATTCTTGCTTGGCCGGCTGCTTGAAAGCAACCTCATCAACCTGGGTGCACTGGAGATCTGCAGGGAAGGGCTGGATGATCTTGGCCTGGAGATTACCGGAGCTCTTACTGCTGAGCCTGATGCCGGTTTAGGGAATGGCGGCCTGGGCCGGCTGGCGGCATGCTTTCTCGATTCCCTGGCATCTCTCGGGTTACCCGGGCACGGCTGCGGTATTCGTTACCGTTACGGGCTTTTTCAGCAGGTTATTGCCGGCGGCAACCAGGTGGAGGTGCCCGAAGATTGGCTTCGCGGCGGCAATGTTTGGGAAACAAGGCGCCCTGAAGAGGCTGTTGAGGTGAGATTCGGCGGTCGTGTGAGGATGGAGCAATGCGGGGGAAGGCTGCTTTTTCACCACGAAGACTATGATTCCGTTCTGGCGGTTCCCTACGATCAACCGGTAATGGGCTATAAAAATAATACAGTGAACACGCTGCGGTTGTGGAGTGCCGAACCAGCCCTCCTTGATTTAACCAGAGGCTGCAGCGGGCTGGACTGCTATCGCAATGTTGTTGACTACAAGCACCGCCTGGAAACCATTAGCGAACTTCTTTATCCCGACGACTCCAGCCCCGAAGGTAAATCGCTGCGGCTGCAGCAGCAGTATTTTCTCGTATCTGCCGGTCTGCAAAGTATTGCCAGGGCATATAAAAAAAGGTATGGCTCTCTTGAAGATTTCCATTGCCGGGTGGCGGTGCATGTAAACGACACCCATCCTGTTATGGCTGTTCCTGAGCTGATGCGTATTTTGATCGACGAAGAAAGGATGGGCTGGGAGGAAGCCTGGGAGATTACCCGGCAGACCATTTCGTACACAAACCATACCACCTTGAGTGAAGCCCTGGAAAGGTGGCCTGTCGATATTTTTGCACCCCTTTTCCCGCGCATTTACCAGATTATAGAAGAGATCGACGGGCGTTTCCGGGGCGATCTTCTCCGGCTTGCACCTGGGAATAAAAAGAAGGAGCAGCGCACAGCTATCATCGCCGGGGGCCATGTGAAGATGGCTCATCTGGCTATAGTGGGCAGTCACAGCATCAACGGTGTCTCCGCTCTGCATACAGAAATTTTGAAACACCGGGAGATGAATGAATTTTATGAAATATTCCCCTCCAGATTTAACAACAAGACCAACGGTATCAGCCACCGCCGCTGGCTGCTTCTGGCAAACCCTCTCCTGGCTTCTCTGGTTACTGAAACAATTGGTCCCCGCTGGATCAGCGATTCCGAAAAGCTGTTACAGCTGTTAAACTATGCCGGCGATGCATCATTTCAGGAAAAGATCTTTCAGGTCAAAAAGCAGAACAAGTCTGCCCTGGCAAGGATCATCAGGGAGCGTTCGGGCTGGAACATTGATCCCCATTCCATTTTTGATGTTCAGGTAAAACGGATGCACGCCTATAAACGACAGCTGCTGAATGCTCTACAAATCCTGCACCTTTACAACAGGTTGCTTGAGGAGCCCGGACTTGAGATGACACCGCGGACCTTTATCTTTGGCGGAAAGGCCTTCCCCAATTATCTCCTGGCAAAGCGGATCATCAAACTGATCAACACCCTGGCAGCGTTGATCAACAATGACCCCCGGGTTAATGACAAACTGAAGGTTGTTTTTCTGGATAACTATTCAGTATCCCTTGCTGAGAGGATTATCCCCGCTGCCGATGTGAGCGAACAGATCTCCACAGCGGGCAAGGAGGCTTCGGGAACAGGGAACATGAAATTTATGCTCAACGGGGCTGTTACCATCGGCACCATGGATGGAGCAAATGTTGAAATTGCTGCAGCGGTGGGAATGGAAAACATCTTCATCTTTGGACTGGATGCTGCAAAGGCGATGCGCTGCCACCGGGACGGCTACTGTGCGACGGAGCTTTACGCCCGCGAACCCCTGGTTAAGGAAATTATTGACATGCTGATAAACGGCTTCCTGCCCGCAGGACGGGATGAGTTTGCCTTGATCCATGATTCACTGATGGCTCACAATGACGAATACCTTGTTTTAAAAGATTTTCTCGATTATGCAGAAACCCAGAATCGCCTGGAACAGGCCTACCGGGACAAGAATCGCTGGCTGAAAATGAGCATAGAAAATATCGCCCACGCAGGGCAGTTTTCCAGCGACAGGACAATATCCGGCTATGCAGAGGAGATCTGGGGAATAAATGCGCCGGTGCCTGCTGCTGCCGGGTGGCGTCAGATGGCTTGATTTTCTCTTCCTTTATTATTTCTGTGAAGAGCCGATATGAAAGATAGTAACAAATGACGCTTCTTTGATCGGGCTCTCTTTGAATCAACTTCTCGTCAATTGAATTATTTTCCGGCAGGATTTATCCATTCATTGTAGTAATATACCTTTTGAAGTCGATCACTGAACTGTTTCCCTGAGAGGTGGAGTAGCCTGGTCTTTGTGACTTCCAGAATTGTAGCAGCATAAGATAAAGTAAATCAGAACGAGGAGAAAAAATGAAAAATTCTGTGGTCGAGAAAATTGGCGCCCTTATCTCCAGGTTGGAATCCATGCGGGCGAATTTTTACCCGGCCGATTGGGATGCAGATCCCCTTTACGACGTGATCCAGGAACTACGGCGGATTGCTGCAGAAGAAGAAAAGCAGTTTGAAGAACCGCCCCTGCGGCAGGTAAAAACAGCCGCAAGGTAACCGTTCCCACCAGGGACACCCCCCGCGTCCTTCCAAACCAGATAAAGGCAGATCTCCCGGTAAGTTTAAAAAACCGCTTGCTCAGTTTGCAGGCGGTTTTTCTGTAAGAATCCTTACACGATAGTGAATATAAGTATGATTTACAAGATTCGAAATATATGATATATTCGAACCGGCGAATTATTTCTGTGAGGAGGTATGCCCATAGCCCACTGTTCCCCTTTCCAATACAATTTATTATTCAAGGAGGTGTAAACCTGTTTCGCCTACCAGCGGAGCAGGGAAGGCTGATGATGATGGATCATCCCCTTTTGATCACTACCATGCTACACCGGGCGCGAAAACTTTTTCCGAAGAAAGAGATCTTTTCGCGCTGTCTTGATCAGGATCACCGCCTGAATTACAGTCAATTCTATGAGCGGGTTTGCCGCCTGGCAAATGTGTTGGAATCACTGGGGATCAAACCCGGTGACCGGGTCGGATCATTTGCCTGGAACAACCACCGCCATCTTGAACTCTATTTTGCCGTTCCATGCAGCGGGGCAGTGCTGCACACGATCAATCTGCGGCTATTTCCGGATCAGCTTGTCCATGTGATCAATCACGCCGAAGACAAGGTTGTTTTTATTGATGAAGATCTGGTGCCTCTCCTGGCCAGAATAGCCGATCAGCTGACAACGGTGGAAAAATATATTATTCTCTCCGACAAAGAGGAGCTTCCTGAACTAAATCTTCCCAATGCCGTCAGTTATGAGAAGCTTTTGGCCGATGCCTCACCAGTTTATGATTTCCCCGAAGATCTTGACGAAAATTCTCCCGCTGCCATGTGCTACACTACAGCTACTACCGGTGCGCCCAAGGGAGTAACCTATACTCACCGTTCCATCTATCTGCACGGGATGATGGTGGCTCTGCCGGACACCCTGGGAGTGAGTGAGCGCGACGCTATTTTGCCCATTGTGCCCATGTTTCACGTGCTCTCCTGGGGTATACCCTTCGCCGGAGTCTGGATGGGCTCAAAGCTGGTGCTTCCGGGCAGGCTGCTCACCCCGGAGGCTATCAGCAAACTCATAGAGTCTGAACAGGTGACTCTGCCAGTAGGGGTGCCCACCATCTGGATCGGACTTCACCAGCACCTGGAGAGTGGAGCCAGTTACGATTTCAGCAAAGTCCGCTATATTGTCAACGGCGGCTCTGCTATTTCAAAATCGCTGATTAAGTCGTTAAAAGAGAATTACGGGATCAATGTTCTGCACGGCTCGGGCATGACTGAAACATCTCCGGTGGTCCTCATTTCCGAGCTGAAGAGCTACATGGATGAATGGGACCCTGATCGCCGCTACGCCCAGCAAGGCCGGCAGGGCCTTATAGTGCCCGGTATTGAGATAAAGGTTGTTGATGAAAACGGGAAGGAAGTGAAGTGGGACGGCAAAGAAATGGGCGAGATGTGCTACAAGGGGCCCTGGATTGCCGACTCCTATTACAAGGATCCCGAAAGAAGCGCCGAAGCTTTCAGGGACGGCTGGCTCCATACAGGTGACATCGTCACCATTGACGAAGAGGGCTATGTTTTTATTCAGGACCGGGCCAAAGACCTGATTAAAAGCGGCGGCGAGTGGATCTCCTCTATTGACCTGGAAAACACGATCATGGCCCATCCCGATGTTGTCGAGGCGGCGGTCATTGCCATACCCCATGAAAAGTGGATCGAACGTCCTCTGGCCTGCGTTGTCCTGAAGGAGACAGCTAAAGAAAACATTACCCAGGAAGATATTCTCGAATTTCTAGAGGACAAGGTGGCTAAATGGTGGCTTCCCGACAGAGTTCTTTTTCTCGATGAAATTCCCAAAACCAGCGTAGGTAAATTCAACAAGAAGCAGCTGCGTGAAACCCATGCCGGAGCGGAATAAGCCTGGGCATAATTAAAGGGCATTTGTTCCTGGCCTGAATAGTTTTCACGCAACGAGTGAAATGTGGAACATGGTTTGTAAAAGTGGGGTGCGTTTTTTAAAAAACGCACCCCACTTTTACCTGATAAAGGCAGATCTACCGGTAAGTTTAAAAACCGCTTGCTCAATTTGCAGGCGGTTTTCTATAGATCCCCCTGCACGACAGTGAGTGTATCCGCAATTTACAACATTCCAAATATATGATATATTCAGGCTAAAGAATTATTCCTGCGAGGAGGTGTGCCCTGGCCCACTGTTCCCCTTTCTAATTTTTTCAAGGAGGTGTAAACCTGTTTCGCTTACCAGCGGAGCAGGGAAAGCTGATGATGATGGATCATCCCCTTTTGATCACTACCATGCTGCACCGGGCGCAAAAACTTTTTCCGAAGAAAGAGATCTTTTCGCGCTGTCTTGATCAGGATCACCGCCTGAATTACAGTCAATTCTATGAGCGGGTTTGCCGCCTGGCAAATGTGTTGGAATCACTGGGGATCAAACCCGGTGACCGGGTCGGATCATTTGCCTGGAACAACCACCGCCATCTTGAACTCTATTTTGCCGTTCCATGCAGCGGGGCAGTGCTGCACACGATCAATCTGCGGCTATTTCCGGATCAGCTTGTCCATGTGATCAATCACGCCGAAGACAAGGTTGTTTTTATTGATGAAGATCTGGTGCCTCTCCTGGCCAGAATAGCCGATCAGCTGACAACGGTGGAAAAATATATTATTCTCTCCGACAAAGAGGAGCTTCCTGAACTAAATCTTCCCAATGCCGTCAGTTATGAGAAGCTTTTGGCTGATGCCTCGCCTGTCTATGATTTCCCCGAAGATCTTGACGAAAATTCTCCTGCCGCCATGTGCTACACTACTGCTACTACCGGGGCGCCCAAGGGAGTTGCTTATACCCATCGTTCTATTTATCTGCATTCAATGATGATGGCTTTGCCCAACACCATAGGCGTCGAAGAACGCGATGCGATTTTACCTGTTGTGCCCATGTTTCACGCGCTCGCCTGGGGCATACCCTTCTCCGGAGTCTGGATGGGCTCAAAACTGGTGCTTCCGGGCAGGCTGCTCACCCCGGAGGCTATCAGCAAACTCATAGAGTCTGAACAGGTGACTCTGCCAGTAGGGGTGCCCACCATCTGGATCGGGCTTCACCAGCACCTGGAGAGTGGGGCCAGTTACGATTTTAGCGATGTTCGCTATATTGTCAATGGCGGCTCCGCGATCTCAAAATCACTGATTAAATCTTTCGATGAGAATTATGGGATCAAGGTGTTGCATGGTTACGGCATGACCGAAACATCACCGGGGGTACTTTTTTCACATGTGAAAAGCTACATGGATGAATGGGATTCCCATCACCGCTATGCCCAGCAATACAAGCAGGGGCTGTTAGTGCCGGGCCTCGAGATGAAAATCATAAACGAAGACGGGGTGGCCGTGAACTGGGATGGCATCGAAATGGGCGAACTCTGTCTGCGGGGCCCCTGGATCGCCGGCTCCTATTACAAGGATCCCGAAAGAAGCGCCGAAGCTTTCAGGGATGGTTGGCTTCACACTGGTGATATTGTGACCATCGATGAGGAGGGCTATGTTCTGATTCAGGATCGGGCCAAAGACCTGATCAAGAGCGGCGGCGAGTGGATCTCCTCTATTGACCTGGAAAACATGATCATGGCCCATCCCGATGTTGTCGAGGCGGCGGTAATCGCCATACCCCATGAAAAGTGGATCGAACGTCCTCTGGCTTGCGTTGTCCTGAAGGAGACAGCTAAAGAAAACATTACTCAGGAAGATATTCTTGAATTTATAGAGGACAAGGTGGCCAAATGGTGGCTTCCTGACAGAGTTCTTTTTCTCGATGAAATTCCCAAAACCAGCGTAGGCAAATTCAACAAGAAGCAGTTGCGTGAAACCCATGCCGGAGCGGAATAAGCCTGGGCATAATTAAAGGGCATTTGTTCCTGGCCTGAATAGTTTTCACGCAACGAGTGAAATGTGGAACATGGTTTGAAAAAGGGGTGCGTTTTTAAAAAGGCGACACCCCACTTTTACGTGAGTTTTTGCAATTTCCGGATTTTATCTCCAACAAACTCCGGAGTTATCCGTTCCTCTTTCCCTTCTGACATCATGTCTCATTGAAGCTAGGATCTGGCGGGGCCTGTCTGTTTTTTACTGCCGATTTTTATTGATTTTATCTCCTTATCGGGCTAATATTTAATTGAGACGGCAAAGAAATTAAATGGGGGGAGATGGCTCCATGACCCGTTCATCGAAAAGCACCCTGAAAACAGAAATAATCGCTTTTCTTCTGTGCCTTGCGGTTATACTGGGCAGCGCAGCGGTGATGGCTGTTTTCAAGCAGCGCTATGATGCCAGAATCGCTGCCCTGACAAGAAATGTTGAGGCTTTACAGGATCAGCTTAAAAGGTCGGGCAACGATGCCGGAATAGTTATTCCCAGCCCGGTCAACACAAACGGGCTCAGCGTGCCCGAGATAGCCGGTAAAGCAGGCGCCTCCGTAGTAGGCATCAAGATAACCGCCCAGGTCAAATCGCAGTCGGGCTGGTTCGGGCCGCAGGTGTACGAACAGGTTAGCGAAGGCTCGGGAATCATCTACAGCTCCGACGGATACATTGTAACCAACTACCATGTGGTGGGCAATTATGCCACAAGCGAAAGCAGCCAGATCGAGGTGTTTTTAACAGACGGGAGATCTGCTACGGCGAAACTTATCGGTGGGGACAGCCAGAACGACCTGGCAGTGATCAAGATAGATCTCGGCAGCCTGCCTGTGGCACAGCTGGGTTCATCAGACAACCTGCATATTGGAGAATTTGCCATGGCTATAGGCAACCCCCTGGGCATGGACCTGGCCGGCTCAGTCACTGTGGGGGTGATCAGCGGTATTGAGCGCAAGGTGGAGGCGGAAAATATTGCTGACAGCCTTATCCAGACCGACGCCGCCATCAACCCCGGCAACAGCGGCGGCGCCCTGGTCAACAGTCTGGGCGAGGTCATTGGGATCAATACCCTTAAAATTGCCTCGCAGGGAGTGGAAGGTATAGGGTTTGCCATCCCCATTGATTACGCACGTCCCATCATCGATTCCATTATCAGCTATGGTTATGTCAAGGGGAGGCCATTTATCGGGATTACCTACACAGAGGTAAATGAAAGAACGGCCAATTATTATGATGTTCCCCGGGGGATTCTCATCACCAGTGTTGTTCCCGGAAGTGCCGCCGCAAGGGCGGCCCTGCAGGAAAACGACATTATTGTAGCTATCGATGATGTTGAAATGAGCGACATGAGCGCCATCAAAAATGTTTTAAAGCAGCACCAGGCCGGCGATAAGGTCACCGTCACTTTTTACCGTTATGATGAGCGGCAGACCAGATCCACAAAGCTCATCTTTGATGAACGCAGGTAAGGTTACCGGCGGCAATACTTCAGGCAGCCCGAAAATAAAGGAACCGCCGCCGTGATGGGTATAAGAGTGCTCTCCCGGATTTTAATTCAACCGGATCTGTTTTGAAACCCACTCCGTGACAGGTTTT
>CAYXKD010000061.1:0-11796 GCA_964464625.1 uncultured Syntrophomonadaceae bacterium
TGATGCGCCAGGTTACGGGACATAGCCTGGCGCTGGTAAAGGAACACCTTGCACTAGCTGAAAAACATTTCCCCACGGAGAAGGAATTGGTACAATATCTGACGAACCAGGAGGTAAAGCTTAAAAAGGCTCAATAGATTATCTTGTTGGAAAGAGGAGGACAAAACAATGGGGGAGATGTTCTGGACAGGCCTTTCGCCGGAGGAAGCGCGGAAAGCAATGTCGAAAAAGGACAAGTCCAAGCGGGAAAAGATTATGCCTCTTAAAGAAGCGGTGCAACGCTTCGTCAAAGACAGCGACAATATTGGAATCGGTGGCTTTGTCAATGGCCGCCAGCCTGTAGCCACGATCCACGAAATACTCAGGCAGGGGCGAAAAGAGCTTACCCTCTCCTTCCAATCCTCCGGGTTGGGGGTCGAATATTTAGCCTCGGGTATGGTCCTGGAGAAGGAGAAGAATTCAATAAAAAGGCTGGAGCTGGCTTACTGGGCCCACGAGGCTTTCGGCATATCCCCTCTTTTCCGCTACCTAGCCGAGGGGGGAATGATAGAGCTGGAGGATTGGAGCAATTTCAACATGTCCGCCCGCTTTAAGGCGGGCGCAATGGGGGTACCCTACCTGCCCATCCGCAGCCCTCTGGGCAGTAGCATCTCCCAAGCCAACCGCAGCAAGGTGATAGACTGCCCCTTTACCGGCAAGCCGATCATGCTGCTGCCCGCCGCCCACCCTCATGTGAGCCTACTCCATGTTCAGGAGGCGGATATTTACGGCAACTGTCGCATCATGGGGCCCCTTTACACCTGCCCGGAGATAGCTCTGGCCTCAGCCCACACCATCGTCACCGCTGAGAAGATCATCACGCATGAGGAGATGGTCAAATACCCCAACTTGGTTTCCATACCCTACTTTGCCGTGGATGCTGTCTGCGAAGTACCCATGGGCGGCTACCCCGGCAATGTCTACGGCTGCTACTACTTTGACGAAGAACATATAATGCAGTTCCGAACAGCCTGCGAAGATTTCCGCCTGGGAGACAAAAGCGAGTTGGAAGAATACTATTACTGCTATATCAGCGGTGTGGAAAGCTGCGCAGAATTCATAGCCCATATTCCTGCCGACCAGCTGCAGCATATTCAAAAAATAGAACCGGGGTACCGCCTGGAGGCGGTGCTAGCCCGGTCGGAACAGGGGTGATTGAAGATGATACAGACAGATGGTTTTACCTCGCAGGAAATGATCGTCGTGGCGGGTGCACGCATACTGGAGGACAACAAGGTGATCTTCGCTGGCACTGGCCTACCTCTAATAGCCATCACCCTGGCCCAGTTGACTCATGCTCCGGGCATTGTCCCGGTTTTTGAGGCGGGAGCAGTGGGCTCTACCCTGAGCAGGGGGCTGCCCCTCTCAGTGGGCGACTCGCGCACCGCCAATCAAGCCAACTTTCTGCAGGGATTGAACTCGGCCTTCGAGCTGACGCAGCGGGGCTTCTGCGACTACGGGTTCATCGGCGGGGCGGAGATCGACCCGTACGGAAATTTAAACTCCACCATGCTGGGCCAGTTCCCCGCCCAGTGCCAGAAACCGCTGGTACGCCTGCCCGGCAGCGGCGGCGCTTCGGATATGGCTTCCTCGTGTGAGCGGACCATTATTATCATGGTTCACGAGAAGCGCCGCTTCAACCCGAAGCTGCACTACCTGACCAGCCCCGGCTACTTAGACGGCAGCCCCGGGGCCCGGGAAAAGGCGGGTTTGGCCGGCCAGGGGCCGTACCGGGTCATCACTACCAGGGCGCTGTTGGGCTTCGAAAAAGAGAGCCGCCGGATGATGATGCTGGCCACACTGCCGGGGGAAACAGTGCAAAGCGTAGTGGAAAATACAGGTTTTGAGCTAATCATTCCGGACAGAATCGAGAAACTGGAACCGCCCAGCGCGGAGGAGCTGAGGCTGATCCGCAAGGTCATCGATCCGCAAGGCTATTTTATCAAGAAAAAGATCAAGGATTAGGTCTCGACGCGGAAAAAGGCTTCGTCGAATTCCGTCTTATCCTGGTAGCAAGCCATAAAAAAGCTGGGAAGCACTTCAATCTGCTCTAACAGGACGTGCGATGTACCCCGCTTCATAGACAGCATAAACACAAGGATAGCTTAATAAATCATAGGATTCCTCGGCATATCGCTAAGCTGCACGATGAGTTTCTATACTGGGCATAGTGATCTCCTTTTCTTCCAAACTACGGAAGCTGGATACTGCCTTTAACCTCGGGATCTATATTCTGATGATATTTGCCTTTTCCATTGCCACCCAGGCTGATCTGAGAGCATTGGCAGAACCGAACATGCTCTATATCATCCTTTTCGGTGTAATTGTCCTTTACCTGGGTTTTTTTCTTCACGTTTTGTTTTGCAAACTTTTTAAAATTGATGTCGATACCATGCTCATCACAAATGCCGGGGCAGTCTTCTCACCGGCCTATGTACCTGTAGTTGCCGGCGCCATTAAAAATCAAAAAGTGGTCATCTCCGGCATCACATCAGGATTACTCGGTTACGCCACAGGGAACTTACTCGGCATCGCATTTGCCTACCTGTTCAAAGCGCTGCTGATGTAGCTGTAAAAAGCGCTTTACCGGGTTGTAAACACCGCTTCGGAAGGGATTTTAGTCTATCTCTTGAAAACCATAGGGTAAGGAAAACCGGTGGAACTGAAAGGAGGTATTTCGGTAATGATCGTCGGCCATATCGACAAATGCAAAGCCAGTCCCGTTAATTTAAAAGGCATTACAGGAATGAGCAAGCAGGTACCCATCTCTCATGCTGAAGGGTGGAAGGACTACGTGCTGCGGGTCTTCACCCTGGAACCCGGCTGTAGCTCACCCCGGCACCGCCATCCCTGGCCGCATATAAACTGGATCGTCAGCGGAGAAGGGCTCATCCATCTTGACGGCGCTGACCATGCAGTGCGCGAAGGCTCCTACGCGTACATCCCCGGCGAAGCGCTGCACCAGTTTACGAACAGCAGCAGTGAGCCCTTTGTATTTATCTGCGTAGTGCCCCCGGAAGGGGACCAGTAAACCGGCCTACTTCGGATCAAGGCCGGCGGCGCAGCATCTCGCCGGAAGCACCTTCCGGTTTCCTGCTCTCCGACACTACGGGGGTGCCTTTAATGGGGATAAAAAAGCATGCATCAGCTCCGGGAGTGGTCGCCAGGCAGTTGACGATATTACCGAAATATTATATAATTTTACAGAAACATCATACTGTAAAAGAGGTTTTATGCTGAAGAAGAAAATTAAATTAACCAAAAGAGATATGGAATCAAGAGCCAAACGTAAATTGATCTATGAAAAGGCATTCGAGCTTTTCAAGATCTTCGGGTATGACAATACTACCATCGCTGATATCTGCCAGGCTGCCGGAGTGAGCGTAGGTTCGCTCTATCATTTCTATCGATCCAAGGAAAGCCTGCTATTGGAAATAAGCAATAAGTTGGGGAATACCTATATTCCCGTTGATGCCAGTGAAGAAAACCTTCGCTCACCCTATGAGCCGATTTTAAATTATCTACTCGATTATTCCCAGGAGTTCGAGAAACTGGGAGTAGATTTGACCACTCAAATCTACCGCGTCTTTGAACGGGCCTACGTCGATGTTGAAAAAGGGACCATCCAGCCCCTTCGCGCTTATACCACCCTGGGCTCATTCATCAGTGCCGCCCAGGAATACGGCTCTTTGGACAAATCGATGCCTGCCGACGATATCGTGGCCTATTTTATTACAATCAGCCGCGGACTTGTTTATGAATGGTGCCTCTGGAACGGCACCTACAGTCTTCGGGAAAAAGCCTCGCGCTTCTTGCCGCGAATTATAAAAACTTTTCTCATTGAAAAATAGTTTGCCCGTCACTTTCGACAATTCGGACAGCAGAAAGGCCCCCTTTGAAGGGGCCTTTCTTCCAGAACACACTTTGCCTGGGCGGCGCCTGCTACTTGCTGTATGCTGTTTTGGTCGGACCGGTATAACCACGGCGGTCCACCAGAAACTTCATCATGCCGCCGCCGCCGGACATGCGCATGCCGGTGAAGTTTTCCTTGGAATAGTCGATTAGCTCCCGAATATCCTTTAGCGAGCCGAAAACCACCTGGCGGAGGTATTCCTGGGTACGGTAGCCGCCGCCGAGCTCGGCATCAACATAATCAGAATATCTCTTCAGGTACTCCTCGGAAAAATCATTCGCCTCGATGCACTCTTTTGCCGTTTTGGCAGCGCAAACACCTGCAGTCATGGCGTGGGGAATCCCCCCGCCGTAGAGCGGTTCGATCATATTGCCGGCATCACCGACGGCGATAACCCCGGCCCGGTAGATCTTCTGATGCTTGCCCGAAGGGAGACGCCAGCCTTTCAGCTTGCCCACATTGACAGCCTCCCCCAACCTCTCCTGACCGAGCTTGGTGTTATCCCGAAACCACCACATGATCTCCTCGCTGGTCATACCGCTTCTTTCAAGAGCGCCCTCAGTGATGAATACACCGACATTCGCCTTCGTCTTCGACATGGGAAACATCCAGACGTAACCGGCAGGCATAAAAAACTCTGCCGGATAGTGGAATTCAATGGCATCGTGCAGTCCGCGCACATTTTCAAAATAGCCGCGGATACCGTAGAAGACATAGTCCGGATTCTCTTCATAAAAGCCCATCTGGCGGGCCATCATGGAGTGTCCGCCATCGGCGAGTACAACAAGATCGGCCTTGACCTCAACAGGAACACCATTGTGAACGCCGCGGATACCGCAGGCCTTGCCCCGGCGCATGATCACCTCGGTAGCTTCGAAATTCTCAATATAGTCCACCCCCGCCTTCACGGCCGCCTTGTTCACGATATCATCAAAGATGTAGCGCGCCGTGCAGAAAGCGAACTCTCCCTCGGGATAGTTGTAGGTGTACATCTCCCCGCGATCATCGCTGAACATAGTCCCGGGACACTTGTAACCGTGCTTCTCGATCTCCTCATAGATCCCCATCGATTTGAACAGCGGATGGATACTCTGGACCTGCCCGTCGCCGCAGGGCTTGTCGCGAGGAAAATTATCTTTCTCCACCATGAGCACATCAATACCGAGTTTGGCCATGTGAAAAGCGGCACTGGAACCGCCAACCCCGGCTCCGACAATAACTACCTGACGCTTCTTCATCTTATGCCTCCTCCTTCTCCGCCTCGGGAACGGCGACCATGCTGATGACATCCCCCTTGGGACATACCTTTTGGCATACCCCGCACCCGATGCATTTGTCCAGATCCACCTGCCGGTAGCCGCAGGAGAGACATCTTAGGGCCTCCAGCTCCGCCTGAGCATCGGTAAGCCCTTGCTCAACCAGATCAAAGCTGTTGATCCGCTCTTTCGGATCAAGCATCTCCAGATCGGGGAAAGGAATCTTCAGGCGAACAGCGGGATAAACCTTATACCGGCGGTCGCCCGGGCTTACCTGGCGCTCAACCTCATAGTCCAGATATTCCCTGCCGGAGAGTTCATCATCTATCCGGATCGCCGCAGCCCTGCCGGAAGCCATGGCATCGAGAACCGAGCAGTCCCCGCCGGCGATATCTCCGGCATAGACCAGATCCTCGCCTTCGATGGGCTTGTCCGTCCGCTGGCCCGTAGCCACCACGACAAAATCGGCAGGCAGTTTTTTCTCCGTCCCTTTTTTCAGATCAAACTTTAGATTCTCCAGATCGAGGTTTTCGATCTCAGCATATTCCACGCCTTCAAGCTGTTGAGCCCAGCCCAGGTACTTGAGCGGCGCAACCCCGCTGATAATCTCGATTCCCTCTTCCCGCGCCTCATCTATTTCCCACTGGTGGGCCGGCATCTCTTCAGCGCACTCCAGACAGATCACCGTTACATCAGCGGCACCGAGGCGCAGCGCTGTCCGTGCAACATCCATAGCCACGCTGCCGCCGCCGATAACGACACCGCTGCCGGAGAGCTGGATATCAGCGCCGGTATTCACTTTTTCCATTAGATTTACGGCTAGATAGACCTTATCGGTGCGCCAACCCTCGATGGGCAACCCTTTCGACACCTGCGTGCCTACAGCGACAACGATTTTGTCATAGTCTTTCCGCAGTCCATCAATGGCCTCGGGATAGTTCAGCTTGGTGTTGAAGACAAATTCTATCCCCGCTTTCTCCAGCTTTTTGATCTCTTTTCGCACAGCCGCCTTATCGAGCCGAAAGTCGGGGATACCGCGCAGGAGCATACCCCCTGCTTCCCCGTTTTGTTCAAACACAGTGACTTGATAACCGCGGTTTGCCAGGCAATGTGCCGCCGTAAGACCTGCAGGACCTGCACCGATTACCGCGATATGCTTATCGTGTATCACCGGATAGGGCTCCGGCTCCTCATCGATAAACTCCTGACCCAAATAGCGTTTAAGCGCCCGAATATGCATGGGTTGATCCACTATTGTGCCGCGCTTGCAAACATCTTCACAGGGGTGATGGCAGATATTGCCCAAGATGGATGGGAACGGTGTCTTTTCGTAAATAATCTGGTAGGCTTCTTTCCTTTTCCCGGCCTTCAGCAAGTTGATATAGCCCTGTGGGCTGATGCCCAGTGGGCAAGCGAGGGTGCAGGCAACATCTTGCAGCTCTTTTACTTCCTTTACCCCAAAAGCCCCCACTTCGGTACAATCAGGGCAAAGATGACAAATCTCCTTTTGGCATTCGGAGATCGCCCCAACTGGGCAGTATTCTTCACACTGTCCGCAGTTAACACAGCGGTCTCCGTCAATACTTGCTATCGCCGCATTTTTTTGCTCCACAGTAACCTGTTTTTGCATGAAACCGTCCTCCTTTGCTAATTTAAATCTGCGCCCAAGCGATCAATTGTTACATGAACCACTTCCTTCTATCTTTTTTATTCGGAACAATTCTTAGAACGCATTCTAAAATGTGTTCTAATCTCTATTCTAATTTTACTGCGCGGCCATTTATTTGTCAATATGAAATTTTATAACTTTATAATTTTTTGCCTGGCGAGGATGCCAGGGTGTTAAATAAACACTGCCCATAAAAAAAGCGGCGTATCAACGCAGCCTGATTTACAGTCAAAAGCTCCACAAATTTAATTCTTGACGGGCTTGAAACCCCTACTCTACTCTTTTAAAACAACATCTGCACAGCGGGTGCCCTTTCGCTAGCGGGCGCCGCCGCCCCCACCGCCGCCGCCACCCCCACCACCGCCGGAGAAGCCGCCGCCACCGCCGCTGCCGGAAGAAGAACGGCTCACAGCTGTGCGGAAAGACTGCTGCATTGACGAAGTAAGATTGTTAAAAGTGGTAGAATTATTTACAGCCATGAGGAACCAGGGCGAAGCAGCCAGATAAGTATGATCCTGCAGCTGCGGATAAACCAGCTGCAACTGTTTGATCACCTGTTTGGCCACACCCAGCGATACAGCGTAGACAAGATAATGCTCCCAAATCACCAGGGCGGGGATGGTGGAGCGATCCAGCTGGGAAAAATGCAACAGGAACCGTTTGAAAGCTTTCCACTTGGCTAAGTGATCCGCCCCTGCGGGGGTAAGTCTCTTGAGGCCTGCGGCAAGGAGTGCCAACAGTAGGCCGGTAATCACAGCTACAAGCCCGGTAATCACCATAAAGTCTGTAACCATCAAAAGAATCCCACCGCCAAACAAAATTATCCCGGTAATGATACCGGGCCAGGCCTGAGAGCCATAAAACCCCAGTTTCTGCACCCGCTCTTTAATATTCAAACTCCAACCCTGGTAGAATACAGCCGTATTACGTTTGCGCCGTTTGCCATACCTTTCGATCTCTTGAAAAGTAACGCTGTCTCCTTGCTGCCTCGTCACCTCTTCAAAGATGAATCGAATAAGTTTCGATTCATGCCCCACAAGCGTTCCGCGGCCTTCCCCCGGATAGATCCGGTAGTCGGTAAAGGTACTCTTGAATATGAGCCCTTTTTCTGCCTGGTACTCTTGCAGGATGAGATGCCCCCGCCTGGTCAAATCCATCAAAGTGGCTGTAATATCTTCAGGAACGGTGCGACCGAGACGGAAGAAATGGCCGGCTTCAGCGGGCGAATAATCGCCGGGAAGCTCCCGGTAATAATCCCCCTGATAGGCCTGAGGATGCCTCAAGGCTTTGAACCGCGAAACCAGGTATAAAATCATCGCCCCGAGGAAGATGGGAATACCGGCAAAAAGATCAACCCGCGCCAGCCGGCGTTTCCTGTTGGCTTCAGCAGCCCACTTTTCCTCCTCGGCAAGAATCCCGGAAAGCCCCTCTTTGCCCGACGCATTGGCAGCATCTGGAACGAGCCGCAGTGGAAAAACAACCCTACCCTCAAGAAAAGTCCTCTTGGGCAGATCTTTCACTTCCCAAATGACCTGATTCGCCCCTTCTTTCCAGACATTCCCGTAAAGGGGCCCGTGCCCCCACACCCGCAGCTCTTCGGCAGTGACACTTTCGGGCAGGGTTAAAACAACCCGGGCATGGTTGGTGCGCTCTTCCCACTCGTCCCCGATAAACTGGTAGTACAGCTCAGCCACATCCTGATGCGCCAGCACCGCGTTCTCTACCATATAGGAAATTGTAAAGGTTCGCTGTTCATTTAAAGCTTCGAAGCTCCAGTCAATATAGATGCGGCCGGGCTGCTGCTCAACGTAGAATATGCCCGGGATATCCTGAGTCCCCGGGGCCTCCTGACGGTAAGGTTCGCCGCCTTCACTGACCATGACATCTCTGATCGATGCATTGTGCTTTAAAAGAATATACTCCCAGGCACCCCGGTAACGCCCTCTGAACCTGAAAGTTCGATTCTCCACAACGCTCATCGATCCGTCGGGATGGATCTCCGCCTCGATGTGCACCATGGGAAAATAGTAAGAGCGATCATCGGCGCGAACCGGCTCTGCAAACTGCACCAGGGCGAACAGAAAAATCCCCAAACAGACCGCACCTAGAAGAAAGGATCTCCTACACTTTTTTCGGCATTTTTCTTTATTCATGGCGTCTCCCTAAAATTCAACCCTTACCGCCTGGCGCGCTTCAGGTTCTTCCTCCAGATTGAAGTAAGCCTCCTCATGAAATCCGAACATCCCCGCAACCATCACCGTGGGGAACCGCTGGATAGCCGTATTGTAGCTAAGGGCCGTATCATTGTAGAACTGCCGGGAAAAGGCAATCTTGCTCTCGGTGTTGGTCAGCTCTTCCTGGAGCTGCATGAAGTTGGTGTTTGCCTTAAGTTCGGGATAATTCTCGGCAAGGGCAAAGAGCTGCCTCAATGCACCGGTAAGCATATTTTCCGCTCCGGCCTGATCCTGAACATTCTGCGCCCCCATGGCCTCATTCCGGGCCCTGGTGACCAGTTCAAAAGTCTCTTTCTCATGCGCGGCATATCCTTTCACCGTTGACACAAGGTTGGGGATGAGATCATACCGCCTTTTCAGCTGTACCTCGATCTGCGCCCAGGCATTTCTGATCCTCTGGCGCAGTGTCACCAGCCGGTTGTAAATTAAAACCAGGCCTATCCCGATTAAAAGTAAAGCTCCGACTATATACCAACCCATCTTGTATTACCTCCTTTGGTCCTCGATTTAGAAATACTTTTCATAACAATAACAACTTATTCGCAGCGGTGCAAATATATCCTGCAACAATTAAGGCCCTAATTTATTAAATATTATTACCATTTCAACAACTGTTCTCTGTTTTCCCCCGCTTCTCTTTAGCCATTTTTCCCTGGCGTTTGCTGTACATATCCCGGATCCAGACATGGACAGGATCCTTCCACTGCTGTTTCTCATTGTAATATTCTTAATCAGGCTTCTACCCACCGGCTTCATATGCGCATACAACCATAGCGGCAGAACAAGACTAAGTCATATATTCATGCTCAAATGCCTCTACCACTTCCAGAAGATCAGCAGGCAGCATCTGTCGTACCTTCTCCTCGATAAATGCCGGGACCACTCCATGGTATGCCTGGGCGATACCGCCGGCTATACAGGCAATGGTGTCGCTGTCCCCACCTATGGATATGGCCTTGCGGACAGCATCCTCGTAGTCTTCCGATTCCAGGAAAGCGATGATCGCCTGAGGCACCGAGCCCTGGCAGCTCACATCAAAACTATAATGCGGGCGGATCTCCTCGATTGTCTGCTCCATGTTGTAAGCAAACTGATCAGCTATGTAATCCCGGATCTCATCTTTGCCGCTGCCCAGCCGGGCTAAAAACAGCGCTGCAGCCACCGCCTGGGCGCCCTTGATTCCCTCGGGATGGTTGTGCGTCACCGCGGCGCTGCGTTTAGCCTCGCCCAGGACCTCCTCCAGGGTATGGAAAGCCCATCCCACAGGGCTCACCCTCATGGCTGAACCATTGCCGTAGCTGTAGTTTGGCTCAGCACCCTCAGACTGGAGCCACCGTATAAAGCCCCTTCCATAGCCAACAGCAGGGTAGCGGCGGCTATACTCCCTCAGCGTAGCGGCATAGTCCCGGCCATGCAAGATACAGTCGGCTACCGCCACCGTGAGCACGGTGTCATCGGTAAAGGTGGAGCCCCGGCTGAAAAGTGTAAAATCTGTGCTCTTAACATTCCTCCGCTCGAAGACAGAGCCGATGATATCGCCCGCGATCGCCCCGATCATTTAGCTGACCTCTCTTCTAATAGCAAATTCCAATCACCCCTGAAAGCACTTCAGGTTCGCCCCAGCGGCATTCATCTCACCCGGACCGTTGGTGTATAAGAACTAGTTAAATCTTCCCAATATCCGCCCACCCTTTGCTGCAAGCATACTTTTCCAACTCCGCAATGGTCAACTCAATAGCGCTGTTTGCACTGCCGCAGGCGGGAAATACCGTATCAAAGCGCTTCAGCGACTGATCCAGGTAGACCTCCACACCCTCATTTACCGCAAAGGGGCAGATCCCGCCTACATCGTACCCTACCAAAGGCCCTGTTTCCTCCGGGGACAGCATCTTCGCCTTCATCCCGAATTGCACTTTGTATTTTTTGTTGTCGATCTTGGCGTCACCGGCTAAAACAACCAAAACCACCTTCTCCCCTACATGAAAGGACAATGTTTTGGCAATCCTGCAGGGCTCACAGTTTAACGCCTTTGCCGCCAGCTCCACCGTGGCACTGGAAACATCAAATTCCATGATCCGTTCTTCCATCCCTATGCTTCTGAAATAGGTCCTTACTTTTTCAATAGACATATGCAATTGCCTCACTTTTCACCCAGACTTTTGCCAGTTTTCGCTTTATCTCTCCAGCAGTAGCTGAACCCGGCCTACTGCCGCACCGGCTCTCTCCGGAAATTCATCGTATAATTATTTTCTGTACCATAGTGTTTTTCAAAGACAAACCCTGAAATACGAGCTATATTTTTGATCTCACCTGTTGACATTCTGTCTGCATCACCGGCCTGCTCCGATATGGAAAGTAGGCCACCCGGACGGAGCAGCCTGAAGCATTCGCTCAGATATTGCCCCTTATTTTCAATCTCACCCAGTACAGTCACCATAAAGATTACGTCAAAGCTGCTGCCGTCGAAAGGAAAATCAATGCCGTTACAAAGATGATACTCAACATTGCCAATCCTCTTCCTGGCCAGTCTTTTCCCGGCGAGATCAAGCATCTTCTGCTGGATATCGGCCAGCACCAGTACACCCCGGGGTATGGCCCTGGCCACTTTTGAACTGAAGTACCCGGGGCCAGGCCCTATTTCGAGGACATTGTAATCTTCCTTTAGCTCAAGGCGCTGAATAAGGG
>CAYXKD010000062.1:0-10519 GCA_964464625.1 uncultured Syntrophomonadaceae bacterium
GATCATCATTTTTGATCAGGTTTTTTTTGGTAGATCTCTTTTTAACATGCCGCCCCTGGTGAGCTGATGCATTGCCCCTGTCAAATATGGTATACTCCATATGCCAGGAAAGGTATAATAAAACCGTAAAGGAGGAAATGGCATGAAAGAACAGGTTGAACAGGCTTTGCAAAAAATTCGTCCTGCTCTGCAGCGCGACGGCGGCGATGTAGAGGTGGTTGAAGTTACCGGAGACGGCATCGTCAGGGTAAAACTCACCGGAGCCTGCCATGGCTGCCCCATGGCTACGGTAACACTGAAACAAGGCATTGAACGGGTTTTGATGCAAGAGGTACCAGCCATTAAGGAGGTAGTATCTGTATAGTCCGGGGTTGTAATGCGAACCCGGAGGGATCCCAGGCTGCTGGGGTGTATCCATGACCGAAATATATCTGGACAACAGCGCAACAACCCGCCCTTTTGACGAGGTAATTGAACTACTCGGCTACATCCAAAGGGAGAACTATGGCAATCCTGCCTCACTCCACGCCAGGGGAGTTGCAGCTGAAAAACTGATTAACGAAGCTCGCCATAACATCGCTTCACTTCTGCGATGCCGGAAAGATGAGATTTTTTTTACTTCCGGCGGCACCGAATCCAATAATCTGGCGCTGAAGGGAGCGGCTTACCGGCATAAAAAACGAGGCAGCCACATCATAACCACGCAAATAGAACATCCTTCTGTCCTCAACTGCTGCCGCAGCCTTGAGAAAGAAGGCTTTATAGTAGATTATCTACCGGTAAATTCGCAAGGCTACCTTGATCTTGCTCAGCTGTCCGGGATGATTGGAAAAGATACTATCCTTGTCAGTACAATCCATGTGAATAATGAAATCGGCACTATCCAGCCTTTGGGAAAAATTGGGGAGATAATAAAGGAGCGCAATCCGCAAACACTTTACCATATTGACGGGGTCCAGTCTTTTGCCAAGATCCCGGCATCACTACAGCACTGGAAGGCCGATCTTTACAGCTTCAGCTCCCATAAAATTCATGGACCCAAGGGGGTAGGTGCACTTTGGGTCAGGAAAGGGGTGCCCCTGGAACCGCTATTTCAAGGCGGAGGTCAAGAAAAAGGGCTACGCCCGGGCACAGAAAACACCGCCTGCATTGCCGGTTTCGGCCTTGCTTCCAGGATCAATGGAGCAAACCTGGAAGAGAACAAAGCCCGGTTTTACCGGTTAAAGGAGCTGTTTTACCGGGGATTGCAGCAAAAAGACCTGGATTTCTATCTTAACGGGCCGCCCCTTGAAGATGCTGCACCGCATATCATCAACCTTTCATTCCCCGGTATTAAAGCCGAAGTATTGCTTCATGCCCTTGAAGAAGACCAGATCTATGTATCTTCGGGTTCTGCATGCCATTCCCGCCACCCCGAGCCAAGCCATGTGCTGGCAGCGACAGGTATTGATAAAAACTTGCTTTCAGGTTCCCTGCGTTTCAGTTTCTCTTCTTTCAATGATGAAAAACAAATTGACCGTGTGATCGAACGGGTAGTTTTAGCAGCGCGTGAGTTGAGTTATTTCCACAGACGATAAAGGGAAAGACGAGGGGTAAAATGTCCGTCAAATTCCTGATCCGTTATGGCGAAATCGCCTTAAAAGGCAAAAACAGGCGGTACTTTGAAAAGGCTCTGTTTAACAATTTAAAATCTGCCCTTAAAGAGCTTGATGCTAAAATTGTGCCGATGCATGGCCGCTTTCTTGTTACAGGACCGCACGCATTCAAAGAAGAAATCGCCGGGCGGTTGAGCAGGGTTTTTGGGGTGGTTTCAGCCAGCATCGTAATAACAGCTCCCCTTGATCAGGAGATAATTGAGGAGAAAGCTCTGGAACTTGCAGGAAACAGGCTGCTACCCGGAGATAGTTTTAAGGTGGAAGCCCGCCGTTCAAATAAAATTTTCCCTCTCACATCCCCGGAGATAAACCGTATCATCGGCGCCGCCATTCTGAAAAAGCACCCCCGGATGAAGGTTGATCTCCACAACCCTTCGTTCCGGCTTTTTATTGAAATCGGTACCCAGGAGGCTTATCTCTATCACGATCATATAGCCGGACCGGGAGGACTTCCCCTGGGCGTGACGGGAGGCGCTCTGCTGCTGCTGTCGGGAGGCATCGACAGCCCTGTAGCCGGCTGGATGGCAATGAAACGAGGCCTGGCCCTGGAGGCACTGCATTTCCACAGTCACCCCTTTACCGGCCTGCGCTCCCGCGAAAAAGTAATCGATCTCTGCAAAGCCCTCTCAATGTCCGGCAGCAAGATCCCGCTTCACATGATCAGTGTTACCGCTATCCAGAAAGAGATTCATACACACTGTCCTTCAGAACTGGCTATCATTTTACTTAGGCGGATGATGATGCGTATTGCTGATAAACTTTCCTGCAACCGCAGTCTGCAGGCACTGGTTACTGGAGAGAGCCTGGGCCAGGTAGCCAGCCAGACTCTTGAAAGCATGATCGTAATAGACAGCACAACACCAATGCTTATACTGAGGCCCCTTCTGGGCATGGATAAACATGATATCGTAAATCTTGCCGAAAAAATAGGTACTTATGAGATTTCAATCCGCCCCTACGAAGATTGCTGCACTCTGTTTCTGCCCCGCCACCCCGCCACCCGGCCAAGGATGGAAAAAGTAATCAGGGCGGAAAAAGCCCTCAACATCAGCGATTTGACAGCAGAAGCTATTGACAGCCTGGAAACTATGCTTGTAGAAATTTAGACGGCTGGTGCATGAAAAAATACAACAGCACCATCACCCCGGTCAGGATAAAAAGCCAAATATAAACCGCCACTGTTTCGGCAGACTTTCGCCGGTAGCCAGTGCCGCTCAAATAAGAAAAAGAGATCGATATCTGGGGACCGGCAAGGACAAAGTAGGTGGTAAAAACAACCATAACAAAAGAAAAAAGCTGCCCGGCGGTAAAAATACCCCACACCGCCGGCAAATCGCGAATAAAATCGAGAATAATGTTGGTCATGCTGCAACCCAGCAAAAACCAGAAGAAAATTTCACCTTCATAAGCTGCCCTGTAGCGGCGGTGTCTAAGAATAAGATAGACTGTCATCAACAAAATGATGGCATAGGCACCGTCAGGATGATAATAGGCCCCTTCATCAACAATAGCCCAGGGAAGGGGCCTGCTCATAAATCCACCCCTTAATGGAGCACCCATATATCCGAAGGAAAGACAAAAGGCCAGGGCCGGTGCTGCAGCGTCAAAGTAGCGCTCTACAATTAATTTGCTGCGGTAAGCCCAAAAAGAAATGGCGATAAAAGCACATACAAGGCCGCCCCAAAAACTAAAACCGCAATCCTGAATGTAAAGCAAGCGCAAGGGCTGCTCAAAATAGAAGTCAGGATCAAAAAAAACTGCATAGACCAGCCTGCCTCCCATCATACCTCCAACAAGGGATAACAACAAAAAATCAATGAGCTTTGATTCGGGTAGTAGCTTCCGCCTTCCTTCAGCATAGGTCATCATCAGGCAAATGATAATAGCAGCAAAAAAAGTCAGACTGGAAAAAGGCAGGTTCAGAGCGCCCCAACGCCAGATAACCTCGGACACATATATTCTCCTTCATAAACTAGTGGCATTCAGATCAATTTCAATTAGTTGTTAAAATCACCATGCACCCCGATTAGTTGTCACCCATTGACAGTCCAGATCAAAGCTGACACCACAGTTGTTCCTGGGGAAAAAACCCAGCCCAGCCGCCCAAATGTCTTAAATTGCTGTTTTTATTTCGACAAGTTTTATTATAATTCCTTTTGAAGAATAAGCAGTAACAACCCTGGATTGTTTATTCATTCCCGGAGTCATATTGTTGAATAGCAGATGGCCCTAATCTCTATTTCACGACCTGTTTTTTTAGGCAAGCCTATGCTGTCACACTATTTTTTCGTTATAGATTCCTTCTATTTCCTGCAAAAAATTCTGCAAAACGACATTGCGTTTCAATTTCAGCGTAGGCGTAACCTCACCGGTCTCCTCGGAGAGACGGCGTTTTAATATAATGAACTTCTTGATCTTTTCGTGTTCTTCCAGCTCCAGATTTGCCTGGTTGATCTCTTCGGCAAGCAGCTCGCGTAATCTGGGATGATTAATCAAATCATCTCCCGCAGCAATGCAGATCCTGGTTTCACCCTGTCCCGTAAATTCCAAAAGTTCTTTGTTATAGGGAATGCCCTCCTGGTTGAAAAGTTCGCAAACAGCCTCAAAGTTCGGCACTATCAGAGCAGAGACAAAAGGTCTTTCATCGGCAACAGGCACAACATGATCAATATAACCGGACAGGGTAAAAAGAGATTCGATTTTAGCTGCCGGCACATTTTTTCCGGTATCCAGCACCATGATTCCTTTAATCCGGTCAATGATTCGAAGGTAACCATCGGGGAGTGCCTCCACAATATCCCCAGTTTTGTAAAAACCATCTTCGGTAAAAGCCTCCCGGGTTGCCTCCGGGTTATTCCAGTATTCCAGGAAGTTGTTATCCCCCCGGACCTCCCACTCACCGAGCTCACTAATCCGCCCCTCCACCCCATTGCACAGGGGACCAATGGAACCTGGAAGCACCTTGTGGGGCAGGTTAAGATTAACAGTATTAAAAGTTTCAGTAGAGCCATAACCTTCATAAATCCGCAAACCCATGGCCATAAACACTTTACAGAGATCAGCCGGCAGGGAGCCTGCTGCAGAAAAAGCAAACCGAAAACGGCCCCCCAATCTGGCACGCACTTTTTTAAAAACAAGAGCATCAGCAATCCTATATTTTAAAAGCAGCCAAAAGCCTACCCCCCTGGTAAAATCAACCCCTTCGGACATATCCACAAAGCCGTTTGCGTCAGCCCGCGCTTCCGTCAATCTGAGTCCTGTCCTCATGGCAAATTTAAAAATTCCCCTTTTTAGAAAAGAGCCCGATGTTGTTTCTCGCAAAGCCATAAAAATACGTTCATATATTCGCGGTACGGACATGAATACTGTCGGTTTGAATGTTTCCAAATCCTGCAGAAGAGTTTGCGGCGAAGAATAGGCGATTGTTACCGCAGCCAACGTAGCGGTACCGTGCCCGCACTCCCTTTCGTAAGTATGCGCCAGAGGCAATATTGAAAGCAAAACATCATCAGGCCTGTAAGTCGGTACAATCCTCAGATCACGGCAGCAGGCGGCATTAAAACTGAGATGACTGTGAACAACCCCTTTTTGCCGGCCCGTTGTTCCTGATGTGTAAACAATGGTCATCATATCGGTAAGTTCAACAGAGCGCCATCGTTTCTCAAAAGCAAGGCGGTTGTGCGCCAGCAACCCTATACCAAGCTGTCGCAACTGCTCAAAGGTAAGCACATCGGGGTGGCCGCTCCTGTTGTTTCCGTTAAGAAGAATGATTTTTTGAAGCGACGACATCTGTGGACGTACTTCATAGATCCGCTCAAGAATCAACTCGTCCTGAACAAAAATAAATTTCGCCCCGGAATCGTTAACCATGTAAAGAACTTCCCTGGCTGAAATGGTTGGATAAATACTTACCGATATCCCTGCAGCGCAGATAATTGCATAATCCGCCCAAATCCACTGCGGGCTGGTGTGGGTCATTACTGCAGCACGGTCTCCTTTTTCCAGACCCAGTTCCATTAATCCCGCAGCTACTTCCCTGATAAGAATCCATAATTCGGCATAATTAAGCGATGCGGTGCTCTCCGGTCCATCTCTCCACCACTGCGCCCGCCGGGTCCCGAAACGCAGAGCATTGCTATTTAAAAGCTCAGGTAAGGTCTGCCGGGTAATATACCATTTTTCGGTCATAATAAACCCTCCTGATAATATATTAAATCTTTAGCCTCTACCTTCCCTTCCAGCGTAATTCCCGTTTCTCCATGAATATGACGATACCTTCCTGAAAATCCCCTGTTCCGGTCAGAAAACCGGGTGCTTCCTGCTCAGTTTTAAGTCCAGCCTCAAACCAACATCGCTTTTTCGGTTCATCACCTTCTTGATCTTGCACAGCCCAAAGGCGGCTTGACAGCAATTTTTCTGTAAATGTCATCACAACTGCTTCAAGTTGTTCCACCGGCACATAATGGTCAGCCAGGCCTATTCCATCAGCCTCTGTACCGTTGATCGCCTCACCGGATAAAAACATCTTTTTTGCTTTGGGTACGCCAACCGCCGCGGCAGACGCTGTGTGCCGCCCCAGCCCGGTAAAAGACCGCGATTGCTTTCAGGAAAGCCCACTTCGAAATTATTGGAAACATAGACTATTTATTGCATTGAGCCGGTTTGGCCGGTTCAGGCACCTGCGTGTCGCATTTTTTAAATATAATTGTCTCTTACCCCACCCCCTTCTTCTTTCCAGGTTGGTATTTACTGAAATGTTATTCTATTCAGTCGTCAACAATTCCTGCAGCACAATGCTAATCTTCACTGAGACCGGAAAAAGGCTGCATCCGGCAGTTCGCTGCAAGGAAAGCACACAGCTGCATACCAACGGGAATTGGACCAACGGGGATTGGTATCTTTTCAATTTCAGTCTTACTGGCGATTGACCTTATTGCTCCAGCATCCTGCCGATTTCGGTCGCTGCCAGAGCACCGTCAGCCGCAGCAGTAACCACCTGACGCAGCGGTGTTTGCCGGACATCTCCGGCGGCAAATACACCAGACAGATTGGTGCGAAGGTGGTTATCGGTAATAATGTAGCCTCGCTCATCAAGATTAATGCCGCTGCCGCTTAAGAAAGATGTTGAAGGCACCCTGCCCACATAAAGGAATATGCCGGCGCAAGCGATAATATCTTCCTTATCCGTTTTGACATTTTTGACTTTAACCCCATCCACTTTTTTATCACCTGAAATCTTCAAGGGAATTGTATCCCAGCAAATTTCAATCTTCGGATTGGTTAAAGCACTGTCTTGTAAATTCTTCACTGCACGCAACTGGTCCCGGCGGTGGATAATGATTACTTTGCTGGCAAATCGGGTTAAAAACAACGCCTCCTCCACCGCAGCATCCCCTCCCCCGATCACTGCCACAACCTTGTTTTTGAAAAAGGCGCCATCACATATAGCGCAGTAAGAGACACCGCGCCCCAGGAGTTCTTTTTCACCGGGTATGCCAAGCGTATTGGCATAGGTACCCGGAGCAAGAATAACCGTTTTGCCACGATATATTCCCTGAGAAGTAAGCACCCGTTTTTCTTTTCCTTCTATGGCAAAACCGGTAACAGTAGCCATAATTATCTCAGCACCAAACTTTAGTGCCTGGCTTTCCATCTTTTGTCCCAGCTCTACCCCCTCCACGCCTTCAGGGAAACCCGGGTAATTATCCACTTTGAAGCTTGTGCCCATCTGACCGCCGGCAGCCATCTGTTCAATTAACAGCACGCTGAGACTGGAGCGTGCACCGTACAGCGCTGCCGTCAAACCGGCCGGTCCTCCCCCAACAATTACCATGTCATAAATTTTGTCCTTCAAGATTTTTCCTCCTTCGTATGCTCCCTGCCGCAGAAGTCACAGATTGCCTTCAGTTCCCTTTTAGCGGCGATGTTACAACTACACATTTAATTTTGTCGCTACTTAATTATTCCCGCAGAGGTTTGCTTGTTTTAACAGTTTAATAAAATCAAGAATAAGCCTTAATTCTTTTTCATTGCACTGTCGGAGCATCCTCAGTACAGTCTGCACCTTTTTCTCCAGGAGCAGTGTTCTTATCGCCGGATCCAAAAGACGCAACAGCTCTTGCAAACCCTCCTCTTCAGCAATAAAGTAACACGGTGTAATATTTAAAGCCGAGGAGATTTTTTCAATTGTTTGAAGAGAAGGCTGAACTTTATTCCTTTCAATCTGGCCGATTAGCCCGGGTGAAAGGCCTGCTTTTCTGGCCAGCTGTGACTGGTTTAGTCCCTGCTCCTCGCGTATTTGCATCAGTTTAGCGCCTAACGCTGCACCTGTTCCACTCAGATCACTGAGCGAAACATCCAATCCGGCCGCAATTTTCCTCAGGCATCTGAGGGAAGGTGAAACAAGCCCTCTCTCTATCCCGCAAAGATAAGAGTAGGATATCTCCGAGACTTCAGCAAGTTTTTCCAGACTTAGCTTCTTTTTTTCGCGGTACATTCTAATACGTTCTCCCAGGATAATACCCTCCGTTTTTTTTTGCTCTATAAATTCTCTGGGAGATACATTTAAAGCTGCGGATAGTTTCTCTATTGTAGCCAGCGATGGTTTCTTACTCCCCCTTTCCAGTTCACTTAAATAAGAAAGGGAGATTCCTCCTTTTCCGGCAAGTTCCCCCAAAGTAAGATTCCTTTCTGCTCGCAATTCCCGGACACGTTCTCCCTTGAACATTGTCTTCCTTTCTAAAGCTTTTGCAAATATTTTTCACCGCGGGAGCAAACTGCTCCATCTTTACAGTCAGCCCAAGCCGCTTCGTGGCGGAGCCTGGCAACCACCTTTACGTCCCGAAAAGAAAAAAGGACTGCCAAACAGTTGTTTAAGATCGGAAGAGGAACAGTGTGGACATTTAATCCGGTCTTTTTGGGAGATAGAGGTGAACACTGTAAACTTTTCATGACACTTTTTGCATATGAACTCGTAGGTAGGCATTGATATTCACTCCTTTCTCAATAACAAACTGCTTTTAAGTATTATTACAAACCAAAGTATATTTATAATACTATCTACTGTTTACGCTGTCAATAACAGCTTTTACAATAAATAAGTCAAAATAAATACAGCCCCACAGGGGAGCTGTTGATACAAAAGAATATCTATTTCTTACAGATGAGAATCGAGCTTGTCAGTGAGGGTCTCTTTGGGAATGACCCCGGTAAGGCTCTCAGCCACAGCTCCTTTTTTAAAAAGAAGCATTGTTGGGATACCCATAATCTCAAAACGCTGTGCCAATCCTGGATTTTCATCCACATTTACCTTAATTATTTTCAGCCGACCACTGTAATCTGCGGCCAGTTCGTCAAGTACAGGCGCTATCATCTGGCATGGTCCACACCATGGTGCCCAGAAATCGACCAGAACCGGCAGCTGTTCTTGCATCACTTGACCTTCAAATTCTGCTTCACCGATGTGTATAATCTCAGACATCTTTTACCCCTATACAGTTAATCGGAAGAGTACCTCTTCCCGCTATCATTCTAAAATATTATTCCCTTTAAATCAACCGTTCTGCAGTTAAATTCACGGCTCCCAACCTACCAGATAATAGACCATTCACATTTATCCATGATCTTATATCCGGAAGGGTTATTCTTCCCCCTGTCGAAGTCTTTAGAAAAGTGGAGGTGCTTGCGATGGCACAGTTTAAAGCTTTCGCCCATGGTGTCAGTGTTAACGGCGAAACAGTTCTTTCGGTGTTAGACGGGATGGGAGGGTTCAAAAAAAAGGCTTTACAGATTCTTTCCGAAAAAGGGATTGTTGACCCGCAACCAGGCTTGTGGTATCCGCAGCAAGCATGGTTGGATGCCTTCAAAGAAATATCGGATTCCATTGGAAAGAAAACCCTATTTGAAATTGGTAAAACAGTACCGAATAACGCTCAATGGCCCCAGGAAATTGACAGCCTGGAAAAAGCCCTTGATTCTATTGATCAGGCCTATCACATGAACCATAAAGATGGGGAAATCGGCCATTATCACTTTCAGAAAACAGGGGATAATAGCGGTACGATGGTCTGTAAGAACCCATACCCCTGCGAATTTGACTTTGGTATTATCACTGCTGTGGCCCGAAAATTCAAACCGTCGCCCACTACAGTAGTATCAGTTAAACATGATGATTCGGCAAATTGCCGAAGAAAAGGGGATGACTCCTGCACTTATCTGATCACATGGTAGCAACGCCAGACACGGTCCTCTACCTTAATAATTAAACTACACCCCCGTTACCGGGGAAAATTATCTGGCATTTTTTACACAGGGTCGTAAGCGTCAATCCCGCCCTCACATAGGATAAACCTATGCAAGCAGTACAATCACTTTAAATACAGTTGAAAAAGTAGGCCTACTTTTTCAACCATGGTGAGGTGATTGTATGGACACACAAAAGGACTGTTGTAAAGGGGTTCATACTAAAGATACTTTTTCTTTTGACCCCTTTTTAGAAGCACTCTTTATATCAAACAGGGACAGATCTTCTCAAAAAAGATCTGTCCCTATAATCTAAATAGTTCTCCGGCGGTGACCTACTCTCCCGGGGGCTTACGCCCCGAGTACCATCGGCGCTGGAGGGCTTAACGGCCGTGTTCGGGATGGGAACGGGTGTGGCCCCTCCGCCAGTACCACCGGAAACCTTTCAAGAGGCAAGAGACAAGAACATAGAGGCAAGAAAAGCAACAAGCATACCATTACTGCAACTAATCCTTAGCAAGAGAAGGGTTTTTCCTGCTTCTATTCTCTTGTTTCCTGTTTCCTGAAGACTGCATAGCGGTGTAGGTTTCGGATCAAGTCCTCGACCGATTAGTACCGGTCCG
>CAYXKD010000063.1:0-10323 GCA_964464625.1 uncultured Syntrophomonadaceae bacterium
TTACCTGCATCAAGTATGTGCCCGATACTTCGGAAGCGGAGGTAAAACTCAACCCTGAGGGCACAGCGGTTGACAGCAGCCGTTTCTCCTTTGATATCAATGATGCCGACAACTATGCCGTGGAAGAATCTGTTCAGATTAAGGAGAAGCAGGAAGGCAGCGTTACCGTAGTTTCTATTGGGCCGAAACAATCAGATGTGATGATTCGCATGGCCATGGCCAAGGGCTGTGATAATGCTATCAGGATCGAGGACGATCGCATTGCCGGATATGACCCCTTAATGGTGGCCCGGGTCCTCGCCGGAGCGATCAAAGGCCAGGACTTTGACCTGGTTCTTACCGGGTGTATGGCCGATGATTATGGTCAGGCAGTCACCGGGGTGGCCCTGGCTGAATTGTTGGATGTTTCACATGCCGCCTATGTTAAAAAAGTGGAGATCGAAGACGGCAGGGTTAAGGCACATCGCGAGCTTGAGGGCGGACTGATGGAGGTGGTCGAGGTTGCTCTTCCCGCAGTCCTGACTATCCAGACGGGGATAAACGAGCCACGTTATGCTCCCATCCGCGGCATCCGCGAAGCTCAGAAAAAAGAACTTAAGGTAGTCAATCTTGACGATCTGGGCGTCGCTGCCGGAGATGTTGACGCAGAAGCCTCCCGGATCATCCTGGAGAAATTATACATTCCTGTCGTGGAATCGAAAGCTGAGATTATCGAGGGCGATCCCGACGAAAAAGCAGAGAAGTTGGCTTCGATTCTGGTTAAAGGAGGTCTGGTCTAAAATGGGCAACGTCTTGGTACTGGCGGAACACCGCCAGGGACAGTTACGGGATATTACTTTTGAGATGCTGGCGCTGGCTCCTTCAACAGCTGAGGCGCTGGGTGGCGAAGTGATGGTTCTCTTACTCGGCAGCGGCGTTGACGAAATGGCAGAAAAAATTGCCGGCTACGGGGTCAAAGTTCTCGTGGTGGATGACCCCCTCTTCGCCGATTACAACTCCGATAAGTATCAGAAAGTGCTCTCCGCTTTGATCGATGACTACAAGCCGCAGCTGGTCATGCTGGGGCAGACCGCCCAGGGGGTGGATATGGCTCCGGCGCTGGCTGTGGAGAAGGAACTGCCCTTTGTTCCCGATATTGTGGGGCTGGATGTGGAGGAAGGTGTCCTTAAAGCCACAAGGCAGCTATATTCCGGCAAGGTCAATGCCATAATTGCATTAAAACCTGCGGACACCTCTCTGGTAACAGTTCGCGAGGCCTCCTTCGAGGCTCCCGAAGCGGCTGCTGCCGGCGCGGTGGAGAAGATCGACTCTCCTTTGAAAGAAGATCTTGATTACCGCAAATTCGTTGAATATATCGAGGCCGAGATTGGTGATGTCGATATTACCCAGTCCGAGATCCTGGTGGGAATCGGACGGGGCATGAAAGAAGATAAGAATCTGCCTGTGGCCGAGGAACTGGCACAGTTTATTAAGGGCGATCTCTGCGGTTCTCGCGCCGCCTGCGATGCGGGCTGGCTGCCTGCTGATCGTCAGGTGGGAACCTCAGGAAAAACTGTGCAGCCGAAACTTTATATCTGCATGGGCATTTCCGGGGCCTTCCAGCATCTGGCGGGGATCAAGGGCGCCAAAACAATTGTGGCTATCAACAAGGATCCCAATGCGCCCATCTTTACAGCAGCGCATTATGCCATTGTTGACGACCTGCATAAAGTTGTGCCCAAGCTGACGGAAAAATTAAAGGAGCTGAAGGGATAACAGGGCTGAATCTCTGTGGGAGGATGAATAAGCAGATGACGGAAAAACCGAAACTGGGCGTCTACGTCTGTCACTGCGGGATCAATATCGCCGCCACTGTCGACGTGGAAGCGGTGACAGAATATGCGCAGGCTTTGCCAAATGTAGTGATTGCGCGCAACTATTCGTATATGTGTTCCGATCCCGGGCAGCTACTGATTAAAGACGACATTAAAGAACATGGTCTTAACCGCGTGGTGGTGGCTTCCTGCTCACCGCGCATGCATGAGCCCACCTTTCGCAAGGCCCTCCAGGAAGCGGGGTTGAACCCCTACTATCTGGAGATGGCCAATATCAGGGAGCAGGATTCCTGGGTGCATGGTGATCGGGAGGAGGCTACGGCAAAAGCAAAAAGCCTGGTCGCCGCTGCCGTGGCCAAGGTTCGCCTCCTTGAACCGCTGACCCCCCGGGAAGTTGATGCCGAGCCGGCGGCCCTGATCATCGGGGCCGGTATTGCCGGTATCCAGGCGGCACTCGACATTGCCGATGCCGGTTTTAAAGTATACCTTGTGGAGCAGAGCCCCTCGGTAGGGGGGCGGATGGCCCAGCTGGATAAGACTTTCCCAACGCTGGATTGCTCTGCCTGTATTCTTACCCCGAAAATGGTCGATGTCGCAAACCACCCCAATATAGATCTTATGGCCTATTCCGAGGTGGAGGAGGTTAGCGGATTTGTCGGCAATTTCGACGTGAAGGTGCGTAAAAAAGCGCGCTATGTCGATGTGAGCAAGTGCACCGGATGCGGTGACTGCGCTGCGGAGTGCCGCGTCGCCGGACGCTTCCCCAATGAATTTGACGAGGGGCTGGGAAAACGCGGCGCCATTTACCTGCCCTTTCCCCAGGCTGTTCCGGCGAAATACACCATAGACCCGCAGAAATGCCTCATGTTAACCCGGGGCAAGTGCGGTAAAGCCCCGAAATGTGTCGATGCCTGCCGGCCGGGGGCCATAGATTTCGAGCAAAAAGACGAGATCGTCTCCTTCAAGGTGGGGGCCATCATTGTGGCCACAGGGTTCGATGTTTTTGATGCGGCCAAGAAACCGGAGTACGGCTATACGGACTATCCCAATGTGATCACCGGCCTGGAGATGGAAAGGCTTGTCTCCGCCTCGGGTCCCACCAGCGGGACAGTCCTGGTCAACAATGGAGAAGAGGAGATTGTGCCGAAAGAGATCGCCTTTATCCAATGCGTCGGCTCTCGCGATCAAAGCGTGGGCAATGAGTACTGCTCGCGGGTATGCTGCATGTACACGGCCAAGCAAGCCCATCTGATCAAGGATAAGATTCCCGATGCCAAGGTCAAGGTTTACTACATGGATGTGCGCGCTTTTGGGAAGGGTTTTGAGGAGTTCTACGACCGGGTACGCCGTGAGGGAATCCGCTATGTGCGGGGCAACCCCTCGGAGATCTTTAAGCGGGGCAACAAGCTGGTCCTAAAGGTTGAAGACACACTCACGGCCACGCCCTGCGAGGATGAATTTGATCTTGTTGTTCTGGCGGTGGGCCTGGAGCCCCGCGGTGATGGCCGCAAGGTCATTGATCTGCTGCGGCTTTCCCAGTCGCCGGATCGTTTTTTAATGGAGGCGCATCCCAAGCTGCGACCCGTGGATACCGCCAGTGACGGAATCTTCCTGGCCGGATGCTGCCAGGGGCCCAAAGATATTCCCGACACCGTAGCACAGGCCAAGGGAGCGGCCGCTTCGGCGCTCATACCGCTAGCCCGGGGCAAAGTGTCTATCGATGCCCAGGTGGCGCATGTCGATGAGGCTACATGCCGGGGATGCGGTTTCTGCGTCTCTATCTGTCCCTATACCGCTATTGAGCTGGTTTCAGTAAACCAGATGGGCCATATGGTGGAAGTTGCCCGGGTTAATGAAGCGCTCTGCAAAGGTTGCGGTTCCTGCTCGGCCGGCTGCCTCTCCAACTCCATCCAGCCGAAATCTTTCCGGGACCGGCAGATTCTACCGCAAATTGCGGCATTGGGGGGGATTAGATGAGCGAGCAATTCAAGCCGAACATTGTTGCTTTCTTATGTAACTGGTGCACTTACGCCGGCGCTGATCTGGCCGGGACGAGCCGGATCCAATACCCGGCAAACGTTAAAATTATACGGGTAATGTGTTCCGGCCGGGTGAACCCCCTTTATGTGGTCAATGCCCTGCAGCAGGGTGCAGACGGGGTCCTCATCTCCGGGTGTCACCCTGGGGATTGCCACTACATGGAGGGGAATTTCTACGCCCGGCGCCGTTTCAAACTGCTCAAAGAGCTTCTGGAGTTTACCGGGGTGGATCCGCGCCGTTTCAATATGAGTTGGGTCTCCGCATCGGAGGGCCATAAGTGGAAAGAAGTTGTGGAAAAATCCGTTGAGGATGCCGTAGCCGCCGGGCCTTTCGACCAGTTCAGGCGTCGGCAAATCGGATGGTGAGGAGGGGAAACTGATGGATCTGAATGAGTTACGCGAAACTGCAGCCGGGATTGTCGCCCGGGATGATGTTAAGTATCTCATCGGCTGGCGCCGGGGCACCTTCGGCTACCGTGTGGCGCCCTGCTTTGTTGAAGACGCCGCCGGAGCTGAAGAACTTATTTTTTCACCCCTCTGCATCTCCAACCTGGCTACCTATCTGACCCTGGTGGAGAAATTACCTGTGCCCAGGGGCCAGGAGGCTGATGAACGCAAAGTAGCCCTGTTGGTCAAGGGCTGTGACAGCCGGGCGGTGAACCAGCTGCTGGTGGAAAAAGGGGTCAAGCGCGACGCGATTATAGTGGTCGGGCTGCCTTGCCCCGGAATGGTTGACTGGAAACTGCTTGCGGAGAAATACCCTGAAACAGACGAGCCTGCCGAGATCAGCTGGAGCGGCGAGGATTTTCTGCTGCTCTCCGGCGGGCAGGAAATAGTTGTCCCCCGCGATGAGGTGCTGGCGGAAAAATGTCGTCTTTGCCGCCATCCCAACCCGGTGATCAGTGATGTCACCTTGGGAGAACCGGTGCAGCCCTGGGCTCCTGCGGCGGACAACGGCGTGGCGGAAATGGAAAGCAAGAGCACACCGGAACGGTGGGCTTACTGGGAGGAGCAGTTTTCAAAGTGCATTCGCTGCTATTCCTGCCGGAATGCCTGTCCCCTGTGCTATTGCGAAGATTGTATCCTCGACCGCCTCGACCCGATCTGGGTCAACCGCGCCGTAAACTTTTCGGAGAATACCGCCTTTCATCTGGCCAGGGCTTTTCACCTTGCAGGTCGCTGCATTGACTGCGGCGAGTGTGAGCGTGTCTGCCCCGCCGGTATTCCCCTGGGCAAGTTAAACCGGAAGCTTGCCCGGACGGTGCGCGAAGAATACGGGTTTGAACCTGGGCTTGATCCTGAGGCTGAACCGTTCCAGGCCGCTTACAAGCCTGAAGACCCAGAGGAATTTATTTTGTAGAGGTGGGTGAGAGCGATATGTCAGCGATGCTGTTGCATAAGGATAAATGGTCCGAGTTTACCGGAAAACTTACCGGAAAAAACCTCTGGGCGCCGTCGAAGAAGGATGGGATGAATAAGTTTGTTCCCGTGACTGAGGGCGAAACAGTGCAGTTCGGCAACGATAACACAACGGTGCCTCCAAAAGCACTGCTCTTCCCCCAGACGGAAACGCTCTACCGGTTTTCACAGGGTCAGGAGGATCTGGATCTTCCCGGCCTTGATGAAGAGATGATTCTGCTGGGGGTGCGCCCCTGTGACGCCCGCGCCATGGCGATTGTAGAGAAGCTCTTCCGCTGGGACTTCGAGGATCCCTACTATATCAAGCGCCGCGAACTGATCACCATTGTCGGCCTGGCCTGCAATGAGCCTGAGCTGAACTGCTTCTGCACCTCGGTGGGCGGTGGACCGGCCTCCTCTGAGGGGCTGGATGTTCTCATGGTCGATCTGGGAGAAAGCTACCTTCTGGAAGCGGAGACGGAGAAAGGAAAGGCGCTTCTTGAAGAGGTGAAAGATCTTCTTGAAGAGGCCGGCGCCGATGCTCTTCAGCAGAAGGAACAGGTGACCAAGGAGGCGGCGGCGAAAATCAGGCGCAGCGTGGATCCCGGGGGGATTCCGGAGGCGCTGCCCGGGTTGTGGGAGGATCCGCTCTGGGCGAGGGTTTCTGCAGCCTGTCTGGGCTGCGGCATCTGCACCTATCTTTGCCCCACCTGTTACTGTTTCGATATCCAGGATGAGGTGGAAGGCACTGCGGGACGGCGTTGTCGGACATGGGATTCCTGCATGTTTGCCGAGTACACGGTGCACACTTCGGGTCACAACCCACGCCCCACACGCCGTGAGCGGACGCGGAACCGGATCAACCATAAATACTCATATTTTGTCGATAAGTTCGGGGTGATCGCCTGCGTCGGCTGCGGGCGCTGCTCCACCCTCTGTCCTGTCAACATTGACCTTATCGACACTTTAAGGCAGGTGAAGGCGGCGCCATGAAAAACTACGTCAACCCTTACATTCCCTACACCGCGACGATAGAAGACACATGGTTTGAAACTTATGGAGATCGTTGCATTAAAACTTTCAAGGTCGTTCTCGACGATCCCGCTGTCCGCGACAGCTGGAGCCATCTCCCGGGCCAGTGCGCCATGATCGGAGTGCTCGGCGAGGGCGAAAGCATGATCTCCATCTCCTCCTCGCCTACGGAAGAGGGCTTCCTGCGCTTTTCCGTGATGAGAGCAGGCAAGGTTACCTCGGCGCTGCACCAGCTCGAGACGGGAGATAAGATGACGGTGCGCGGTCCTTACGGAAACAGCTTTCCCGTGGATGACTGGAAGGGGAAGAAGATCCTTACCGTGGGCGGCGGCATCGGCCAGGCGCCTTTGCGCCCCATCGTGGAGTATGTCAAGGCGAACCTCAAAGACTATGAGGGCCTGACCACTATTTATGGAGCCCGCACTTCCGGGGACCTCTGCTTCAAAGATGAGTTTGCCCAGACAGCGAAAATTGACGGCGTCTGCTGCCACCTTTCGGTGGATATCGAGGAAGAAGGATGGCCCCATTACGTGGGTTTCGTGCCCTCTTTGCTCATGGATGTCGACCCTTCGCCGGAGAACACCATTGCCATTACCTGCGGTCCGCCCATCATGATTCGCTTTGTCCTGGAGAACTTGAAAAAGTTAAACTTTGGCGATGATCAGATCTACACCACTCTGGAGAACAGGATGAAATGCGGTATCGGCAAATGCGGTCGCTGCAATGCGGGTAATCTCTACGTCTGCAAGGACGGACCCGTCTTCAGCTACGCCGTCCTGAAAGATGTCCCCGAAGCATTCGCCTGAGCCATGTAACTGCATGGACAGACACTTTGGATAACTGGTGGGACAACAGGAAAGCACCCTGTTGTCCCACATTTCTGTCTGTTGCAAGAGCGGGAGAGTTAAGTTGACAGGAGATTTGACTCACAAACCGCAGCCTTTGATTCCCTTTATCTTGTCCACGATTTCAGAGGTACCTCTCCCTGAAGCTACCAAACACTGCTTTTGTCACCGGAGCCCGGCTGTGCTAAAATGGGGTCACCAGCAATAAATTAACAGGGGAGGGCCCTTAGTGGAGCGAATCGGTACAGTTACAAAAGTAAAAGGGAAGATTGCGGTGGTGCATCTGCAGCGACATCTTTCCTGCGAAAATTGCGGCCGCTGCGGCGGTGTCCTCAGCGCTGAAGACCGGCGCGAGCATTATATCGAGGTGCTCAACCCCATTGGGGCGTTATCCGGGCAGAGGGTAATCATTGAAATGGATGACCGCAGGGCGCTGTTCATCGCTTTTATGCTCTACCTTGTGCCTTTGGCGGGACTGGTGGCGGGCATATTTTTGGGGCTAAAAATATCTGCCGGATTTGGCTGGTCAGGCCGTAATGAGCTGTTCGCTGCAGGGATGGGTTTTGCTTTGATGGCACTGATCTTCGGCGGGATCAGCCTCTGGGACCGCCGCGTTAAAAAAAGCGGCCGTTACCGGCCGGTGATCTCCGCGCTGGTCAAGGAAGAGATGCTTGAAGGGGCTGCAGATTAATAAGCTTGCGGATAAAAATTATATAAAACATCCACTGATCTCCCCGGGTTGGGAACCATTTCAGCTGCTCCCGGGTCTGATCTAAAGAAAGGACCTTGCTAAAGGAGATGGTTCCAATACATGCACACCGTAAAATTTGCCTGGCATTTCTACTGCTTGTGGCGCCGGCTTTGATGTTGTCTGCCGGATGTGGGACAGGCAGTGATGGCGGCGATCCTGTCAGTCTTCTTCCCAATAAGGTCTCTGCAGAACCGGTAGATTGCATCGATGAGAGGCTCGTCAACGGGAATATTGCTTTCAGCCTGAGCATCTTCCGCGATCTCTGTGAGAATGATCCACACAAAAACATCTTTATTTCTCCGGCAAGCATCTCCACAGCCCTGGCCATGACTGCAAACGGGGCTTCAGGGGAGACCCTGCAGTCCATGCTGGGTGCGCTCCATCTGCAGAGCATGAGCCTTGAGGAGATGAACGGGGCCTTTGCCGGGCTGCAGAGCATTCTGCAAAACCCTGATCCCAAAGTGGAGCTTACTGCGGCTAATTCACTCTGGGTACGCCAGGGTGTGGACTTTAACGAAGATTTCCTGCAGCGCAACGGCGACTACTTTGCCGCTGAAGTTAGATCCCTGGACTTCAACGATTCCGGGGCTGCTCCGGCGATGAACCGTTGGGTGGAGCAGCAGACCAGGGGTAAGATTAAAGAGGTTATTCAAGGCCCCATTGATTCCCTGACCGTGCTCTTCCTCATCAACGCCATCTATTTTAACGGAGACTGGTCCGATGAATTCAGTCCGGAGATGACCCGGGAGATCCCCTTCGAGCTGCCTGATGGAACCGAGAAAAACCATCCCGTAATGTTCAGGGAAGGCAGCTACCGTTATTTCCAGGGGGATAACTTTGAGGCGGTGATCCTGCCCTACGGAAAAAACAGGCGCATCGGCATGACTGTTTTTCTGCCCTCCCCGGAATGTTCGCTCGCAGATTTTTACGGGGAGCTGACTCCGGAGAACTGGGCCGCATGGCTGCTCTCTTTCAGGGAGATGGAGGGCGAGGTGGGGCTGCCCAGATTCAACTTTGAATACGAGGCTTCGCTAAATGAAAACCTGAAAAAACTGGGGATGGAATCAGCTTTTAATCCGCAGCGCGCCGATTTTAGCGGGATGCGCCCTACCCCGCCGAAACTCTATATCAGCGATGTCAAGCATAAAACATATGTGGATGTAAACGAAAAAGGAACTGAAGCGGCGGCAGTTACGTCAGTGGAATTCAAGTGCACCTCAGTACAGACGGATCATTTCAGCATGATCATTGACAGGCCCTTCCTTTTTGCCATCACCGATGAGAAGACGGGAGCTATCCTCTTCATGGGCCAGGTTAACGAACCCTGACATTTATGCCGGAAACCGGGGTTAAAGGCTAAAGGGCGGTTAACCCCGGTGAAAAGAAGCAAACTTCCCGGTTGGGAATGCCTGGCGGCGGGATTTATCTTGCTTCCCGGCATTTTTCTATGTTAAAATACAGGCAATTTAATTGTCCGCCCTGCTGCCTATAAAACGGGATATTTCGCTTTGCTTAGCGATTTCATATGGTTGCCACACCGCGGCAAAGGAATGCTTCACACACTTTGGGAATCCTTCGGGCTGCGACCTCAGGATGGGTCGGCTGTCTTCATGGCATGACAGCAGGGCAAAAAATAATTTGCGAGCAGGTAACAGCAGCCCGGTCTGATCCATAAAATAGATACCAGAACGGAGGAGAGGTTATGGCGAGAAAGTACAATGTGGCGGTGGTTGGTGCAACGGGCATGGTTGGTCAGACTATGGTTGAGGTTCTTATGGAACGGAATTTCCCCATAGATGGACTTAAATTGCTCGCTTCGGCACGCTCCAAAGGCCTGCGAGTCAAGGTGGGCGATGAGGAGCTCTCTGTAGAGGAAGCCCTGCCGCAATCTTTTGACGGAATAGACTTTGCCTTTTTCAGCGCCGGCGGCGCCATTAGCGAAAAACTGGCACAAGAAGCTGTCCGGCATGGTGCCGTGGTTATTGATAACAGCAGCGCTTTCCGGATGGATGAAAATGTGCCCCTGGTTATCCCGGAGGTCAATCCCGCTGCGGTCCGCGATCACCGGGGCATCATTGCCAATCCCAATTGCTCCACCATCCAGATGGTTGTAGCCCTGCAGCCGCTGCAGCAGGCCGCCGGATTGAAAAGGGTGGTGGCGGCTACCTATCAGGCTATTTCCGGGGCTGGACGGGAGGCTGTGAGTGAACTGCGGGAGCAGTGCCGCGCTCACCTGGCCGGAGAAAAAGTGACAGTGCAGCGCATTGCTCATCAGCTGGCTTTTAACCTGATTCCGCATATCGATCTCTTTCTCGATGACGGTTACACAAAGGAAGAGGAGAAGATGGTTCAGGAGACAAGAAAGATCATGAGCCTGCCCAATCTGCCAGTTACTGCAACGACGGTGCGCGCCCCTGTAATCAACAGCCATTCCATCGCCTTGA
>CAYXKD010000064.1:0-10094 GCA_964464625.1 uncultured Syntrophomonadaceae bacterium
TTCGCTACGGTTTATCCATGGCGGATCACCCTGATTTTGATCTGAATAATCCAGATACTTATGGAGCGAGTGAAGGTTTAGCTGCGGTGCTTCATGGTATTAACAAGACCGAGTTAGAACATGGTGAGCCAGGAATTATCGAAGGCTTGACCAATATCCAAAATGGTCTTTCCTTACTTGTAATTCCCGGCCTGGATAAGGTCATCGGAACTATTGGGCAGACACCGGGCAGTCCAGAGCAGCCTGGGATTGATCCCAACCTCGCATCTTTCACCTCAATTCAAAATGATATCGCTTTTGCTCTTCAGGCTGCAAATAGTCTACCTGACGACCAGACAAAAGCTGCTATCGTTGGGGGGCTTCAGGCGTCAGCGGGCAAATTAGATGCTGTTAGAAGCGGGTTGACCGACGCTAGAACTGATATCGATGATAAGATGGTTGTCGGCCTTACAGCTCTTCTCAAAGGTGTCAATGAAGAGATGCTGCCAGGGTTGAACAAGATAAAGTTAGGCATTGACGATGATGCAGTTCCCGGCCTTACAGCTCTTCTTAAAGGTGTCAATGAAGAGATGCTACCGGGGTTGAACAAGATAAAGTTAGGCATTGACGATAAGGTAGTTCCCGGCCTTACGGGTCTTCTCAAAGGTGTCAATGAAGAGATGCTGCCAGGGTTGAACAAGATAAAGTTAGGCATTGACTATGAGATAGTTCCCGGCCTTGATACTATTCTTAAAGATGTCAATGAAGATATGGTCCCCGGTTTGGAAAAGATGAAAGAGGGCATTGATAAATCGATGGTTCCCGGCCTTGCTGCCATCCGCGACGGTCTTGCTGGTGAGTTTAGCCCTGGTATAGGTGATATGCTGGGCGGATTTGACCAGATGGTTCCCGGGTTGACTGCCATCCGCAACGGACTCAAAGATCAGGTTGTGCCGGGAATGCGTGAGATGAAGACCGGCATGGATGGCCAGATGATCACCGGCCTGGGTGATATGCTTGCGGGCTTTAACAAGACCGAAGCTGCCACTGGCGAATCGGGGATTATCGAAGGGCTGAACAAGATCAGCCGCGGCCTGGCTAACCCCACATTCAGCCCCAATCCTGGTGGCGATCCCGGTGTTAGTGACGGGCTGGGACTGGTTGTCTCAGGCATCCGCACCGATGTGCTCGGCGGTATCGATGAGCTCAAGGGCGGCATTGTCGAAAAGATTATGCCCGGACTGGAGCAGATGGGCTCGGGGATTAGCGGTGAGCTGCAGCCCGGATTTACCAAGGTGAGCATGCTGCTGTTAATTATCTGGCTGGTCTCCCTGCTTATTTTCCTTGTTGTGGGTCTACTTATCGGCCGTGCTGGAAAGGCAAAAGCTTCTGCCGGACCAGGCGCCTCCGCATAAAGACCTCGCATTACTACTGCTGTAAATAAAGGGGCGGCTTTGAGCCGCCCCTTCACCATGCAAAACCATACCCAAACCGATGTGGTGCTATTTTTACGCATGCTGTTCCCAGGCGGGTAAATGACAAGCGCCTTTTTACCTGGGGTATAGGCTGTCGGGCGGTGTTAATACTAGGGGAGCGAATAACTGTCTTCTGCAAACAGGGATCGGTTGTTCAGGTGTCGAAATACAGAAACAAAGGGACAATTGAAAGAAAGAAGGCGGTGTCAGATGGCGGGGCGGAAGAGTAAACTGAAGAGGATTCAAAAAATAGCGCGGGTGGTAGCTTTTTTGCTCAGCGCAGTTCTGGTGATATTTGTGTTCATATATATCTACAACCCTGATCTTCTTCTTGCCAGGGTGGGCCCGGAGCTGGATGAACTGGATAATCAGGAGCCGCCGGAGGAGCCTGAGCCGGATGAAATTATAGAGCTTGACGCGCCGGAACCCGACGAAAGCCCCCAGCTTGACGCGCCCGAGCCCGAACCTGCGCCGCCGCCACCTCCCCAGGAAAGCAGTACCTTTGAACTCGTTGACGGCAACAGTCTTTTTGCTCTTGTCACGAAGCAGACTACCCTGGGGCGCTACGCGCCCGGGGATCTTGAACTGATTCCGTCAGAGATCGTTCATCCGGACCGGCGAAACGGGCAGTATTATCTGCGCCGCGAGCCTCTGCAGTACTTAAGGCAGATGTGGGCCGCTGCTGCTGAAGATGGTGTAACCCTCACCGTTACATCTGCTTACCGCAGCTATGATACGCAGGTGGACACCTTTAACTACTGGGCCGCAAAAGACGGTGAGGAGAAAGCAAATACCTACAGCGCCCGGGCGGGGCAATCGGAGCACCAGCTGGGGACAACTATGGATTTTAACATCGATACATCCGCCGGCGCAGCACAGCATGCCTGGCTGGCGGAAAAGGCGCACAACTACGGTTTTGCCATGAGCTATCCCAGTGGAGCGGAGGAGATTACAGGCTATAAGTACGAACCCTGGCATTACCGCTATATCGGGGTGGATGCGGCTATGGAATGGAAAGCTTCAGGCCTTCCGCTATGCAAATTTCTGGAGCAGAAACAGTGATCAAGTGCGGCAGTTGCTGAGCTCTTTATTCTGAAGCAGGCTCTGCACCATCCGGTTTTTGGCAGAGGTATTCCACTATGCCCATAAAAATTCCCCGGGAAATTTTATTGCGGAACGATTTACTTTTGAGCAGCTCGCGATCATCGGGACTGGTCATGAAAGCCATTTCGAGTAAAACCGAGGGCATGTTGCTCTCATTGAGGATGTAGTAGTCGTTGCTCTCCCGGGGGTGCTGGTGCACCAGCTGGCCAGGCCTGGCGTCGGCGCTAAAAAGGGGATTGATATTCTTCTGGATGGTTTCGGCCAGGCGTTTGTTTTCGGGATCCCCTCCGCTGTAAAAGGTGATGGGCCCCCTGACGCTGTTGTCGTAGATTGAATTTATATGCAGGCTGATGGCAATGTCTGCCCCAGAGGCGTTGATCAGCTTAACCCTTCCTCTTACATCGCGGCGGTGTTGCGCCATTGTCTCGTCGGGATAATGGCTGCTCAGGTCCTCATCCTTCTCCCGGGTGATCATCACCTGTGCACCGGCCTGCTCCAGCAGGCGGCGCAGCTCCAGCCCGACCTCCAGAACGATATCTTTCTCCAGTATCACCGCCTGAAAATGAGTGCCTGAGTCTATACCGCCGTGGCCCGGATCGATGGCCAAAGTGATCCCTTTCAAAGGGCTGCCGTAATAAAGCGACACCAGGCGGGCGGGAGGGGAACAGGCGAGCAGCGCTGCGGCGAATGTGCCAAGCACCAGCAAAAGTAGGAGCGGCCAGGCAGAAGAACGAAAAAGGATCACCCTGATTTTAGGGGGAGCAGTCACAATTAGCCGACCTCTCTTTAAGGCGGATTAAAAAATAGAGTGCTCTTTGTTCCTAGGGTTTCAGTTAATTATATGCTTTTCCCGGGCTTGATATTTTGTTGGTTGCAGGATAAAATTAATTTCGGATATTTGGAAAAATATTATCCATTACAAGCCAAATACCATCTTTTCTAGTATTTGCGAAAGGAAGGGGTTGGGCCATGCTTAAGGTTACAGAAAAGGCAGCGGAGCAACTAAGGGAAATTATGAAGGGGCGCGACAATGCAGAAGAAGCGGCGATCCGGCTTTATCTCAGCGGTGTGGGGTGAGGCGGTCCCCGTTTCGGGCTGACTCTGGAAGAGTCAATCGATGAAGAGAAGGATCTTGTTGAAGAGGTTGCCGGGCTTAAGTTTACCTATGAAAAGGCTATTGCCACTTATGTGAATGGTAAGGTTATCGATTACCATACGGGCATCCAAAAGGGGTTTTCCGTAACACCGGCTGTACCCGGATCGCAGTGTGACGGCTGCAGTTGCTAAAAGGGTGCGATGTTTTGCTGTAAAAGGTGCTTTTATCCAAACCAGGCCAGAGCCGGGCGGGTCTTGACCCGTCCGGCATCTGTTAATGGGGGATTGCAGCTACAGATGGGGGCCTGGCAGTGGATGCATACTCAGCCAAACCTATGATTTCTGATCCCCAACTTCCAGTGACCGGGGGGATGGGGGATTTGACTTAAAAGCGGGTTAAGCGGTGTTTTTACCTGTGAAAAGCTCCGGTGTATTTGTAAACCCATCGCAGCAGTTAACTGCGGAAAGGGGTTGGTAACAATCTTTGGCCAGTGGAACTGGTACATCGAATATGTCGATTCCCATTGCGGCTGTTTTTTTGCGATCAAACGTTATGTATACAATGGCAAGACTGCCTACCAGCACGTTGAAATAGTGGATACGGAGACATATGGCCGGCTGCTCATACTTGACGGTAAGGTGCAGTCGGCATCTCTTGATGAGCACATATACCACGAAGCCCTGATTCATCCGGCGATGGTGCTTCACCCGGCGCCTAAGCGGGCCTTGATTATCGGCGGTGGTGAGGGGGCGGGGCTGCGCGAGATCCTGCGCCATCCCCGGGTGGAGCGGGCCGTGATGGTGGATTTGGACCGGCAGGTGGTCGAACTGTGCCGCGAACACCTGGAGCAGTGGCACCGGGGCTCCTTTGAAGATAAGCGGGTGGAACTTCACTTCATGGATGCGCGGCAATATCTTGAGGAAACTGAGGAGCATTTTGACATCATCATCAGCGATCTTACCGAGCCCTCGGAAAAGGGGCCTTCCTCTCTTCTTTTTACGCGACAGTTTTATGAGATCGTGAAGAAAAGATTACTGCCCGGCGGTATTTTGGCTCTTCAGGCGGGCGGGTTAAGCATCGATTACATGGATGTCCATACAGCGGTGCGCAATACACTGCAACTCACTTTCTCCAGGGTGCGATCCTACCATACCTACATCCCCTCTTTTGACAGCTCCTGGGGCTTTATCATCGCTTCTGATGCCCATGATCCCCTGGCACTAAGGCGGGATGAGGTGGACCGGCGCCTGGCTGTGGTGGCGCCTCAGCTTGAGTTTTACGACGGGGAGACCCACCAGGGCCTTTTCAGCCTGCCGAAGAACATCCGGCGGGCCTTTTCGAAGAATCAGACCATTATCGAAGATGAGCATCCGCTGTCAGCTTATTAGGAACTGCTGCTGACATGCTCGTTGTTGCCCTTTTCCAATCCAAAGGCGTCGTGCAGCACCCGCACCGCCAGCTCTCCATACTTGGCTTCGATGACGCAGGAGATGCGGATATCCGATGTGCTGATCATCTGGATGTTAATCCTCTCCCCGGCCAGCGCTTTGAACATGTGCGCGGCTACGCCGGGGCGGTTCTTGATTCCCAGGCCGACAGCCGATACCTTGACGATGCCGCGGTCGGTGCAGAGCTCGCGGGCGCCGATCTCCGGAAGTACCTGCTTCACCAGTTCCTGCGTCTTTTCAAGATCGGTTTCAGGCACGGTAAAGGTGAAATCGGTATAACCGTCAATGCTGGCGTTCTGGATGATCATATCCACATTGATTGATGCCTCCGACAGCGGGGCCAGGATCGCGTAGGCCACACCGGGGCGGTCGGGAACGCGGATCACCGACAGCTTGGCCTCTTTGCGGCTGAGAATGATCCCGCTGATAACAGCGCTTTCCATGTTTATCTCCTCCTCGACGATCCAGGTGCACTTGTCACTGCCAAAAGATGATTTGATCAACAAAGGAACCCTGAACTTACGGGCCAGCTCTACAGAGCGGATCTGCAGTATCTTTGCGCCCATATCGGCCATCTCCAGCATCTCTCCATAGGTGATCTGGCTCAGGTGACGGGCCCGGGGGCAGATAGCCGGATCGGCGGTGTAGACTCCGTCGACATCGCTGTGAATCTCGCAGGCGTCGGCCTTAAGCGCTGCGGCCAGGGCCACCGCAGTAGTGTCGGAGCCGCCCCGGCCCAGGGTGGTGATATCGCCACTGGCATTGACCCCCTGGAAACCGGCCACAACGGGGACAGCGCCTTGCTTCAGGGTTGTTTTTAACTGATCTGTAGATAGATGCAGGATGTGTGCTCTGGTGTGATGTTCATCTGTTAGCAGGGGCAGCTGCAGCCCCAGGTAGGAACGGGCGGGTATGTTCAGGTTTTCCAGGGCCATCGCCAGCAGGGCCGCACTGACCTGTTCACCGGTGGCGACCAGGGCATCGAGCTCACGTTCAGTTCCTTCCGTTGATATTTCGTGGGCCAGGTTCAGGAGTCGATCTGTCTCGCCGCTCATGGCTGAGACAACAACTACAACCCGATTCCCATTGTTTTTCGCTTCAGCGATGATCCGGGCAACGCGCTGAATATGTTCTGCCGTTGCCAGGGAACTTCCTCCGAATTTTTGGACGATTAGTGCCATTTTGAATCACACCTTTGTCTAAGAGCTACAGCTGTTTTTGATTTAATGGCTCTATTCTCTCATAACTGTTGTTTTGTGACAAGAGGCAAAAGGTTAGTTGCAGCGAGGGGGGGTAAGTTGCAAGTTTAATTGCCCACCATATATTGCCAGCCACACTAAGCTGCCAGGTAAATGTCATTAGCAGTTTTGTATCCGAACATCCTTCGTGGGTAATTGTTCATCCATTGTTCAATTCGCTTAATATCGCGAGTATTTAGCTTACCGATACCGGTTCCCTTGGGAATGAAGCGGCGGATTAGCTTGTTGGCATTTTCGTTGCTGCCTCTTTCCCACGTGCTGTAGGGGTGAACTGTTTTTATCTGGCCGAATATAATTCATGAGAGGCAAAGCCGGGCGGCTCGTGAGCCGCCCCTGCGTTTTCATGAGAACCTTTCGTTGCTCTGAGGATGATCTGCCGGGATTTTCAGCTTGAAATCCGGCCGCTTTTTGTCATCTCGATAAAGGCTTGCAGCCTTGTCTGGATCGCTCCCGCAGGAGCAAAGCTGTAGTTGTCATCGATGAGCAGCATGGGAAAGCCCGCTTCTTTCAGATAATCCCGCAGGTCGGGATAGTCAAACTTGTGGGGATCACAGAAAGAGATGATATAGGCGATTACGCCATCGATATTGTATTCTCGCGCTCTCTCGAGAATGTAATCGAAACGGTTCCTGCCCGGTCCGCGGTCGGTGCGCGGGCACTGGAAATTAATAAAATAGTGGTTTTTCAGTGCTTCGTAGGGATCACCTGACAGCGGAATATCTTTTTCGAAAAGCCGGAAACCGATGCAGGTATCATCGGTGACAACCTCGCCGCCCGCCTCTTCGATCATCCGGTAAAAAGTGACGTCATCGAGCAGGCTGCCCCAGACCAGAAAACGGGGACGGTGCAGGCCCTGGGGAAAGCGCTCCTTAACCCCGGCCAGCGTTTCTTTCAGCAGGGAATGAAACTCCCCGGAAGGAAGCCACCTGCCCGCCAGCAGGAGCTCGAGCATTTCACTGCCTTTAATGAGGGGGGGATTCTCCAGCCGCAGCCGGTATAGTTCTCTGATCAGAGCTCTGTTGCTGTTTGTAAGCTTGATCTCTTCTGCCAGACTCTCTGCGGTGACCTCCCGGCCGGTAAAGTCTTCCAGACTCTCTCTGAAAAAGCCCAGTTCGCGCTTGAAAAAGCGCTCCGCCTGGGGAGTGACCTGATGAGGGACATTGAAAAGCCTGGAATAGGGCAGGGGACGATAATAGGTCCAGATTCCATAGAGGCGCTGCACCATATCGCAGCTGTGCGAAATTACCAGGCCGTCCAGAAAATCAAGCCGCTCCTTTAAAGCCTGTGTAAAGACGTTGCGCACATAGGTGCAGCCGTACGGTTCCATATACGCATCGGCTTCCGAGGTGGACTCACCGGGGCGGCCGGTAATCTGATAAGGGATTGCTCCGGCGGCCCTGATTATCTCGGGCGGGGCAAAGCAGCAGATGTAACCGATCACCGGCATGCCGCTCTCGCGACGCAGGTGGCGCACCCGCTCCTCTTTCTGAGAGTTCAGTTCCGCTGCGCGGGTCAGTGCAGGTATATCTTTCATCTGTTTTCTCTCCTTCTTTAAGATCCTCCGCAGGGCGGGCTGATTTTCCTTCAGCTGCCTGCTTAACTGCGGCCGGCCAGGGTCTCTATAAAGGCATGCACTCTTGTCTTGATCTGGGCATCGGACCAGAGGCGGGGATCGGCCATGTCGCTTTCAAAGATGAGCGAGGGAATGCCCATTTCAGCCAGGCGGTTTTTCGTATGGACCTCACCGAAAGAGACGGCCCGACAGGAACGTGTCAGGTGCATCACTGCACCGTCCAGGCTGTATTCCTTAACTACCTCTTCAAGCATGCGGCTGCCGGCGAAACCGCCGAAAACGGCGGGGTTGCACAGTTCCGGCATGGCCTCGGCGCCGTATTCGTGCATCTTTACGGCGCGTATCCAGGTGCGCTCCACAATGGCCTCCAGAGGATCATCAAGCTCGACCTCGAACCAGTCGCCCACATTGTAAGTCGATTCTATAGCCATCACTGCACCGAGCGACTCAAGATAGTTGAAGAAGCCCAGATTGAACCAGGGCGGCAGGCCAAACCAGATGAGGCGGTATTTTTCTTCTTCTATGACGCCCAGACCCCGGTCAACGCGATCTTTAATCTCGTAATAGATCTCCCGGTAAAAATCGACAGCCTCTTCCTCGCCGACCATATACATCTGGGGTATGATGGCCGAAAAATAGTCGGTGGAGCCCATGGGGCAGGGGACAGCCTTGCGCAGGGCCAGGGCATCCCTCCAGTAAGCCAGGGCTTTGTGCGAAAGAGCGAGGATTTCACGAAGTAAACTCGGATCCAGTTTTTTCCCGGTGTGACGTTCCAGGAATTCCACCTGGCCGTGCAGATCTTCCCGCAGCAGATCTTTGTAGTGAGCGGCAATGCGGGGATCGTGAGGGTTAACATCCCAGGGCGGAGCCAGGGGATCGCTGCTGTACACAGGCACATCGAGAAAACGGGTGGCAATGGCCTGGAACCACTTATAGCGCGGTTCGCAGAGAAAACCCGAACCCAGGAGCATAGTGGGGTTGCCCATCCCGCCCGGTATGGGGGATGCTTCGGGGGGCTCGCCCGATTCCTTCCAGAGCTTGCAGTAGCCCATGGTATTGGTGACATAGGTGCAGAGCTCCGGGGAGTAGCCGTCCCCCTCGGCTGTCTTGATAAAGTCAGGGGCAACGAGACGGCTGGCGCAGATGGTGCCGAAATTCTCGGGCCATTCCCAGAGCAGGTCAAAAGCCTTGAGCAGCTCCGGTGATACCCCCACCATGCACCAGGCCAGCGGTTCATTGCTGAAACGCCTTTCAAATGTGCGCATAAAAAAACGCGGTAGCATGTCTTTCATTCTGCGGGTGGTCTCAAGATGGCGTTTGGCTCGCCTCATTTCACTGGCGGACATATGCCTGCCTCCTTTGCTGAACAGAAGATTCCATACATTTAAAATTATTCTCCTTCCGGTGTGACAGTTCCTGCATTTTTGAACAGGACATAGTTTTTCCTCTGGCTGGAAGCGATTTAAACAGTCGCAGCCCGGCCCGGGCGCCTTCCAGGGAGCGCCCTTTCTGATGGAGGCGAAGCAAAGCGCTTCGCCGTGGAAAAAGCAAATCCCCACCCGGGGCATGCCGCCATATGTCAGGGTAGGCTGGCAAAGTGCTGCCGGTAGCCATTTGTGGCACCGGGTCTGTCGCTTTATGCTTAAGACACCGTAAAAAGCCGTTTATTAAGTGGAAGGAGGCGCTTTCCATGACCAGGGTTAGCTTTATGCCTTTTCAGGATCCCCGCCGCGAACGCTGCGGACTTTGCCGGCAGCGTCTGGCCCTGGCTTATCTGCTTCTCTTCAGGGTCGGAGAAGAGGTTGCCGGAGAGATGGAACTTTGCCACAGATGCGCACAGCTGCTCAAGAATATCTTTCTGGAAAGCGGGGCAGGAGTGGAGCTTCTTTCGGAGGGAGGGTAGGGCATGGTGGAGGAGGTGGTCTCCATTGTCGGCAATTGGGGTTTCCCCATTGCGGTGAGCATCTATTTGCTTGTCCGTATCGAAGGAAAACTGGATCATCTGGCTGAAAGCATCAGCGCTCTGAGTGAAGCCATCAGGAAATCATGACTGTTCCGGACTGCGCAGCACGAAATGATGGGCCGGGACGGCGCACTGAGCCGGCGCGTCCCGGCAGCGCAGTTGACGGCAACCACTAAAAATGATAGCCTGAATCAAAC
>CAYXKD010000065.1:0-9992 GCA_964464625.1 uncultured Syntrophomonadaceae bacterium
GCTGGTGGCAAATGTTGTCAGCCAGGCGGACCGCCGGCCGGGGCAGGATCTCGTTGTTCTGATGCACGACTTCAATCACGCCACCGCGGAGGCGCTACCCCGGATCATCGAAAACCTCCATCAGCGGGGTTACACCTTTGCAGCCCTGGAAAAAGGCATCATTAACATGAAGCACCGGTAAGAGGAGGGCTTCTAGTGCCGGAAATTGAAAAGATGGTGTCTCAGCTAACGCTGGAGGAAAAAGCCGCTCTCTGTTCAGGCATAAGCAACTGGGAAACAACACCCATCAAGAGGCTGGGTATCCCGTCGGTATTTATGGCCGACGGCCCACACGGCTTGCGCAAAGAAAAAGCAGAAATAAAAGGCCTGTTCAAAGACAGTTACCCTGCCACCTGCTTTCCTACTGCAGTAACCCTGGCCTCGAGCTGGAACCCTGAGCTACTCACCAAAGTAGGCCAGGCCATTGCCGAAGAATGCCTTGAGCAGGGCGTTTCCACCCTTCTGGGACCAGGCGTAAATATAAAGAGAACACCCCTTTGCGGGCGAAATTTCGAGTATTTCAGCGAAGATCCCTACCTCAGCGGGGAGCTTGCCGCCGCTTTTATCACAGGTGTAGAGAAAAAAGGGATCGCGGCATCGATAAAGCATTACGCTGTAAATTCCCAGGAGTACCGCCGGTTGACGATCAGCTCAGAAGTTGATGAAAGAGCGCTGCGGGAAATCTACCTGAAAGCTTTTGAGATCGCCATAAAAAAGGCCCCCCCCAGTACGATCATGTGCAGCTACAACAGGATTAACGGAATTCATGCCAGCGACAACAAAAAATTGCTCTGGGATATCCTCAGGGGAGAATGGGGCTATAAAGGGATTGTTATCTCTGACTGGGGCGCTGTAAATGACAGGAGCATGGGGATCCTGGCCGGACTTGACCTGGAGATGCCCTCATCCAACGGCATCTTCGACAAGCAGATCGTGGAGGCGATAGCATCTAATAAGCTTGATGTTCAATATCTGGACAGAGCTGTACAAAGGATCTTACGCTATGCCCTCAAATGTGCCCGGACAGTGGAGACAAACCGCGACTTCAAGGCGGATTATAAAAAACACCATGCCCTGGCCCAACGGGCAGCTGCAGAAGGGGCTGTTCTGCTGAAAAACAGGGAGCGGACCCTGCCGCTTAGCCTGGAAGCTGATTTTGCCGTCATCGGACAACTGGCCAGAGAACCCCGTTACCAGGGCAGCGGCAGCAGCAGGATTAATCCGCGTAACCTCGTGAGCTTCTGCAATTTTCTTGATTCACAGGGGATAACCTACACCTATGCCCCCGGCTATTCCCTGGAAGGCGACGGATACTTTGAAGATGAGATTGCCCGGGCTGTTGAGGCTGCCCGGAATAGAGAATATGTTTTGGTTTTTGCCGGCCTTACCGATGAATATGAGTCTGAAGGTTTTGACCGCACTCATCTGGGGATGCCCCGGGGACATAACGAGCTCATTTCCACACTGGGTGAAGTATCGGAAAAAGTGATCGTTGTTCTCAGCTGCGGCGCACCGGTGGAGATGCCCTGGCTGGAACAGGTTAGCGCCGTTCTCAATCTCTACCTGGGAGGCGAGGCTGTAGGGGAGGCGGCCGCCGATCTCATTTTCGGCCGGGTAAACCCCTCGGGCAAACTGGCCGAAACATTCCCCCGGCGCCTAGAGGACTGCCTTGCTGTAAAATATTTTGGGATGGGCCCCGAAAGGGTTCATCACCGGGAAAGCATCTTCGTGGGATACAGGTATTACGACAGTGCCCGGAAAGAGGTGCTCTTTCCCTTTGGCTTCGGACTTTCTTATACAGACTTTGCCTACGCCAACCTGAAACTAAACACCACAGCGATAGATGAATATGAAACCCTTAACGTGAGTTTTGATATAAGGAATACTGGCGACTGTGACGGCGCGGAGGTGGTCCAGCTTTATGTCCGGGATCCAGAGTCCACCCATTTTGTGCCAGAGAAAGAACTCAGGGCCTTCAAAAAAATCTCTTTAAAAAAAGGTGAAAAGAAAACACTTTCTCTTAATCTTTCCAGGGATGCTTTTGCTTTCTACAACACCCTGACGGGGGACTGGTGCGTGGAAAGCGGGACATTCGAAATTCTCATCGGCTCCTCTTCCCGCGATATATTGCTCCAAACCCGGGTGCAAGTAAAAGCTAGCCCTGCCGAAAGGCCCGACCACAGAGAGAAAACACCTGTTTACTATTCACTGACCGGAGCGGAAAAGATACCGCTGGAGCAGTTTGAAGCGATCATGGGCCGAAATGTAGCCGCTGATATTCCCCCCAGAAAAGGCGAGCTCGACTTTAACAGCATCATCGACGACCTGAGAGTAAGCGCTTTTGGAAAGATTTTTAGGTGGGCTGTAATCAGGTTTGCTCCTGCAGCTTTGCCAAAGGAAGCCCCGGAGTTCGAGAAAAAGATGGTCCGACAGGCAGCCCTCTCCCTGCCGCTGCGCAACATATTCTCCATGACCGGCGGCGCAGTGAGCTACGAAGCAACGCTGGGCCTGCTAGCGGCCTTCAACGGTCAAACAGTAAAGGGACTCTTCCGCTTCACCAGGGCTATGCTTTCCAAAAAAAAGCCCGGAAAAGTGGATGTTTACAGGTAACAGGCTGAGAACTTTCCCTCTCCGGCAGGGCTTCTCCTCTTCACTATCCTGAGCCCCATTCATGTTGGATTCTTTTTATTATTATGCCAATCAAGTATGCCCAGGCCGGTCAGGGCATTCCCGAGCTCACGGGGCCCGGTAAAGTGAATAGTCTTGATCCCCATTTCTCTGGCGGGAGCCAGGTTCACAGGGCGATCATCAATAAACAGGGTTTTTTCGGCCATTAAGCTGTATTTCTTAAGCAGGTATTGGTAGATTTCAGGTTCCGGTTTAATATATCCGATCTTTGAGGATATAACGAAGCCGTCAAAATGTTTAAAGAAATGATAACGGCGGCATACTTTTTCAAAGGCAGCCAAAGGAAAATTTGAAAGCGCGTAAAGCTTAAATCCCGCTCTCTCCAGCTCTTCAAGGATGGAGACAGTGCCTTCTAGCGGTATGAGAATGCTGTCCCAATGAGAAAGGATCAGCGCAATGTCCTTTTGGAAACCGGGATTGCGCCGGGAAAGGGCTGTCACCACCTCCCCTGTGGTTACGCTTCCCCGGTCCAGTTCAAGCCAGAGTTCACTTTGAAATATTGCCTCATGCAACTGCCGGCTCTTTGCCCCATCCGGGAACAACCCCTTCAGGTATCTTTCAGGTTCAAATTCTAAAAGAACGCCGCCAAGATCAAAAACAATATTTTTAATCATAGGACCTCCTGAAGTCTGTCAAAGTTAAATACCCATTTTTGGGGAAGATCCCCTTTTTATTTCTTCTGTAAGTTCGCCGCATTTTCCTTTATCCGAAGAGGGATATCTGCAAAGGAGAAACCGGCACCCCAGTAATGTGATAATATCCTGCCTGCCATTTTTACTCTCCCCAAGAGTGTAATTAATCCCCCGGAAGGCCCCGTTGGCAGCAAATCATATTTTGCTGTAAAATGTACATGAAACGGCAGCGCAGTGCAAAAACAAGGAGCAATCGATGAACGAGATCTTGATCGTCGAGGATGACAAAACCATCGCCATGGGTATAGAGTATGCCCTGAACCGCGAAGGCTTCTCCACCTGCACCTGTTATGACTTCACCACCGCTAAAGAAAAAATCATGGGCGGGGATTACCTGCTGATCATCCTCGATGTCAATCTACCCGGTGGCAATGGTTTTGAATTATGCAAACTTGCAAGGTCACAAGGAGAAACGCCGGTGATCTTCCTCACCGTCTGTGACGACGAGATCAACACGATTATGGGCCTGGATCTGGGTGCGGACGACTATATCGCCAAGCCCTTCCGGGTGCGCGAACTGATCTCCCGAATCAACAGCGTGCTCCGGCGCTACGACCGGCAGCCTGAGCTAAAAAATGAGATCATCCTGGGGGATCTCAGGATCAACCCTGCTGAAGCAAAAGTATACAAAAACAACCAGCCCCTCTGGCTCACAGCCCAGGAATATCGACTCCTGCTGACCCTGGCTTACCACAGGGGGCAGGTCCTCACCAGGAACCGGATATTAAGGGAGGTCTGGGATCTGGCCGGCGATTTTGTGAGTGATAATACCCTGACCGTCTATATCAAGCGGCTGCGCGAGAAGATCGAAGATGACCCCCGGGAGCCAAAAGTCATCAAAACCATCCGCGGTCTGGGCTACAGGGCGGGTGATTGAGATAAAGATATCCAGGAACCCCGAAGTGCGCAGTTTATTGGCCCTTCTCGCTGTTATGCTGGCCGGGCTGCTCGTTATCGCCCTGCTGTTGGGCCTTGCGGGAAGGCATCATTTAAAGCAGGCCTTTGTGGAAAACCATGCCGCCTTAGTGGGTGTGATCGCCGAAAAATACCCGGAAGCTGAGTCCGGTTTGATCGAGTCGCTCATGCACCCGAATAAAGAAGCTGTTACCAAAGGAAAAGAAATCCTCTCAAAATACGGCATCGGCAGAGACAATCTTCATCTGGAAACACCCCTGATGCAGGATTTATTTCGCTACAACCTGTCCTTCTACCTGTTGCTTCCCCTACTTGCCGGCGCAGCTTCCACCGCGGCGATCCTGCTCTTTTTGCGCAAACAGTACGGGCAAATCCGGGGAATCACCCGCTATGCCGGGGAAATCAGCCGGGGGGATTACACCCTCAAGATCCGGGATAACCGCGAAGGCGATCTGAGCATCCTTAAAAATGAGATCTACAAGATCACCACACTGCTCAAAGAACATGCCGGGGCGCTGCAGCAGGAGAAAGCCCTACTGGCCGATTCTCTTGCCGATATTTCACACCAGCTGAAAACCCCTCTTACCTCGCTTTCAGTGCTAAACGATCTGCTGTCGGATGATCCTGATGAAGAAAAAAAGGCCCTGTTCCTGGAACGTATGCGGGCCCAGCTGCAGCGCATCGAATGGCTGGTCAGCTCTCTGTTGAAACTTTCACGGCTTGATGCAGGCGCAGTGATCATGAAAAGGGATCGAATCCCCGTCAGCAATCTGGTGGAGAAAACACTGGCTACGCTGGCCATGCCGCTGGAGGTGAAAGCGCTCACAGTTCACCTGGAGGGTGACGCAGGAGTCAGCTTTACCGGAGACTTTGAGTGGAGCTGCGAAGCACTGATCAACATTATCAAAAACTGTATCGAACACACTCCTGAGGAGGGATCGCTCAATATCTCCTTTGCGCAAAATCCCATCTTTACGGTAATCAACATTGCAGACAGCGGCATCGGGATTGCCCCGGAGGATCTGCCGCATATTTTTACCCGCTTCTATAAAGGTAAAAACGCCGCGCCCGACCAGGTGGGCATCGGCCTGGCCATGGCCCGGGCCATCGTGGAGAAACAGGGCGGCGACATTACCGTGAAAAGCGATCCCGGCAGCGGCTCAGAATTCACCATCAAATTCTACCGTCAGGTGTCACCGTAAATAACCGTCCCCGGCACAGAAAAACCCCTACCCCTGTCTATCCCGGGGGGAGGGATTAACCAGTGAGTCCAGGTGACCCTCCCTCTGACTCATATAACGAGTTTCAGCCCGGGGAAGTAACGGCGATAATAACCTCTGTCCCGCGTCAGCAATTTGCCGGAATAAACCAATGCGTGACCACCAATTAAAAAATCAGATAGAATATGCTGCCTGCAGGTGATCACTGTATCACACTTTTCACAGATCAGCCGCTGCATATTGCCGCAGGCGGCACATTGCAATTCTTCCGAACGCGTCTTGCTGTACTCCTTCCATGCCTTTGATGAAATCCACAGGGCATCGGGGCCGGAGTTAACCAATCTGATATCGGTATGGGCTAAAAAATCTAACAGTAGATTCCTATCGGGAAATTGCGCTGCCAGTTCACCATAAACTATTTCTGAAATGATCAATGAATGTCTGTTACCGTATTCAGTCAGCAATGATAAAGAACTCTCCTGATAACGTGGATCGGGCAGAAGTATGTCAAAGAGAATATTGCTATCTACAGCTATACTCATTCTCCCCGCAGCTCCTTAATGATCTCTTCACTGTCACCCCGTCGCCCCAACAGACCGATATATTTATGAAATCTTTCTTCATCCAGCTCTTTCTCGAGCAGATAACCCTGGTCTGTGTCTTTTATGAGCAAATAATCACCGGCCCTTAGACCCAGCTTATCCCGCAAATCCTTGGGTAAAGTTAACTGGCCTTTTGTGGTAATTTTAGCTCTATACATCCCCCTTACCCCCCGGTAAGATATTATATCCTTACCTTATTGTAAGTAATCAATAACCTCGTTGTCAATAGAACCCTGCTCCCTACAAAAAGTAAATCAGTATAAAATCTGCACGAATCCACCAGCATGGTCATATGCCTCTAAACCCTTTACTCCTGCTGCGGGTGACAAAACTGTCACAAAAGTAGTCACCGTAGTGTCACCCTGGTGAAATACAATATTGGCATCAAAAGAGAAGGAGTCTTTATTTTATGGAGATTTTACGGGTAGAAAACCTGTCCAAAGTCTACGGAAGCGGTGCCGCCCAGGTCAAGGCCGTTGACGGTGTCACTTTTAGCGTGAAGAAAGGTGAATTTGTCGCCATTATCGGCGCCTCCGGCTCGGGCAAATCAACACTGCTGCACATGCTCGGGGGCGTGGACCGCCCCACCTCGGGCAAAGTATTCGTCGAAGAGACAAATATATACAGCCTCAATGAAACGAAGCTGGCCATATTCAGGCGCCGCCAGGTCGGCCTGATCTACCAGTTCTACAACCTGCTGCCCATTTTAAATGTGGAGGAGAATATCACCCTGCCGCTGCTGCTCGACGAGAGAAAAATTGATCCGCAGTTTTTGGATGAGCTCATCCAGACCCTGAATCTGGCAGGAAGGGCCGCCCACCTGCCCAATGAGCTCTCCGGCGGGGAACAGCAAAGAGTATCCATCGGCCGCGCCCTGATCAACCGCCCGGCCCTGGTCCTGGCCGATGAGCCCACCGGCAACCTGGACAGCCAGAATTCCAAGGAGATCGTGGAACTGCTTAAATTGTCTAACCGGCGCTACCACCAGACCCTGCTCCTGGTCACCCATTCCCATGAGATCGCCCTGCAGGCCGACCGCATGATCACCCTGGCCGACGGCAGGATTGTCAAAGACGAGGTAATCCGGCCATGAATATCCTGAACCAGCTCACCCGGCGCAGTCTGAAGCTCAACCGGAAGCGCACCATCGTCACCATCATCGGGATCATCCTCTCGGCAGCGATGATCTGCGCCACCATCTCCATCGCTGTCAGCTTCCAGGACCTCTTCCTTCAAAGGGCAAAACAGACGGATGGTAACTTCCATGCCACCTTTCGGGATGTTCCCCTGGAGCAAAGCCAATATATCACTGAAAACAGCTACACTGATACAGCGATGTTCAGCAGGAACCTGGGCTTTGCCCCTTTCGACCATTCTTCCAACAGATACCGGCCTTACTTTTTCATCAAGGAATATGACGCCGTCGCCCTGCGGCATATGCCCATCCAGCTGATGGAGGGCCGCTACCCGGAAAAAGCAGGCGAGATCCTGATTTCTGAAGAGGCGATTAAAGAAAGCAACCAAGCTTATCGTATCGGTGAAAGGATTTTTCTTGAGCTGGGCCAACGATACGAGCCCGAGGGTGAAAAACTGCTCGATGACATGCCCTACGATGAGTCGGAGCAATTCGTCACCACAGTCCCAAGAACTTACACCATCACCGGCTTTATTGCCAAACCGCACTTTGAGAATTTCAGCAGCAACCCCGGGTTTACCGTTGTGGCCTACCTGGACCGGGCGACTCTCGGTGCAAATGACAAGGTCAACATCTCTATCCTGGGAAAAAATCCGCGGCAGATCTATGACCGGGTGCCGGAGATGGCCAAGGAGGCGGGTGATGTGGAATATGCCTACAACGGAGAGCTTTTAAGATACATGGGCATCACCAAAAACGAACGGGTCCTCGCCATGATCAACACCGTCGCCGGGATCGTGATCCTGCTCATAGCCGTCGGCTCGGTGACGGTGATCTACAATGCCTTCGCTATCTCGGTGAGCGAGCGCAAAAAGCAGTTCGGGCTGCTGGCAAGCACCGGGGCCACGCCCAAGCAAATCCGGAACGCTGTATTTTCCGAGGGGGCCTTTCTGGGGCTCATCGGCATACCGCTGGGGATACTTTCAGGCATCGGCGGCATCGGTGTAACCCTTTCCGTAGTAAACCGGCTGATGACAGGCCTGTTCTTCGATCAGAGCATCCCCCTGCGCCTGGTCATCTCCCCGCTCTTGATTCCGCTCACGGTGCTTTTTGTCGGGCTGATCATCCTCATCTCGGCCTATCTGCCGGCCAACAGGGCTGCCGCCACCTCGCCCATCGAGGCGATCCGGCAGAGCGCCGATATCAAGATCAAGGGAAAAACGGTGAAAACCTCCCGGCTGACGCGCTTTCTTTTTGGCATCGAGGGTGAACTGGCCCTGAAGAACCTGAAGCGCAACCGCCGCCGCTACCGGACCACCGTATTTTCGCTCTTCATCAGCATCGTCCTCTTCGTCTCTTTCTCCACCTTTATCAATTTTGTAATGACCGGGGGCGGGATGTATTACCAGGAGATCAATTTCGATCTGACAGTCATGGCCGAAGATCTTTCTACCCATGAGCAAAAAATGTTCTATGAACAGGTGGCCTCACTTGAGGGGGTGGAAAGGTGCGCCATGGTCAGGGAGATGCCCACGGATTCATGGCTGGAGGAAGCCCGTTTCAGCCCTTACTTCCAGAAAAATTATCTGAGGGAGGACCGGCTCCCCGCCGATGAAGAGGGCCACTTCCGCTACTACTTCCACCTTATTGCGCTGGGAGAAGATGAATTCAACAACTATATTGCCGAAAACGGCTTTGATGCGGATCTGTTCAGGGATAGCACCCCCTTGAAGGGAATCCTGATCAATAAGACGATCACGCATGAGGTGAAACTGGCCGAGTTTGAACCGCTGCAGCTAAGGGCGGGAGAGGGACTGTCTCTAACAAAACCTGTCTATACCGAAGATGAATCCGAGTCAGTTCCCCAGGGCTTTACACTAGAGATCGGCGCTGTAACGGACAGCTATCCCATGGGGGTTCAGCCCTCTGATATCGGGTATAGCTATCTTGTTGTCGCCGAAGAGACTTATGAAGCCATTGGGACATTGCTGCGGCAGGAGAGTGAAGAAGAAAGTGATAGCCGCAGCACCCTCCAGCTCTTTCTGACCACCGCAGAGGGCTCCGGACTGGCTGAACAGATCCGCACGATCTGTGAGAACGCTGCACAAGGCTACCTTTACGTTAACGATATTCGAGCCATGCAGCAGGAGATGGATCGCACCATGTCGGTGATCAACATCTTTCTTTACGGCTTCATCACGCTGATCACCCTCATCGGGGTGACCAATATCTTCAACACCATCAGCACCAACGTGGCCCTGCGCCGCCGCGAATTTGCCATGCTCAAGTCCATGGGGCTGACCCCGCGGGGCTTCAACAAAACGATCAATTACGAAAGCATCTTCTACGGCCTTAACGCCCTGCTCTACGGCCTGCCGGTGAGCGTTCTGATCAGCCTCTGGATGTACAACGGCTTCGGCAATTACCTCGGATTTGCCTTCTTCCTGCCCTGGAAGGAGATCTTCATCTGCGTCGCCGGGGTCTTCATCATCGTCTTCATGACCATGCTCCATGCAAGCTCGAAACTAAAAGACGAAAACATCATCGATGCACTGAAGCAAGAAAATCTGTGATATCGGAGGTCGGAGGTTAGAAGTCAGAGGTTAAAAAAACAGTGGAATAAAGTGGGACAAGAGGGACGGTCCCTCTTGTCCCACTTTAGCACTAGGGTGAACCAGGGGGACGGTGACTTTGACCATCT
>CAYXKD010000066.1:0-9890 GCA_964464625.1 uncultured Syntrophomonadaceae bacterium
TTTCAGAAGATCGCTGGAGATAATTACCTGCTTGCGTTCCATCGATTTTTCCCCTTAAATTTCAATTGTTAACCTTCCCCTTCAGGTGTTACTGACAGTAACTCGATAACAGTGATAATATAAATCTTTTTAAAAAATCTGGAACCAATTAAGCAAATCTTTGATGGTACTGTCACACAACAGCCTTCAATTATTTTTACACAACTTCAGCTATTAAGCAAAGAATTACCTGACATATGAACATGGGCACAAATGATCATCTGCAGAGAAGGGCCTGAGCCAGAGACCGCAGGTTTATTCCAGAGCCCGTGTTGATGCGGCGGGTCCACATGCCGGGAATAGCCTGAATGCCGCTATAGGCGCCACAGAGGGCCCCGCAGATGGAACCGTTTGTATCGGCATCGTCACCGGCATTTACGGCAGCAGGAATACCGATAGCGGGATCGCCCCCGGCTGCATAGAATATGCCCAAAGACAGGGGAACGCTTTCATAGGCCTTCATTCCGGCGCCTAATATCGCTGTCAGCTCATCGACAACTGCAATAACTGGCTGCCCTTCCATCTTTTCCACTGTTTCCTTTGCATAATGAATCCGCCTGGCCACTGACGGCGCAGGGATATCCAGCCCCACATCTTCACCATATTGGGCGCCCCTGGCCGCCTCTTCCATGATCTGTTCCGGGGAGAGGCCGCCGCGGATTCCCGCAGCACAGGCCAGCGCTACGGCAACGGCGGCTGAAACCCCCGGGGCGCTGCCGTGGCTTGGCAGTGAGGAAGATGCTGCAGCAGCCATGCAGGCCGGGGGATCATCCCAATAATAAATCCCCACCGGCGCAACCCGCATGGCACTTCCGTTGGTATCGCAAAGCCCTGCACCCCTCCTCGGATCTTCGCCTTCCACCAGGGCTGTAAGAAAGCGCCTGGTGCTCGGTCCGATGAGATCACTGGCCAGCATGTTGTTTTTTACAGCCCATTCTTTCATCAGGCGGTAGAAGGCCTTTTCGTCAAAGCCCTTATTTTCAATGAGAACATGGGCCATGATCAGAGTCTCATAGGTGTCGTCGGTAATATCCCCTGCCGTCAGCTTCGCATGTGCTTTTTGGGTGCTCCGACGAGGCGTTAAGAAATCATCGATGTATCCATATATGCTGCGGATCTGCTTTCGAGTCATAAAAGACGCGGGCATCCCCATGGCGTCCCCTATGGCGCCCCCGTAGAGGCATCCAACAGCCCTGTCAAGCTGGTCTCCCATATTTTTGCTCCCATCTGCCACCGGGTTACTTACTCCGGTGCCGGCACCGGAGTAAATAACTTTACAGGGTTGCTGCCCAACTGGTATCAAATTCTCCATGCGGCCCTTCGATACCCGCAGTCAGAGAAGCGCAGCGTGCCGCTACAGCCAGCGACTTGTCCATACTCCAGCCCTTTGCCATACCGAAAGCCAGTGCTCCGGAGAAACTGTCGCCTGCACCGGTGCTGTCCACCGTTTTAGCCGGGATACCATCATAGGCAACCTTCCTGTTTCCTTCAAAGACAATCCCCCCGCCGGCCCCTCCCGTAAGAACTACTTTAGCTCCGGAGGCAGCCACATCTTCAGCCCATTCCCCGGGGTTCCTACCTTTAAAATATTCCTTTTTACCCCAAATTACTTTTTCCGCCAAAAGCGCCGCCTCGCCCCGATTTGGCGTGATCACATCGGCCAGATCCATGATCCTTTCAAGTACATCCACCGCTATGCGGTCAACCATGGAGCCCGGATCGAACAGAACGCTGCAGCCCTTTGCCTTCAGCTTTTCTAAAAATGAAACCACCCCGCTGCCGCTGTCTCCCAAAAGATAATATCCTGTAACGGCAGCCACACCGGATTCCTCCGCCACTCTTTCGGGTATGAGCAGCTCATCAAACTTCGCCTCGCAGCCCTCTCCAGTTAGAAATGTCCTCTCTCCCCCGGGCTCGACGAAAACCAGGCAATACCCTGTCTCGCAGGGGCTTCCATGCCCCGAAACTGCCTCTCCAGCTCCATTCTGACCGCTTCGTCCACCCGGCCCCCCTTCAGTTTTAACGCAGGCTGTCTGCCTTACACAGTCGCCCGGCATCCCCTTTGCCCTCAGATAATCAAGGCAGGCTCTTCCCGGCTCATCCTCTCCTACAAAAGAGACGATATAGGGGGTTCCCCCGAGATTTTTGATGGTAAAAGCCATATTGATGGCGCAGCCGCCGACAAAATCCAACGAATGCTTGATCGCAGCGTCACCACCGCGCTGTGGAAAGTGATCCACGAAATAATAGCGGTCCATGATCAAACCGCCGAAAATCAAAATTTTACTCATCATCATCCTCCAGCCGCCTGCAAAACCCCGGCTCCCAGGAGATCTTGACGCCGTCGCCCTTCGAAAACACCGTGGGCTCCCCCATATTTTGGATCTCGGCCACCAGTTCCCGTCCACCGCAGTCGATGCGGTATGTCGACAGATTCCCCACATAGGTAACCATATTTACTGTACCATAAAGAGAGGCCTCTCCACTGCCCTCTGCTCCGCCAGCTTCCATATTGCCCGCTTTGCACCCCTCACCCTTCTTCCCCGCAGGGCTGAGAATGAATTTTTCCGGCCTTACACTGTAAAGCGCCCTGGTCCCAGGCCTGGCGGGCCATGCCGTGGGCAGCGTGATCACACCCTGTTTCGTTTTCATTGTTACCGAGCCGCCGCCGGACTTTTTATCGGCTGACAGCACCCTTCCGCTAAAAAAATTCGCCTTGCCCAGGAAACTGGCCACAAAGCGGTTTCGCGGCTCTTCATATACGGTAAAGGGCTTGCCCCATTGGACGATCTTACCCCGGTCCATCACCACGAGATAATCAGCCAGGGTGAGCGCCTCCTCCTGATCATGGGTCACAAAAAGGGTGGTGGCTCCGGAAAGCGACAGAATCCGGCGCAGCTCAACCTGCATCTCCACCCTGAGCTTTTTATCCAAGGCGCTCAGGCATTCGTCAAGAAGCATCACTTTAGGTTCGATGATCAGCGCCCGTGCAAGGGCAACCCTCTGCTGCTGCCCGCCTGATAGCTGTCCCGGCTTTCTCCGCCGGTATCCCGTTAACTGCACAAGCGCCAGGATCTGGTCCACCCTGCTGCGTATTTCACTCTTTGAGAATCTGCGCTGCTCAAGCCCGTAAGCTACATTTTCATAAACCGTCATGTGGGGGAAAAGCGCATAGCTCTGAAAGACAAAGCCGATGTTTCTTTTATGCGCGGGAACCTCATTGATCCGCTCTCCGTCAATATATATATCCCCGTCATCTGCAGCTTCAAAGCCGGCAATGAGCCGGAGCGTTGTCGTCTTGCCGCATCCCGAGGGCCCCAAAAGCGCCACCAGGGCTTTTTCCGGCACCTCCAGATCAATATGGTCAAGCACCGTGTTTGTCCCATAAATTTTGGTAAGATTTTTCACCGATAGTTTGGCCATATTTATGATAACTCCTTTAAAAACAATCCCCTGGTTCCCGCTGCACCGATAATAAGCCCCGCCCCCAAAATACAAAGAAGCGAAATGCAAATGATCAAAGTGGATACAGCATTGATCTCAGGCGTAAAACCAAAACGTATGGAGGAATGTATTTCAATGGGCAGTGATGATATCCCCGCAGGCATCAAAAAATAACTGATCACAAAGTTGTCGAAACTGATCATGAAGGATAGAAATCCCCCCGCTACCATGCCCGGGGCCAACATGGGCATGATGATGCGCCGGAAAGTGGTCACAGGCCCGGCACCCAGAGAAGCGCTTGCCTCCTCAAGCATGGGATCCATCGCCTTTATCCTGGCAAGCAGCACGAGGGCGGCATAGGGAAGCGACACAACGATGTGCCCTGCCAGCACGAATCCGATGCCCTTTGTCAGACCGGCGGCTCGAATCATCAAGAGCAGCGACAATCCGAGGATCAACCAGGGAATAGCCAGGGGCATCAGGATCAGGGCATTAAGATTCCGCCTGACCTTCACCCCCAGGGCTCTCATGCCGAGCACCATCGCAGTGGCAAGAATTACGCAGATCAGTCCCGTTACCGCCGCAATCCATATAGAATTCCAGGTAGCCTTTAAAAGGTTTTCATTCTGGAATAAAGCTTTGTACCATTTGGTGGTGAATTCAAAGGGAAGCGAATTGTAGCGGGAACGGTTAAAGCCCATTATGATGACCACCGCTATGGGCGTGTACAAAAAGAGCATCACCGCCACGATCAAGGAAAAGGATAAAGTTTTTCTCTCCTTCATATCGCCTCCACCTTCCCCATTTTGCTGAACAGGCCCGTGGTGGCCAGGACAAGGGCCAGAAGAAGGAAAGCAATGGAGGCACCGAAATTCCATCCATAAACCTGGAAAAATTGAGCCTCGATGACTGTGCCGATAACACTGCCGCCGGTCCCTCCCAAAATACGCGGTTCTACAAAGCTCCCCAGGCAGGGCACGAACACAAGCATGATACCCGATACCACGCCGGGCCAGGAAAGCGGTAATGTAACTTTACGGAATGTGGCTACAGGACCGGCCCCCAGGCTGCGGCTCGCTTCCAGCAGCGTGTTGTCTATGCGCTCCATGGCCATGTAGATGGTGACTACCATGTATGGAAAATAAGCATGGACCAGTCCGATAATTGCTGCCGCCCTCGTGTAGAGAAGACCCAGCCCCCCCTGCACAACTCCAAGCCTGATCAGAAGATCGTCAAAGATACCCCCATCCTGCAAGAAGACAATCCAGGAGTAGATCCGTACAAGCTGATTGGTAAAGAAGGGAATGATGATGAGCAGCAGAATGATGTTTCGCATCCCCTTTAGCTTTTTAGCCATGACATAGGCCAGGGGATAGGCAATAACAAGGCTGATCAGGGTAACCATAAGACTGTTCACGATGGTTTTCCCCGTTAGCTTTAAATAAAAACCCTTTTCGAAGAAGCGGATATAGTTCTCCAGGGTGAATCCGGCAGCCCCGGAATCACTTTGAAAACTGTAGTACAGCATGGTGAAAAGCGGCGCTATGGCAAAAACTAAAAGTAGAAGTGTCCCCGGAGCAGCAAGCCATTTTCTCCTGTCCTTCAAAACGATCTCCCCCTGGGGCTAAGTAAAAAGAGAGAAATAATTTCTATAAATAAGCAGGGCACGGGGGGAAACCGCACTCCCCCCTGATGCCCCCACATACAAATTATCTTGCCTTAACTTCTGTCCAGATCTCGCTCCACCGGGCCTTCTCATCGTCGGAGATATATTCCATAAAATGCAATTTGTTCAGGGATGTTTCATCCATGCAGGCTGCTGCCGCATATTCAGGATCCAGCCCTTCAGCTGCCTTTTTGTTTACAGGCGCAGGGCCTCCCGTAGACGCCCATTTGTACTGAACATCACGACTGATCAGATAATCAATAAACTTTAAAGCCAGATCTTTATTCTTACTATTGACGGATATACCCCAGTTGTCCACCCAACCCACCGCACCCTCTTCGGGGATGGTAAAACCGATGGGCTCTCCATCCAGTTTCATTGTTGCAGCCTGGCCGGACCACATCAGGCCAACAGCAACCTGCCTGTTGGCAAAGAGGGTGCTGAATTCATTGCCCGTTTCCCAGTAGGTTTTGTTCAAAGCTTTCTGCTCGACGAGCAGCTCCTTGAGCTTTTCCAGATCGGTGGGATGATTGGGATCCTGTCCGTCCACCATGGCCGCAACCATGATCGCATCCCTGTAGTCGTCCCTGAAGGTGAGCTTGCCCTTGTATGCTTCATCCCAAAATATTTCCATGCTGTCAGGCGCAGCAGGCAGCATCTCCGTATTATAGGCAATAGATGTTGATCCCCAGACAAAGGGCACCGCATAGTAGCTGCCATCTTTCATGCATTCCTTTTGCGTCTTGAAGCGCTCGAAGAGGTCGTTAAAATTCTCCATCAGGCCAACATCAATTTCTTCAAGCAGCCCTTCATTGATAGCAGAAGTTAAAATAGAGACATTTGGCAGGCAAATATCGATCTCCCCCGGAGCAGCGGTTCTGAGTCTTGTCAGCAGGTCTTCTTCACTCGACATAAAGGTGTTCACTATCTCACAATTATTTGCTTCTTCAAAGTCCCTTACCAGATCCACATCATCAGTGGCGTAATCCTTCCAGTTCACCACATAGAGCTTTGTAGCTTTGTCACCGGACCCTGCCTCACCGCAGCCGGCAACCAGGCACATCCCCAGAGACAGCATTAAGAACAAAACGAGCACGCTCTTCCTTATCATTGTCCCCTCCCCTTTTTCTTGCAGTCTATTTTTCCTTTGATTTTATCCAGGTGAGTATTTTATGTCAATGTGCCTGAATTTCCAAGGGGACAGCGCCCATACATGTAAAACCTTCACACCGCTCACGGCGGTGTTTCGCTAGATCTTTCACCCCATCCCCCGGTAACCGACGGACTTGACCTTTCCCTCTTCAACAAGCACGGGAACCATGTCTGCACCGTACTTCTCCCTGGCCTTTTTCAGCGCAGAGCTGTCGCGACTGACATTATGCAGCCTGTACGAAAGACCATCCTGCTCCAGCTGCTCCATCTGTTTCCGGCAATGAGGACAACCTTCTTTAATATACAGCTCCAGCATCTACCATACTCCTTTCTAAAATGTTATTCTCGCCCTGCCCCCTCTTTCCTTCCGCCAACCTGCCCGCCGCCCTTAACTGATCAGTGAAGCAGGGTGCCGCTGTTTATCTCAAATATAGCCTTTGCCGCCTCAGACTCATCTCTCTCCATCGGGATCGTAGCGTTTCAGAAAGAGGGAGTTGCTCACCACCGTCACCGAGCTCAAAGCCATTGCCGTTCCGCCCATCACAGGTGTGAAGATGCCGAAAATGGCCAAAGGAACGGTGATCACATTATAGAAAAATGCCCAGAACAGGTTTTGCCGGATCTTGCGCAGCGTCTGCCGGGAGAGGCGAATTGCAGAGGCGATCTTTTTTAAATCACCTTTCATGAGGGTAATAGAGGCGCTTTCCATGGCCACATCCGTCCCGGTGCCGATAGCCATGCCCACATCGGAGGTAGCCAGCGCCGGCGCATCGTTGATTCCATCACCGACCATGGCCACAACGCGCCCGCCCTCTTTTAATTTCTCCACCTCTGCAGCTTTATGCTGCGGTAAAACCCCGGCAATGATATTGTCAATACCCACCTGCCTGCCAATAGCCCGGGCAGTTTTCTCCTGGTCACCGGTGAGCATATAGAGCTCCAGGCCCATCCGTTGCAGCTCTGCAATGGCCTCCCCGGCGCCGTCTTTCACCGTATCCGCCAGCGCCACCATTCCGGCAAGGCTTTCTCCCTTCACTGCCATCATCACTGTTTTCCCTTCTTCTTCCCAGCGGTTTTTCTGCGAAAGCAGAGAGGAAAGATCTATGCCGGCAGAATCCGCCAGCTTCTCATTGCCCACAAGCCAGCTATCACCCGCAAAGTCGAAGCGGATTCCCCGCCCGGGCAGTGCTTCGAAATTGCCAACATCCGCCAGCGGGATTTCCCTTTCCAGCGCCTCTCTAACCATGGCCTGCCCCAGGGGATGCTCCGATCTCTTTTCTCCCGAGGCGATTCCGCCCAACAGCTCATCCTCGCTCAGTGAATCCAGTGCCAGAATATCTGTTACCGCCGGGCTTCCCCGGGTGATGGTCCCAGTTTTATCGAGTACCACTGTGTCGATCTTACCCGCCCGCTCCAGATGCTCACCACCCTTGATCAGGATGCCCCGGCCCGCCCCCACACCTGTCCCCACCATAATCGCTGTCGGTGTGGCCAGACCCAGAGCACAGGGGCAGGCCACCACCAGAACTGTCACCATATGCATCAGGGCATCTTCAAAACCGGCCCCGCTGATGTACCAGCCGCCAAAAGTAAGCAGGGCAATGGCTATGATCACCGGCACAAAGATACTGGAAACCCGGTCCGCCAGGCGCTGAATGGGAGCTTTGGAGCCCTGTGCCTCCTCCACCATGCGAATAATCTGGGCCAGCACCGTTTCCTGGCCGACTTTCATTGCCCTGAATGTAAAGCTGCCGTATTTGTTAATGGATGCCCCCACCACCTCGTCACCGGGGTTTTTCTCCACGGGCATGCTCTCCCCGGTGAGGTGTGATTCATCGATGCTCGAATTTCCCTCAAGAATCACCCCGTCTACAGGGACCCGCTCCCCGGGCCGCACCACAACAAGATCACCGGCCACAACCTGCTCCACAGGGATATCTTTCTCCACACCCTCCCGGAGCACCCGGGCTGTTTTTGACTGCAGCTCCATCAACTTTTCAATAGCCTCCGAGGTCCGTCCCCTGGCCACCGTCTCCAGCAGCCTGCCCAGCAGAATAATGGTCATGAGCACCGCCGCCGACTCAAAGTAGAAAAGACCCCAGCCGGCGAAAAGAGAGATCAGGCTGTAAAAATAGGCTACCGAGGTGCCCAGCGCCACCAGAACATCCATATTCGCGCCGCCAGTTTTTAACGAGTGGTAGGCGCCGCGATAAAAAGGCCACCCGGCGAAAAACTGAACAGGAGTAGCCAGGGCAAGCTGGATCCAGGGATTGATCTCAAAATGAAACCCCGTATGCGAAACAACCATCATCACGGCAAGGGGAAGAGTAAATAAAACAGCGATAATGAACCTGGCCAGTTGCCGGTTCTTTTCCCTCCGAGCGGCGGTCCCGGCAGCCTCGCCAAAAGAAAGATCGCGGGAGGGGCTCACATGGTAACCCAGCTCCCTTACGGCAGTTTCTATCTCTGAAACTGTGATCATGCCGGGTATAAATTTCACAACAGCTTTGCTGGTGGCCAGATTAACTGCAGCCTCCCGAACTCCCGGAAGCGCCTTTAACCTGCCCTCAACTCTGGCAGAGCAGGCTGCACAGGACATCCCCGAAATTTGAAATTCCGCTTTCTCTTCTGAAACCCCGAAACCCAGCTCTAGAATCCGCTCAACCATCTGTCCGGGCTCTACCTTTCCGGCATCGTAGCTGATCGTTCCCTTTTCCATGACCAGGTTGACATTCGCAGAGGAAACACCTGCAAGAGAGCTCAGACCCTTTTCCACTCTTGCAGCACAGGCCGAGCAACTCATCCCGGTTATGGGGATGGTTACCCTGGCCTGCTTTACACTTTGTTTTTCACTGTCTGCCATGGCCCTTTGTCACCTCCCCAAACATTATCTCATCATCCTGGATACTGTCTTCAGCAGCTCGTCGATGACCTGATCATCGCCCTCCATAAGCTGCCCCTTAATACAAAACTTCATATGCTTCTCCAGCAGCAATTTCGTTACCCCGTCAATTGCAGATTGAACCGAAAAGATCTGGTTGAGGATGTCATCGCAGTAGACATCCTCCTCAATCATCCTTTTGATTCCACGCACCTGCCCTTCAATGCGGTTCAGCCGCACCGTTAGCTGTTTAACCATCTCTTCATCCTGCCAGCTTCGTTTTTTATGGCTGCTTTCGCAATCGGAGCAGCTCTCCCCTGTTTTGCCCACCCGTCATCACCTCACGATCCAGTATAGCATACCCCCCTACCCTATTATATAGCAGGGATAACCGTCGCACAACCCTGACCCAACGTACATGAAAAGCAGCAGCATGAATAAGTATTGCGGAAAAAGCGGGACCCACGCGAATATTGTTACAATTTGCCATATATTATGCAAATATCATTGACACTTGAAATGTATATATGTACCATATATGTAATCTACTCAATTTACAAAAGGAGTGTTTTTATGCAACAAGACGAACTGTTTGATAGTGTTTTTATTTTGCCCGTAAATTTTATTGCGAGGACAGCCCGGAAATAAAAAGTCGAAGGGTGGTCCAAATCGTTTTGCCGCCCTTCCAGCCCGAGATGTCAGGCTAGT
>CAYXKD010000067.1:0-9826 GCA_964464625.1 uncultured Syntrophomonadaceae bacterium
ATACCCTTCTTAATGTTCTGTATTGCGCAAGCATTTTATTTATTCGGTCTAATCCGGAGATGGGGGTCAGGTCTTGAAATATCACTTTTTATCAGACGCTAGATAGAAGAAGGGCATGGAGTAAAAACAAAAGGGGGAAGCATGAACAGGGGCGAATGGAAATCGGGGCAGAATTACAGTGCTTCCCTATCGTCACCTGTCCCGGGATTTATGTTTTGAGATGATTGGGCGGGCAGCTTGATCAACAACCTGCTTTGCCCGCCTGATCCGTCCTCACTATCATGCTGGGCGGAGCAAAACATCTCAAGCGGGGTTGCCGGTTTAACGCAATTTACGAGCTTAATGTGTGGGGCAAATTATCATCCCTCCGCCGCAAAAAGTCTTACCCCAAAAAAGGGAAAGTTGCTTGCAGCGGTTCAGGGCACCGATGTAAGCAACTATGTCAATAGCTGTTAGATGCGCCGCGGCTAACAGCAATAAAACTAGCTTTTCAAGACCTGACCCCATTTTGGATTCTGAATTCCCAGGCGCAGTAATATTCTTCGGGGTGGGGATCGGGCGGGCAGGCAATACACTTTGTCTCGATGCGGGGGTCAATAGTGCGGGCGAAACCGCTGTATTCGACAAGTCCTACAGGTTTGCAGGGGAAGTCAGGCATGTTTTTCCGTTTTCGGGCCGACTGGACGCGGCAGTCGTTCATTCTGAATATGAGGACGCCCTCTTCGGGTTCGAGGATCTCCTGCACGTTGACAAAGCTGTAGAGCCTGAAACCCAATGCTTTTTTCAGGGCCTCCAGGCCGCCGCCGCTTTCCAGGCCGAGGAAACCCATGATCCGCTTTGCTTCAAGAACGGTGAATCTTTCCCAGGCGGCGGCGTCGAGTCTGATGGCCTCCTCCATGCCGTGGGCTCTTTCGGCGGCCTGGAACCAGAGACCGTCGTGCGCCAGCCAGCGTTTGGCAAAATCGATGAGCAGTTCGTGGAGCTGTTCTTTCGTCAGCTGAGATTTATCCATACATGTTCCTCCTTTTCACGGGCGGGGGTGAAACCCCGCCTCTACAATTACGTCCAATGCGCCCACCAACGGGGGTATGCGGGCGGGGATGGTACCCCGCCACACGATTGTGTCCATGCGCGGGCGGTGCTAGTACCCCGCCCCTACAACGCAGCCTTCGTAAGGAGAGAGGTCCAGTGTTTTCTCCAGCGTGTTTGCGGGACGGTGCGAATCTGTGGAGATGATCAGCCGTGCCGGCAAAAGAGCGGAGGGCAGTTTGATCTCCCTGCGACCGGCGGAAAAATTAAGGGCTGCCAACACTTTCTGCCCCTCAGATTCCCGCAGGTACAGATAGCAATCGCCGGGGACTCCCTCGATAACGCTGCAGTAGCTCCCCTCAAGAAGAGCAGGCATCTCCTTGCGCAGCCATATCATTTTACGGTAAAAGTTCAACAGCGAATGGGGATCTCCATCCTGAAAAGCCACATTGCGCCGTTCCAGCTCCGGCCCAAAGGGCAGCCAGGGCTCGCCGGTGGTAAAACCTGCGCCGGGGCCGCCGCTCCACTGCATGGGTGTGCGGCAGCCGTCCCGCCCGCGGTGGAAAGGATACCATTTCTTTCCCACCGGATCCTGCAGCAGGCGCCGCGGCAGCGGCACCTCCTTCATGCCGATCTCCTCGCCATAATAGATAAAGGGAGTTCCCCGCAGGGTCAGCAGCAGCATGGCCAGGAGACGGGCCCTGGCTTCGCCCTTTTTCCCCCCGCCGAAGCGGCTGACGGCGCGGACAATATCGTGATTGCTAAAAGTGTAGGCGGGCCAGGCTTCGCCGGGAAGCACCTTTTCCCACCGCTCCACGCAGCGCCGGAAAGCCCCGGCATTCCAGCGGGAGTTGGTCAGGTCAAAATAGAAGTTCATATGCAGCTCGTCGTTCCCGGAGCCGTAATAGGCGGCCACGACCCGGGGGTCTTCGTTCAAGATCTCGCCGATGCTGCTCTTTTCGGGATACTCATCCAGGGTTTTGCGAAATTCTTTCAGGATCCGGTGCGTCTCGGGATGGTGCTGGTTGTACTGCCGCACCTGGAGCTCGGGCAGGCTGAAGATGTGAAAAAGATTCATGAGCAACGCCCGATCGCCGTAAGGCATGGCCTGTTCAACTCTCTTGCGGCGGTAAAAGGGCGGGTTGGAGCGAAATTGCTCATCCTTGCAGTAGATATGGGCCACGTCGAGGCGGAAGCCGTCGGCACCGCGATCCAGCCAGAAACGGACCATATCATCCACCGCCCGCCGTACCTCGGGGTTGAACCAGTTCAGGTCGGGCTGCTGCGGCAGAAAGGAATGCAGGTAATATTGCTCCGTGGCCTCGTCCCAGCTCCAGGCGGGCCCGAAGAAGTTGTTGCGCCAGTTATTGGGGGGCTTGCGGCGCGGCCCCACGCCGTCACGCCAGATATACCAGTCCCGCTTCGGGTTATCCCTGGAGGAGCGCGACTCCTTGAACCAGGGGTGCTCGTGAGAGCTGTGGTTCACCACCAGGTCGAGCATCACCCTGATGCCGCGGCGGTGGGCTTCGGCAACGAGGCGGTCAAAGTCCGCCAGGGTGCCGAAGCGGGGATCGATATCGCAGTAGTCGGCAATGTCGTAGCCGAAGTCATATTCAGGGCCTTTGAAAAAGGGGCTGAACCAGACGGCGTCTATGCCCAGGGAGCGGGGGGTGCCGTCGTTAAGGTAGTCGAGCTTCTCGATAATTCCGGCAAGATCACCGATACCGTCGCCGTTGCTGTCCTTGAAGCTGCGGGGGTAGATCTGGTAAAAAACAGCCTTTTTCCACCACTCTGCGCCTGTTGCCATGCTGCTCACCCGTCCTTCTGATCATTTAAAGCTTTAAAACCTTATTCCCTGCAGGGCGCCGGGAATCCTGTTTTTTAAGGAGCCAACTCCATGCTATAATTAATGGAAACAGACCGGGAGGCGAAAAGATGAGTGCCGCAGTAAAAGAGATTATCACCATGGATCTGCTGGACAAGATCGACATCAGGGTGGGCACGATCAAGTCGCTTGAAGATGTGCCCAAATCGAACAAGCTGCTCAAGCTAACCGTTGACTTCGGATCCTTCAGCCGCACCATCCTGGCGGGGATGAAGGGCGAAAGGGAGCGCCCGGAAGAAATAGTGGGGAAACAGGCGCTATTCGTGGTCAACTTGGCCCCGAAAAAAATGGCGGGCGAGAGCTCCGAAGGGATGCTTTTCGATATCGGCTATGCTGATGGAATCACCCCGGTCCTGGCCCAGCCCGAAAAGCCGGTGCCCGACGGCAGCCGGGCCGGTTGACCTGTATTACTTCTATTCACAGATAGTGTTGGCCTATGTGTCGTAACTGCGGTAAGCAGAGGTCACTGTAAGGCGCACACCATCTTCGCAGGCTGCGGCCCACATCTGCCTGGGATATTCCAGGGGCTCGCAGCTGATCCCTGCGAGAGCATTCACCCTGATCGGCGTGGAGGCAAATGCTATCTCCGCTGTCCTTGAAGCCGCATGGGTAGATCTGATAAAAAACCGCTTCTTTCCACTGCTCCATAGAAAACCCCATTCCCCCTACTTTATTTCTTTTTCCGGGCGAATTGCGTCGGGGATTGCGCCGGACCCCCGGGTCTCTTTGCCGACAAAGAGGGTCACCGCAAATATGGCTGCTGCAAACCCCAGCTGTACGAGGATGCTCTCATAAATGGGGTACAAATTCTCGCCGGCAAAACCGGACAACTTTCCGATGAGATCATTGGCCCGGATAAACCAGTACGTGGGTAGAAACCTGGATGCTGCCAAAACCGTTTTGCTCATGAAAGCCTGGGGGACAAACACCCCGCCCAGAAAGCTCAAACCCAAGGCAATGGCATTGTTCAACCCGGCCTGAGCCCCTTTGCTCTTTACAAAAACGCCGGCCATAAAGCCGATACTTGCGCTGACGGCGGCAAAGACAAGGGTGTTGAGAGCATAGAGGCCCGTCAAGCCTGAGGCAAGCAGGCTTTCCCCATGCAAGATGAAGCTGCCCGCCAGAAGTAAAGCCCAGCATGCAACGGCGAAGACCCCATGACCGGCGGCAAGTTGCAGGTTCATGCGACGGCGGGGAAGGGGTGAAGATAGGCTGCGCAGATATAGATCAGGTTTGTTGAAGGCGATCATGATTGAACTTATCCCGGCAATGATCATCGCCAGTAAAGCAAAGGCGCAGTAAGCGAAATAGTAAGAGAATGGTTGATCGTATCCCCTGGGGCGGCTGCCTGATTTTATGATCACCGGAGTGTCAAAAGAGAGATCCGCCATGGCAGCGGCAACCAGATCCGGTGGCGTCGCCCTCTCGTCGCCGAGGCGGTGCAACCTGGCGGTGTTAAGAAATTTATCGATAAGCAGATCCACGTAGTAACTGCTGGTGGAATCGGGAACAGTTACCTTCTGCAGAGAGCAACCGCGACCGGCCATGAAGGCTTCGGTGAAGCCCGATGGGATAATGGCCACGTATTCCGCCTCCCTGTAGAAAAGCGCATCCTGAAGTTTCTCCCGGTCATCAGGGAAAGAGAGCAGCTCATTGGTCAAGGCAAGGTAATCGACAAGCCCACGGGTGAGGGGGCTGCCATCTCTATCGATCACTATCAGGGGAGTCCTGCTCGGCTCAAAATCAGTGATTGCTGTACCCGGGGCCACAGAGGAAAAAAACAGCGCCAGTCCTGTAAAGATCAAAAGGTTGATCATCAGCGTAACCACCGCTCCCCGCATGACCTTGAAATAGGCTTTAAATACCGGCATATTTTTCCCTCCTCAACCGCATAAAACTCGCCCCGCCCATGACCGCTGAGATCAGGCAGAGCAGAGCGATATTGATGAAAAAGCGGTGGTGGTTCTCGAAAAGGTAGAGACTATAGAAGGCATCGGCAATGAGGGCTGCCGGATTGATGTAGGAGAGCAGCGGTATCTTACCGGCAATGACATATTTCATCTCCACCCACATCAAACCTGCCAGGAAACTCATTGTCATACTGACGCCGACGAGAACGCCGGTCTTCAACCCTTCGGTACCGCGGATAACTGTGCCGATGAAATTGCCAAAAAAGACACCGCTCATACACCCGGCAAGGCAGGCTATAAGCATATAGATGGCCTGATTCCCTATGCTGATCTTTAAAACAAATTCAAGATAGACAAGCAGAACCAATATCTCTGAAAAGCTGATGAGCAGCGCAGCAAGGTTGTCTGAAAGAACCACTTTCAACTTGTGGGTAGGAGCCACGCTGCGCCTTGCCCCCAGGGGGGAAAGATCGGCCTGCAGGTCGATGGTGTTGCGCAGCCCCCAAAAGGCGCTGTACAGGCAGGCCATGGCAATGAGAGCATAAAAATAGCCGAGCGTGGTGTCGGGCGGTGCACCTGAAAAAGAGTGAGGCTCTGTAAACTGCCTGCCCTTGCCCAGCTCCGCCGCCAGCTGCCGCGCCGCCCCCGGATTTTTTGAAATTATGCTCGCCGCAGTTTCGGCGGTATGGGCGTACTGGTCCAAAATAGCCTTCAGGATGCTCTGCTCAAGGCCGGGTCCTTTTACCGTCAGGGAAATTGTTTCGCCCACAGTGATAATTCCCGAGACAGCGCCGCTATCCAGCAGCTGCTCCGCCTCTTTTTCACCGGCCACCGTGAGCTCCAAAAGACGATCTTCGCCAGACAGCGAAAGTGATTCCAGGAGCTGCTTGAATCTGCTGTTCTCCCGGTAAGCGCGATTATCGACCACCACTGTTTTAACAGGATCAAACCGTTCCTGTTCAGAGGTGAGATGACCAAAAGCAAAGTAGAAAAATGTAGCCAGCAGCAGGGGAAAGAGCAATGTCCAAAAAAGAAGTTCCCTGTCGCGCAGCAAACACTTGAGCCGGTAGTAAAACAGATGTCTGAACATATTTTTCTTCGCCCCCTTCAATCCCGAAGTTGTCTGCCCGTTATCTCCAAAAAGACATCGTTCAGCGTCGGCTGCTCGGAAAAAACCCGGTTAAAGGAGATCTCCTGCGACTTGAGGTAATCGAGCAAGCCGAGCAGGTTATGCTCACCGCCGCGGTAATGAACCGAAAGACGGTCCTGGGAGTAATGGGCCCGTGTGACACCGGGCAACTGGCGAATTTGAGCCAGCCTGCCGGGATCAAGCAAGTATGTTTCCACATTGATGGTCTCACCATTGCCGATCATCGCTTTAAGCTCCTCTGTGGTCCCTGTGGCCAGCGTCCGCCCCTGATCCATGATCACGATCCGGCTGCAGAGCTGCTCAACTTCTTCCATATAATGAGAGGTGTAGACCACTGTCGCCCCCTGCCGCTTGAGCTCCTTTATCCCCTCCAGAATACGGTTTCGACTCTGGGGATCCACCCCCACCGTCGGTTCATCAAATATCAGCAGCTCCGGCTTGTGCGCTATGCCGCAGGCGATATTTAACCGGCGCAGCAAGCCCCCCGATAATTTTTTCGGGTAAAATTTGCGGTATTCCCCCAATCCCACAAAGTCGATAGCCTCATCCACCAGGCGACGGCGGCGGACCGGCTCCCGGACATAGAGGCCGCAGAAAAAATCCACATTCTCCAGAACCTGCAGTTCATCAAAGAGAGCCACATTCTGCATTACAATACCGATCTTTTGCTTGCTTTCATAGGTATCCGGCTCCATGGGTTTGCCAAATAGCTCGATCCTCCCTTTGTCGTATTTGAGAAGCGCCAGAATGCAGTTGATGGCGGTGGTTTTTCCCGATCCATTGGGCCCGAGCAGGCCCACAATCTCCCCCTCTTCAACCTGAAGATTGAAATGATCCAAAGCCAGCAGGCTGCCATAACGCTTGACCAGGTTATGGACTTTAATCAGCATGGCCGTCACCCCTTACCCTGTGCTCCCTGGATCTTACATCATCCGGTAACGGGTTATCAGTGCCGGCAGTCATTTTATCTAGATGACAATTGTCATAAAAAATAAAAAAGCGAAATTGCTGGATGGGAGCGGGTATGATAAGATTTCTCCGGGGGAGGAATTTGCCGGGAATCATCGATAGGCTGCTTCTATTGGCCTCTTCTTTGATCATATTTATGGATAGAACGGAGGGCACTGCTACCGTGACGGTAGCTCTGGCAGCCATCACGGTAAGTGCACTGAATGGATATTTCAAGTCACCCCGTTTCCTGGCGGCAGGTACCGTCTCCTGCACTGTGGCCAGTTTGATCTGGCCGGCTCTCGCTCCCTATTTACCTCTGCTCTACTACGATGCCATGCTCCTTTTACCCGAAACCTCGAGCAGCATATGGATCATCACCGGTGTAGCAGTTTCCCTTGCAGCCTGCTTTATCAGCCTCCCCTTTCACAAATTCCTGCTGGCAGCTCTTCTCATGGCGCTCTCCTATCTGCTGGCATTTCGCGCCGCGGCGGTGGACCGCAGCAGGGCTGAGGCGAAACAATGGCGTGACAGCAGCCAGGAAATGTCCCTTCTCTTTGAACAGAGAAATAAGGAGCTGATTGAAAAGCAGGACTATGAAATTCACCTGGCAACCTTGAATGAACGCGGACGTATCGCCCGGGAAATACATGATCATGTGGGGCATCTTCTCTCACGCTCGATCCTGCAGATGGGGGCCATGATGGCTCTCAATCGGGGAACAGAAGAAGAGAAACAGCTGTCAACAATTCACAAAACCCTCACCGAGGCCATGGACCAAATACGCACCAGTGTTCATGATCTGCATGATGACTCCCTTGACCTGGAAGCAAAAGTCGAGACCCTGGTGCGCACATTCACCTTCTGCCCAATCCGTCTCAATTATACCCTGGAAAGAGAGCCGGAAAGGGAGACCGCCTATTGCCTGCTGGCTGTGATCAAGGAAGGGCTGAACAACATCATCCGCCACTCCGATGCCACCGAGGTCACCCTGGCCATCCAAGAGCACCCCTCCCTGTACCAGCTGGTACTGCAGGATAATGGTTCACCCGTCAACAGTGAGCCCGGAAGGGGTTTGGGCCTGCTCAGCATGTCCCGGCGGGTGGCTGAACTCAACGGCCGGCTCCTGGCGGAACAGGACGGTGGTTTCAGGCTTTTTGCGACAATCCCGAAGAGGAGGAATCCTGTGCATGAAAGTGCTGATCGTTGACGATGATCCGCTGGTCTGTCAATCGCTGAAAACCATTCTGGAGGAGGGGTCTATCGAGGTGGCCGGAATGGCCCATGACGGGGAGACAGCGGTGACGCTCTTCCGAGAGCTCAAGCCTGATGTGCTGCTGATGGATATCCGCATGGGTAAAATGACGGGGCTTCAAGCGGGAGAAAGTATCCTGCGCCAATTCCCCAGGGCCCGCATCCTTTTCCTCACCACCTTCTCCGATGATGACTACATCATGCAAGCGCTGAGATTGGGAGCAAAAGGGTATATCTTGAAACAGGACTTTGAAAGCATCATTCCCGCACTGAATGCCGTGCACAGAGGGCAAACTGTATTCGGGAGCACCATCATCACCAAATTGCCCCGCCTGCTTAAAGATGAGAAGCGAGTCGACCTTTCGGAATTCGGCATCACCAAAAGAGAGGAAACCATTATCGAGCACGTGGCCAAAGGGCTGAACAACCAGGAGATCGCCAGAGCCCTCTGCCTCAGCGAGGGCACTGTTCGCAATTATCTAAGCGTTATCCTTGAAAAACTTGGGCTTCGCGACCGCACCCAACTTGCCATATTCTACCTTCAGCGCAACTGAGCTAAAAACGGATCTGTTGACAGCCCGAATCTGCTATCCAGCATTAATATTTCCCCGATGAACCCGGTTGAACGGGAGAAGAGCGCCGAACGCCGGATCGATTCCGGGATAAAGGACTGTCCTAGGCGATATCGGGGATAAAACCGTCAAACTGGGCGTGATAAAGCCGGGCATAGTAGCCGCCCTTTTTCAGAAGCTGCGCATGGTTGCCCTCTTCAACAATGCCATCGTCGGTGAGGACAAGGATGCGGTGGGCCCGGCGCACCGTGGCCAGACGGTGGGCGATAACCAGGGTGCTGCGGTCCCGGGAAAGCTCAAACAGGGCCTCCTGAATCAGGGCCTCCGTTTCAGTGTCCAGCGCCGAGGTGGCCTCATCAAGAATTAAAATAGGCGGATTTTTCAGGAAGATCCGGGCGATAGAGATGCGCTGGCGCTGGCCGCCCGAGAGCATCACCCCGCGTTCGCCGGCGTAGGTATCGTATCCTTTTTCCAGCTCCATGATGAAGTCATGAGCATTGGCCTGCTTCGCCGCCGTCACGATCTCCTTATCAGTTGTATCGAGCCTGCCGTAGGCAATATTCTCCCTGATCGTCCCTGTAAAGAGAAAGACATCCTGCTGCACGATGCCGATATTCTGCCGCAGCGATCTCTGGGTGAAATCGCGGATATCGGTGCCGTCAATCTTGATACTCCCCTTCTGGATATCGTAAAAGCGGGGAATGAGGTTGCAGATCGTGGTCTTTCCCGTACCTGAAGGGCCCACGAGCGCCACCGTCTCACCGGGGGCGATGCTCAGGCTGACATCCTGAAAGATACTTTTATCGCGATCATAGCTGAAGGTGACGCCCTCAAAGGATATTTCCCCCCGCAGGCGGTCCGCCCGGCGGGCATCCTTCTTATCCACAATATCGGGCTCGATCTGCAGCGTCTCCACAAAGCGGTGAAAACCGGCCATACCCCGCTGGTATGTCTCCACCAGCACAGAGAAGCGCCTGATAGGCTGCAGGAACATGTTCACGTAGAGCAGGAATCCGACGAGCGTCCCCAGGGTGATCTGGCCCCGGTGGACAAAGTAGCCGCCGCAAAAAAGAACGAC
>CAYXKD010000068.1:0-9791 GCA_964464625.1 uncultured Syntrophomonadaceae bacterium
CCTGCGCTGCAGGCTACCAGGCTGTTGTTATCCTCATCAACCTGGGGCTGATCAAACTGGGCGGAGCATTTACAGGCGGCATGTTATAGATAGGGGGGAGGGGGATTGAAGCAGTTGTAGACCCGGGGAGGTTTCAACGGAATGGTTATATCAAAACCATCAGGTAGTTTTACCTTATTGCCCTCGACCAGTATTTGTACCTCACCGACCCCCTCCAGGCAGCCCAGGGTCAGCAGGATCTGGTTGATCATATTCTCAGCACCGGTGCAGCCGCCTTCGTAAGCCAGCACTTCTTCCGTCAGATCTATAACCATCAGCCCTTCTTCCTCCAAATGCAGGCTGCGCAAAGCTGTGCCCGGCGGAATATCGCTAAACAGTCCACTGCCGCGTCGCGGACCGGCCAACAGTTCATTTACAGCGGCAAAAGCAGCATCATCTGCAGGTAAAATCGCCCGCGTTACCGGCACATGGAGAATGAGCCCTTCCGGGGCAAGAAAGCAGAAATAAACAGTTACAGTGGTAAAGTTACGATAGTCCTTCAGGGTATCATCGACCTCAAGGTTAATGGGGCATTCAGTGTCCAGCGGCAACAGCCCTGGAGTGCCGCCGGGAAATCTTTCCGGGGTCACTCCATCAATCATTATTTCCAGCCCTTTAATCTCGGGAAACTGGCGCAAAGTGGACAAAAGGCCACCCAAAACAAGGCGCTCAACAGCAGGATCGTAGCCTAAAAACGCTCCATTGAAGTCCACCCTGGAGGATCCGCCTTCATCAATATGAATTCCGAGAATGGCAGTTTCCTCAGTTAGAAGAGGAACCAGTCCCAGCGGGCTAAGTTCTTTTTGAAGTTGCGGCGTGTCGATAAGCTGTTCCAGGGTGTTGCGGATAATTGTTTCAGCTTCGTGGATCTCTTTCTGCAACGGCACAAGGAAACGCCATTGCCCGTCGGGATAATAGAGCAAACCGGTGCGAATATCACCCGGCTCCGGCGGAAGGGCAGGTGCCTGAGGCAACCTAAAAATTTCTTCGCGCTTCTCCTCCACCGTACAGGCAGCAAGAGAAAGGGCCAGCAGAGCTGCCAGCAGGAAGAGCAACATTGCCCGGAATGGACTGGGGTCCCTGATCATTCCCCTCACCCTTTGCCTCTCTTTATACGCATTTATTGTCATTGTATTATTGCCTTTAATTGAAGCGGCTCCTTTTCTTCTTTAAAATAAAGTATTATATTGGCTCAGATGCAGCTTTTACCGCACTTTCCCGGCATTTTCTTTTCACAATGAACAGGCTACTACCCGGGGTTGTACCATCATATATATATATATATGCCAGGGGAAATAAATATGCTATCAATGTTGATAAGGCAGTCTTAGAAAATAAGCTGGTAGGCTTTGATCTGGCGGCGGAGCATTTTAGCAGCAACTTCTTCAAAAGAGTGCGGGTTTCCGCTTACAAAAAAACGATAACCGGGATTGCTGCATTGGATCGGGTTATGCAGCTGCTGCCCCGTCAGAACAGCTTTAACATCACGGGCGATCTCCTCGGCAGAATTAACCAGCCTGACTCCCGGTCCCACAGTCCGCTGAATCAGGTCAGACATAAGCGGATAATGTGTGCATCCAAGGATGAGCGTGTCGATGGCGGTTTCCTTAAAGGGAGCGAGGTACTCCAGAGCAACCTTCTCAGCCTCGGGCGTCTCTACAAGATCGTTTTCCACCAGCAGCACAAAAAGAGGGCAGGGTCTGGCGACGATGCTGAGACCGGGCTGTGCATCCAGCAGGGCCTTCTCGTACGCAGAGCTGCGGATTGTCCCCGCGGTGCCGATTACACCGATCCTGCCGCTCCCGGAATATGCCAGGGCAGCGCGCACTCCCGGTTCGATCACCCCCATAACCGGAATATCGCAGTGCTCCCGGTAAAAAGGCAATCCTGCCGCCGTAGCTGTGTTGCAGGCCACGACAACCATTTTGATTTCCTGGCTTTGCAGGAAATCAATGATCTGAAGCGCAAAAGAGCGTACCTCTTCATCGGCACGCGGCCCGTACGGCATCCGTGCAGTGTCGCCGAAGTAGATGATTTTTTCATGGGGCAGCAGGCGGGCCATCTCCTGGAATACAGTCAGTCCGCCCACACCTGAATCTAGAATCCCGATAGCTCCATAGGAGGAAACCGTAATTTCCACCCCCCTGGATTACTTTGCTTTGGCCTGGCTAAAATAACCGCCCAATATTTTGCGGGTGTCCATAATGGAGATGAAAGCATTTTGATCCAATTCCTTCACACTCATCAGGAAGCGCGGCAGATCACGTCTTTTCATCATTACGTATAAGATGAGGTGCGGTCCCTCCCTGCCCGACCCATCCACTGAGGTAACCCCGAAGCCCATCTCCCGCAAAGCCTCTTCTATGCCGTTGCAGATCTGCATGGTGATAATCTGAACATTGACAAAACCTACCGCAATTTTTTCCTCGATTTTGCTGCCCACAAAACTGCCTACGGAAAACCCCAGGGCATAGATGACGATATTTAGCGGGTGATCCAAATTTCCCATAACTGCCCCCAGCGCTACTATGTAAATGATCATTTCAAAAAAACCGATCGCGGCAGCAAGGGTGCTCTGGCCCCGTGTAAGATAGATTATGCGCACTGTCCCCAGGCTGACATCAACAACCCGGCAGAAAAAAATAAGCAAACAACTTATGTAAAGAGGGAAATGCATTTCGGGCCTCCTGTTGCTAATAAGACGAAGTAATTTTAACAATTGCCCGCCGGGAATGTCAACCTCAAAGTGGCTGCCGGAAAACCCTGGCGCTGCATAAAGGTAAGAGGTTTATAATCGTATGCCGCGAATTTAATGGTTATGAAAAAGAAAACGACCGGGAAAGCTTACTATTTAATTCTCATTACAGCTGCACTGATCCTCTTATTCGCGGCGACGGGAGTAAAAAATATGTTTTACCGGAACCGGGTCCAATACTCCGGAGAGAACTCCCCGGTAGAAAATATCCCTCATGCAGATCTTACCATATCCGATCAGATCCTTCTGGGGGCAAGGGAGGAGGTGAAAAGAAAAACTCGTTACGATGCCGCTTACCGTGAAATCAGCTATCCCGGGGGCGACATTGATCCTGCCAGAGGTGCATGTACCGATGTGATTATCAGAGCGCTGCGCGCTGCAGGATTTGATCTGCAGGTGCTTATCCACGAAGACATGTGCGATCATTTTGATCTTTACCCACAGATCTGGGATCTGAACAACCCTGACCCAAATATTGATCACAGGCGAACCCAAAACCAGATCTGCTTTTTTGAACGCTACGGAAAAAAGTTGACCGTGGGGGTTACGGAGGATGATCTACACGAATGGGCACATGGTGATTTTGTGTATTGGCGTTTTCCCAACGGACAACAACATACAGGAGTGATCTCGGACCGGGTCAACGGGCGCGGTGTTCCCCTGGTCATCCACAACAGCTCCGTCGCCCGTGAAGAGGATTGCCTGCTGCGGTGGGAAATTATCGGACACTACCGTTTCCCAAGACAAATACAGCAGAGTGCGATTGACTCCATGGTTTATTCTGTTTCCCCAAAAGCTGCTTTAAGCTTGGCTGAACGCCCGGCAATCTCTTCCATTGCCAGGGGGTTTTTCAGCCGGATATAAGTTCCCTTCATTCCCAGCGATCTTGATTCAATGATCCCGGCACTTTCAAATTTTCTAAGCGCATTCACGATGACAGAACGGGTGATACCGAGGCTATCGGCAATTTTACTGGCTACAATAATGCTCTCGTTCTCAGTGAGCTTCTTGAAAATCTCCTCAATTGCTTCCACTTCGGAATAAGAAAGGCTTTCAAATGCCACCCCGGCCATGTTTCTAAACCATTCTTCCTCTTCAAGTTGCACCGCCCTGAGCCGCATCAGAATCATTCCGATGATAGCCGCTCCGATCTCCGCCAGAATCAGATCATCATGTTCAAAAGGCTTCTGATGCCGGTGCGCCAGGATAGTGCCCAGCTGTTCTGCCCCACTAAAAATAGGAACAGAAATAAGATAAATATCACCGGGTGTACAGGCAGCCTTTTCCTTTCCGCTCAAAGGGCAGGCTGAAAGCCGGTAAACCTTGTTTATTTGCGGCGCACCATTCTGCAAAAGCAGTTTAATTTTATAATAATCCGGCAGGGCAGACTCTTTCATCAAGTAAGCCCTCAATCTTTCACAGCCGGGTTGCTGGTTTGAAATATCGTTTAACAACCTGCCGTCACCATCAACGAGAAAAACATTGGCGCCAATTATACCGGCTAGGGCAGCGGTTACGAAATTTATATTTGGATCCTCATCGATGGAATGTAAAATAATCTGGTTCACCTTTCTGACTCTTTCCAGAAGAGATTTTTCTAGCATTAACTAATCACCTCCCTAAGTAGGTTATATTACAAAATATTAAGTATGTCAATAATATTCCAACACATGTGCCAAAAACCTGCTCAGCCTTCCCATATTCACAGTGTGAATCAACTCTTTTCCTGAGAGGTTTCCATCTCTGAGTCAAGTAGTTCGCTAATCGTCACCAGGCGGTAACCCCGCTGCTGAAGTACGTCAATAATCTGTCCCAGCGCATTCACTGTATTGGAGCGATTGCCGCCATAATTGTGCAGGAAACCACCGCCATCGTGAAGGAGGATGATAGCGCCGGGATGAATCTTTTGTGAAACCTGCTTTACAATATGCCTGGCCGAAGGTTCCATCCAATCCTCGCCCGAAACCGACCAAAGAATAAGACGCTGCTCCAGACGATTGCAGGTTGCCAGGATCCGCTCATCATAAAGGCCGCGAGGCGGCCGGAAATACTGCGGCGCCTGCCCGGTAATCTTTTCGATAACTGCGCTGTTCCAAGAGATCTCTTTCTCGATTTTCTGACTGTTCCTCCGGTAAAGGTTGGCATGGCTGTAGGTGTGGTTGCCAATCTCATGTCCCTCTTCGATACAGCGGTGTAAAAGTTCCGGGTGGCGTTCCGCCTGTGTTCCCACCACAAAAAAAGTTGCCCGAACATTTTTATCCTTCAAAATATCAAGAATTGGGGCAGTGTATCGAGGATCAGGACCATCGTCAAAGGTAATCGCAACAAGCTTTTGTGCACTTTTTCCACAGTTGAATACAGGAGCCTGCTCCGGACCTGAATAAACGACCCGGTAGAGGGAGACAGAAGCAATTAAAAGCAGGAACGCGGCTAATAGCAACAGGTAGTTGATCAACCGGCGCAGCCCCCGTATCCTGTGGTAGACACGCGGCAGGTAACAGATCGTGTCTGCTACTTTCGAATTGCCCTGCCTGCCTGAATTACGTAAATTCTCTGCCAGAAAAAGGCATACTAGAACAACAATATAGAAAAAAAGCAGATCACTTTTATAATAATGCAAAGTAAAGGGCACCAGCGCCAGTATTCCTAAAAAAGAGCTGGGAACCGCTTCCCTGGTGAATGCATAAAAAAGAAACCAGCTGCCCAAAAGGGGAGGGATCAAGCCTGGAGCAAAGAGAAGCAGTGTCCCCACAACCGCTCCCCGCAAATCCTCCTGGCGCCACTGTTTTAGAGGAAAGAAAAGCCTTCCCGTCAGCAAACCCGTCGCTGCAAAAAATTCAGCCGCAGGTGTTCCGATAAGCTGCCGGGCAATCCAAACCGAAATAAAACCGCAGACCAACCCGGTGACAAAGTAGGCACTTCTGCGGAAAATAGTTTCCTGAAAAACACTGCTAAACTTTTTTGGCAGAGGCAATCCACCGAAACAAAAATTAAGAGAGAACAGGGCAAGAAATGAAGGCAACGCTTTTCCCCTTTTCAGGAATGACAGAGTCAACCCGCCACTCAGTATCTGCCATTAAACGTTAATCTGGAGCAGGAGCGTACAGGGTTTACCTGCACCATCTCAGTATATTATAAACGGTATCATTATTTATGTCACTAAAAGCGATAATCAAGATCCCAGCACCACCTCCAGAGCAGTCCCACTGTGCCGAGTGGCACCGGGAAAGGTAAACTGCCCCGAGGAGCAGATAAAGAGAGTATTATTTCACCATTATTTGAATATAAGGCGAAAAGGAAGGAATTTAACAGGGAGACGGGTAATAAAAGAAAGCGAAAGGGGAGATGAAAATGATTGTTCTGGAGTACAATGGTAAAAAGCCACAGATCGGCAAAGATGTATTTATCGCACCCGGTGCAACCATCATCGGCGATGTAGTCATCGACGAGGGGGCAAGTATCTGGTTTGGAGCTGTGGTCCGGGGTGATTTCGGACGGATTAGAATCGGGAGCGGAAGCAGCATTCAGGACAACACCGTAATTCATGCAATGCCTGAATGCGAAACGGTGGTCGGGGAAAATGTTACCGTTGCTCACAGTGCCGTTTTGCATGGCTGCCGCATTGGCCGGGGAGCCATTATCGGAATGAGGTCCGTGGTGCAAGATTTTTGCGAGATCGGAGAGGAGGCAATGATCGCCGCCGGCAGCGTCGTGACCGATGGAACAATCATTCCGGCACGTCATCTTGCTGCCGGTGTACCCGCCCGTGTAAAAAAAGAGATAGAGGGGACTTCCCTCATGTGGGTGACTTCAAGCTCATCCTCTTATCAGGAGCTTGCCCAAAGCTATCTAAAGCAAGGTATCGGGCGCTACCGCCCCGATCACGGCTAGTGGGCCACTCCAACCATGTGGAACTGTACCCCTGGTAAAGAGCTGCACGCCAGCCATGCTTTATAGAAGGATCAGCGCATCAGCGGCTACAGCACGCCCCCCCGGACAGATCACCAGGGGGTTGATCTCCATCTCGCGGTAGCTTTCCCTGAGCGAGGCGGCGAGCTGGGAGAAACGGGAAAAGGAGGTAAATAAAGAAGCTGTATCTACCGGTTCCTCTCCCCGGAATCCTTTTAGTAAAGGAGCACTTTTCAGCTCGCCAATCATCTCCTGAACCTCACCCGGTTTCAGTGGCGCCAGTCGCATGGCTATATCACGAAATAGCTCCACATGAATGCCGCCAAAACCGAGCAACACCAGGGGGCCAAAAACTGAATCATTCTTTGCCCCTGCAATCATCTCCAGTTGTACCGGGAGCATCTCTTCTACCAGGAAACCTGCAGGTTTAATTCCGGGAACCTTTAGAGCCAGATTGCGATCGATCTGCTCCCAAGCCTGGCGCAGCATAGCTGCGTCGCGTAAATCAACCTTGATTACACCCAACTCGGTCTTATGAGCAATTTGTTCTGAAACAACTTTCAGCACTACCGGATACCCTATATTACTGGCCGCAGCTGCGGCATCTTCATACGACTTTACTACTTCACCGCAGGGAATATCAATTCCCCAGTTGGAAAGGATTTTTTTAGCCTCTGCTTCGTTAAGGTTACGACCCCTGCCCGCAGGCATTTTAGGGCGCAGGCTTTCTACCTGCCCCCGGGTCACAGGAAACTGAAAGGCAGTTCTTTCCGTTTTGACACGCGCGTTTTGAAATGAAGCATAACGCCACGCAACAGCTATTGCATTAATTCCATCTTTCAGCTCTCTGAAAAAGGGGATCCCGCTTTCCAAGATAACCTTTTTGGCTTCGCGCCTGCAGCCGGGCCAGATTATAATAAAAGGCTTATCTGTTTCCCTGAAAAGTTGGGCCATCATCTTTGCCGGTGCCGCCCCTAAAGAACGCCAGAGGGCTGTGGTAAAGATAAAAATATCCACACCGGGGTCAGACAGGATAATCTCAATGGTTTCGCGGACCTCGTCAAGCTTAGTAACCAGCGCCGCAGTGGGATCGAGAGGATTGCGCACAGTGGCAATAGAAGGCATGAGCCTCTGCAGGGCCTGGACAGTCTCTGGCGAAAAACAAGCCAGTTCCAGTCCTGCTGCGGCGCATAGGTCGGTTGCCAGGACCCCCATACCACCAGAAAGCGAGAACACGGCAGCGCGGTTCCCCCGGGGGAGACGGCCTGGGGTAAAAACCTTGATAAGCGAAAGCATTTCAGTTAGCGTTTCGACCTCTATAACGCCTTCCTGCCGGAAAAGAGCGCGGTAGGCTTCCCGCGAACCAGCCAGGGCACCAGTATGGGAGCGAATCGCTGCGGCAGCCTCCTGCGAGGCACCTGCTTTAAGAATGAGCACCGGTTTACCCGCGTCGGCGGCGGCCCGGCAGGAACGACGGAACCCCTCCCCATCTCTAACTCCTTCAAGATACCCCCCAATAACCTTAACCCGGGGCTCCTGAACCAGGAAATCAAGCACTGTCGTAAAATCAAGATTGAGCTCGTTGCCTGTGCTTATCACATAAGAGAAGCCGAACTTCTCCAGATCAGCCAGAAATAGAGCCAATATGCCCAGCCCTCCACTCTGAGCGACAAAAGCCGCCGGGCCAGAACGGAGAGCACCGCTTTCAACGGTAAGCGAAAACGACGCCACCGCCGGCTGCAGCGCATTGATGAAACCGATACAGTTTGGCCCCAAAATGGTAAGATTGTTTTCCGCCGCCACTTTGGCCAGCTCTTGCTGGAGAGCCTCTCCCCGGCCGCCAATTTCGGCAAAACCGCCGCTCATTACCACCAGGTTTGTAATCTGAAGGGCGGCGCATTCCCTGGCCACAGAAGCGACCCGGGCCGCCTCCACCGCAATTATAACAAGGTCCGGTTTTGTTCCTATTTGCGACAGGCTAGCATATGCAGAAATCCCCTGAATATCCTTTCTTCCAGGATTGACAGGGTATATCCTACCGGTGTATCCATGTCTTTTTAATAATTGCAGCACCTTGCCACCCGGTTTGGCTGGATCAGCAGAGGCGCCCACTATAGCAATATCCCGGGGCCAGAAAAAATTTCGCATGTCACCGGCTGTTTTCTTTAGATTATTGTGCAAAATTCCACTCATCCCTTTTTATTTATAACTTCGTTCAAAAGAGGTGTTTATCCTTTTCCATTTTAGAATAACAGATCAGGTGCTACTCGGGAGGCCAGAGGGGACTTCTCAGAAAAGCACTGCGGATTTTTTGACGCAGATCGGGAAAGCGGAAAGAAAGCTCACTTACCAGCTCAGCCATCTCCTGCCTTTTTGTTTGGTTGTTTACAGGGCAGGGATTATCTATGATAGGAATATTCTCGCGCCGGGCCAGGGAAGCAAGGGTCTGCCCGGGAAGCTGGATAAGCGGTCTGATCAGGTAAAGACCGACGCGATCAAGATGAGTCCGCGGCTTAAAAGTGTTAAAATCACCCGTATAGATCAGGTTCAGTAAAAAGGTTTCAATAGCATCATCGAGATGGTGGCCCAGAGCGACCTTATTGGCGCCCAGCCCCAGTGCAGCTTGATGAAGCGCACCGCGGCGCAGCTTAGCGCATAAAGCACAGGGGTTCGTCTCCTGCCGCCGTTCGAAAACAATCCGGGCAATGGCGGTTTTTTCTATATAGAGGGGAATCTGCAGACTCTCAGTATAACGCTGCATCAGCACAGGATCCACCGGCCACCCCAGGTCCACATATATGGCCTGCAGGGCAAAATCGAAGGGGGCATGCCGTCGAAACAGCTCCAGGATGTAGAGAAGGGCGCCACTGTCCTTACCCCCCGACAAAGCCACGGCAACACTGTCACCAGCTTCGATCATCCCGTATCGGTAGATCGTCTTCTTAACCCTCGTTAGAAACCATTTGCCGTCGCTTTTTGCCAATAAAAACCCTCCACCCTGTTTAACCCCATATGTTACAATGATTATAACAACCTGACTTTAACAGCCTAAAGTAAAGAAAACGGGCCGCACCCCTTGCTGGCAAAG
>CAYXKD010000069.1:0-9720 GCA_964464625.1 uncultured Syntrophomonadaceae bacterium
TGGAGATGGAAAAAGCACAGATGCTGCTTTACCGTTGCCTTCTTTTCCCCGGCATTTACAATAATGAAAGAATGTTATATATGCCTCCGGAATTAAGCGATCTGTTTAGCCGTACTGACGGTGTTCAGCTGGAAAAGATCATTAACCGAAACACGGAGTGGATTACACTAACTCACGGCATGCTTTATTACTATGGAGTAATGGGAGTAAGGGTCTTGACAGAGAGAATCGAGCGGCTAACGGGGGGCAAGGTGGATTATTTTGAATACCTGGATGTGCTCACACCGGCTATCGGATTTTACGGGCAGGTTCGATATTCTGAATACGGTATCTGTGATCGCAGGGTCCCTGATCCCAAGGGGCTCTTTGTTGAACACAGATCGCGACAGAGTGTTGATTACTATCCATTTACAAAGAGACAGCTTTTAAAGGCCGCTGTTCCCGGCTATATTGACAGGACTCCGGCCCTGAATGATTTTTTAATGTTTCTAACAGAGTACTATGATCTGAGTGAAGCGGATCAAAATGAAATTGCGCTGCAGCTGATTGACATTATTAATATTGACGGTAAGTCAAATGAAATTATTAGGTGTCTGGAAAGCCGGCTGGAGATTCCCTCTTTTGACTTTTTGCAGCTGCTTATAGTACAGGCTTCGGAGCTGCATAACAACACCAGGCAGTGGGTGCTAAAGGGTCATACCCCCGGTGAACTATTTCAGGAAGAAAAGGAATTTCTAAAGCCGCTGCCCCGGGAGCCTTTCCTGGTGGAGCAGGCAGAACCAGAGGTCATTAATTTAAAAACCCGCAAGAAAATCGGGCGCAACGAGCCCTGCCCCTGCGGCAGCGGCAAGAAATTTAAAAAATGCTGCGGGCGATAACATCTGCAAGAGTGTCAATGGCAGATTGCCGGTTCCAACAGCAATACCCTTGGCATCCTTCACTTTACATATCCGGCATCTCAAAGAATAGCCATTAAATTCGTAAAAATAATAATTCATAAATTCAGCAGGAATATGAGAAATTGACGAGAACATTATTAAGTAGCACGCAATTGCCTTAATGTAGCATTGAGGGAATTTTTTTAGGATACGCGTGGTACTATATTAAATAACAGTAACACGAAAGGTGACTATGGGGGGTTACATCGTACGAAGGATTCTGATCCTGATCCCGGTGATGCTGGGGCTCAGCTTGATTACTTTCCTGATGGTGGAGCTGGCGCCGGGAGATCCTGCGGAGATCATCCTGATGAAAAACGAGATCGAAGTGACTCCAGAAGCCCTGGCCGCAGTACGGCATCAGCTGGGACTGGATGGACCTGTTCTACAACGTTTTGTAACATGGCTGGGCCGGACTGCCCGGGGGGATCTGGGGATTTCCTATACCAGCGGAGAACCGGTGGCCGGCGAGATATTCAGCCGTCTGCCTGCGACGCTGGAGCTCGCGGCAGGGGGGCTGGTGGTCATGCTGCTCCTGGCTCTACCCCTGGGCACCCTGGCTGCGCTCTTCCCGCGGACAATTGTTGATCACTTGAGCCGTTTTACCGCCCTGTTGGGTGCTTCGCTGCCCTCTTTCTATGTCGGTCTACTGCTGATCTGCTACGTGGCTGTTCCCAGCCCATACCTGCAGGTGATGGGGCGCGGAGGGTTGTCCCGGTTGCTGCTGCCATCGCTGACCCTGGGATTTGCCCTGGCCGCGGTTTATGCCCGCCTGCTCCGTTCCAGCCTGCTCGAAGTGCTGCAGCTCGAGTTTGTCCGCGCGGCCCGGGCCCGCGGACTGCGCGAGGCAGCGGTGATCGGGCGGCATGCTCTGCGTAATGCTCTTATTCCCTTAATCACAGTCTTTGGGATGACCGTGGGGGGACTTCTGGGTGGCACAGCCGTAGTAGAACAGGTTTTTGCCTGGCCGGGTGTGGGCCGGCTGGCCATCCAGGCCATCTTTAACCGGGATATCCCGGTCATTCAAGCCTACGCCCTTTTAATGGCGCTGATCTATGTCACAGTCAATCTGGCGGTTGATCTTTCATATTACTTTCTAGATCCCCGGATTAAATTTGGCCGGCAGGGGGTGAGCTGATCTGCGGATGAAAGTGCCTAAGGACCCGGCTTCGTTGTTGGGCCTTCTTCTGGTAGGGACAATTTTTCTTGCCGCCCTTTTTGCGCCGTCCCTGGCGCTGCATGACCCTGAGCCGGTTTCTCTGGGCGATCGGCTCCTGCCGCCCGGCGAAGGCTACCCCCTGGGAACGGACGGCCTCGGCCGCTGCCTATATTCACGGCTTCTCTTTGGCGCCCGGGTCACGCTGCAGTATTCTCTGGTCGTACTGGCGGTGACGCTTGCGATTGGGGTTCCGCTAGGTTTGCTGGCCGGTTACTGCGGCGGAATTGTCGACAGCGTGATCATGCGTTTTGTTGATCTGGTCCTCGCCTTTCCTAACCTTGTTCTCGCCCTGGTGGTAGTCGGGATCCTGGGGCCCGGTCTGCTTAATGCCATGCTTGCTCTGGCTCTTGTCACCTGGGTTGGCTATGCCCGCGTTGTGCGGGGGATGGTTTTATCCATCAGGGAAAAAGAGTATATTGCCGCCGCCAGGATCTCCGGAAGCAGAGGGCCGGCGCTGGTCCTGCGCCATTTTTTGCCCAACGTGCTGCCGCCGGTAGCGGTCCTCGCCACTCTGGATCTGGGCAAGCTGATCCTGGCTATTTCTACGCTATCTTTTTTAGGATTGGGGGCGCAGCCGCCCACGCCGGAATGGGGGACGATGATCAACGATGCCCGTCCTTTTATGCAGACATTCCCGCATCTGATGGTAATCCCCGGCGCTGCTATCGCTGTTACCGTTCTCGGATTTAACCTGCTTGGCGACGGCCTCAGAGACGCTCTTGACCCACGGGGGTACAGCGGACCGACCGCTGTGGAAGAGACGCTGCACCCCGGCGCCAGTGCACAGAAGGGGGGCGGCCCCCTTGAGTAGGCCTAATGAAACAGTGCTGCGGGCCTCCGGGCTCTCGACATCTTTTTACACCCCTGAAGGGATCATTCGCGCCGTTGACGGGATTGGATTTGCCCTGCAAAAGAACCGCTGCCTGGCCCTGATAGGCGAAAGCGGAGCCGGGAAGAGTGTCGCAGCGCTTTCCCTGATGCGGCTGGTGCCGCCCCCGGGTAGAATCACAGGCGGCAAGGTCTTCCTGAAAGATCGCGATCTGCTGGCGCTGCCGCAGGCGGAGATGCGCCGGGTCAGAGGAAAGGAGATTTCCCTGATCTTCCAGGATCCGCTGGCCTCGTTTAACCCCGTTTTTACAGTGGGGGCGCAGATTGCCGAGACCATTCTGGCACACGAGCCTCTCACCCGGGCGGAGGCAAGGGAAAAAGCTGTGGAAGGTTTAGAGGGAGTCGGGCTCACCCCCCGGCAGACTTACCGCAGTTATCCTTTTCAGCTAAGCGGGGGGATGCGCCAGCGGGCGGCCATCGCTCTGGCCCTGGCGCTGCACCCGCAGGTGTTGATCGCCGACGAACCGACCAGCTTTCTTGACGCCACTCTGCAGTTGCAGATCTTGAGCGAGCTGAGGCGGCAGCTCGACGAATGCTGTTTTTCCCTGCTGCTGATCACCCATAATCTGGCTGCAGCGGCGATCATCGCCGATAGCGTAGCCGTGCTATATGCAGGCCGCCTTGTGGAATACGGTCCCCTGCAGGAGATCTTCCAGGAGCCCCGGCATCCCTACACTTTGTCGCTGCTGCGCTCACATCCGTCTTTCAGACGGGGCAAACGCCTGGAGCCACCGGATGGACTGCCGCCCTCGCCGCTGCAGCGTCCCGGCGGCTGCGTTTTTCACCCGCGCTGCCCGCTGGCCATGCCCCTCTGTCGGGATGAAGTCCCCCCGCTGCTCGCTGCTGGGAACGGCTGCCGCCTAGCTGCCTGTCATCGTGCCAGCCTGTCCGGGGGAAGAGCTGCGGGAGAGGCGGTGGGCGGTCCATGATCCTGCTAGAAGGTCGGAGGCTAAGCAAAGAATACCGCCTGGGCCGCAAGAGCATCTGCGCGTTGGATGGTGTGGATATCGTCGTGGCTGAACATGACGCCCTCGGTCTGGTCGGGGAGAGCGGATCCGGGAAGAGTACCCTTTTGCGACTGCTTCTCGGGCTGGAGCGCCCCGGCGCAGGGGATCTTTTATTTCGGGGGGAATCCCTGAACCACGGATCCGGCCGACGGTGGGACCGCTTTCACCGGGAGGTGCAGGCAGTTTTTCAGGATGCCGCCGCCTCACTTAATCCCCGCCTGACCGTGGAGCGAATTGTTTCCGAGCCGCTGCTTAATTTTTCAGACGGTCGGGATCGCCGCCGGATACCTGAAAGAGTGGCGCAGGTTTTAATGGAGGTAGGCTTGCAGGGCGGCGACCGGCGCCGCTACCCTCATGCTTTTAGCGGGGGGCAGCAGCGGCGCATCGCTCTGGCTCGCGCACTGGCGGCTGATCCGGCGCTAATACTTTTCGATGAGGTTACCTCCGGGCTGGATCTTTCCGTTCAGGCCCGGCTGCTAAATCTTCTTCTCGATTTAAAGGAAAATTGCGGTGTCGGCTTTCTTTTCATATCGCATGATCTGGCAGCGGTGCGCTATCTTTGTTCGCGCGTGGCGGTGATCTACGCCGGGAGGATTGTTGAGGAACTGCCTGCCGGTGAACTGCAGCATCCGCTCCACCCCTATACACAGGCGCTGCTGGCGGCGGAACCGCATCTGTTCAGCCCTTCAGCGATGCGCCTGCTGGAAGGTGAGCCTCCTGATCCGGCAGATCTTCCTCCAGGTTGTCGCTTTTATCCGCGCTGCCCGGTGAAGCTGAAACGCTGCAGCAGTGATAGCCCCCCGATGACAGAGGTGGCGGATGGCCACCGTGCCGCCTGTTTCCGGGTGAACTGAAAATAGCAGGGCGGAGAAGTTGTTTCAACAGGGCAGGGGAGATAGCCTGCATCAGTAAACCGCAGTATAAATAGATGTCCCGAAGAATGGAGGCTGATATCCATGGATTTCCCCTCCTCTTTAAAGTGAGGACGGGGAGTGGTGACAGGACGCTTTTGAAATGTCCCTATGGAGAGATAAAATAATAAAGGAGGTTTGCAGCATGATGCGACTTGACATACGATTAAGATCTGTGATGTATCTGTTTGGCACTTTGTTACTGATATTCCTGGTGGCCGGCTGTGCCGGGGAACCAGTGGGTACAGAAAAAGAATCCGAACTTGTTATTGGGGTGGGCCGTGATTTCTATTATGGCCCCGAGGATCGCACCTTCCTGCACGGCAGCACCAATGTCTGGGAAAGCCTCGTCTATTTAAATGAAAATCTTGAGGCCATGCCCTGGCTGGCGGAAAACTTCGCTTCTTCCTCCGACGGCAAAATCTGGACTTTCGAATTGCGTGAGGGGGTTACATTTCACGACGGCAGCGCACTCGATGCAGAGGTGGTTCAGAAAAACCTTTTACGACTGAGTAAGCATCCGGCCACTTCCCAGCCTTACCAGGATCTTGTCGAGGTCAGGGTGGTGGGGCCGCTGACCGTGGAAGTGGAACTGGCTGCGCCGCATCCTACATTTCCGGAACTCATCAGCTATTTTAACAGCGCCATGTTCAGTCCCCTGGTGCTGGATGAGGGCGAGACCGGTCTGAAGGCACCTGTCGGCACAGGCCCCTATGTTTTCGAAGAGCGGGGTGAGGACACAATTGTACTCAAGGCTTTTGCCGATTACAGGTTGGACGCCCCGGAGATCGAGAGGGTCGTCTTCCATTACATCCCCGACGAAAACACCCGTGTGGCGGCGTTGCAGGCGGGTGAGGTAGACGTTCTGGCGGATGTCGGGGTGATCCTGCCGGAGCAGGTGCCCCTGCTCAAGGCAGATCCGGAAATTGAGCTGTTCACCGCGGATGTCCTGACCTCGGTTTACCTGATCTTTCAAACAGAGAGGGTACCGTTTGAGAAACCGGAGCTGCGGCGGGCTGTTTCCATGATCCTAGACCGCAGAGAATTGGTGGATAAACTGCTGGATGGCTACGGTAAACCGGCGGTGGGTCTTCTTTCCCCCCTGGCCGAATCCTGGCTTGATCCCGAAGGTGCGCCTGTCTATGACCCCGCCGCCGCGAAAGAATTGATCGAGCAGAACCTGGCCGAAGGGGACGAAGAGATTGAAATTCTTGTCTGCGCCAACTGGGCCCGGCGGTGGCCGGTCCTTTCCATAGCCCAGTACCTGCAGACAGAGCTGGGTAAACTCGGGTTTACCGCTTCATTAAAAAGCCTCGAGCAGGGGGCGTACAATGATGCTGCCAGGGCGGGCGAGTACCACATTAGCCTGACCCCATGGACCGGCAGCGACCCTGATGATTTCTTCAGTGAGTGGATCGGCTCAGAGGGAGGCTTCAACCTCAGCAGGGGCATCAACTTCAGCGATCCCGAAGCCGATGCTCTCATCACTGAAGCGGCGTGTGAAATGGATCAGGAAAAGCGCAGCGATCTTTATAATGAGTTGCAGGTCCTGGTAGCTGAAAAAGCGCCGATTGTGACCATCTACCACGATGTCACTGTTTATGCGGCCCGAAAACATGTTGAGGAATTTACGCTTGATTTTGAATTCCGGCCGGATTTGCACAGAGCCAGGCTGCATTAAAAACTGTTTACGGTTGGGGAAAGAAGGTGGCCGGGATGCTGAAGCATGATCAACGTTTTTCGGAGATAGCGCCTTCACTAAGCACATGTTTTTTGGAGCAGTACCTGTTTGGCTATGAGGCTACACTGTTGCTCCGGATTGCTTTGGAGTGTGGTGTCTTCGACATAATCGGCGGGGCAGCGCTCACCGCCGGCGAACTTGCCATGTCACTGGGCGGCGACCTCACAAAAACTGCTGCCTTCCTGGATGCCCTTGCCTCCTTGGCCTGCCTGGTAAAGAAGGGGGAGAGTTACCGGCTCTCCCCCGCTGCCGGGCTTTTTCTGCGCCGTAATTCCGCACACAGTGCCTGTGATCTTCTGCAAGCCCGTTTTAACCGATTGCAGAAGATGCAAAATGCCGGATGGGAGTTGTTTGGGCCGCCATCCAGCAGAGCTAAAACAGGGCAGGGGGCTGCCGGTGATTTTAGCTTCACCCGGATCATGGCCCAAAGCGCCGTCAGCAGCGGTAACATCGCGGCTGTAGCCCGGCGGGTGGCGCGTGATCCCGACTTTGGTCGGGCGCGGCTGATGCTCGATCTGGGTTGCAGCCACGGTCTCTATACGGCGGCTCTATGTCTTCTAAATAAGGATCTACATGCTGTTCTCTATGACAGACCTGGAGTGCTCCGCCTGACACGGGGCTTCCTGGAACGCTGTCGCTTCGGTGAACGGGTCGAATACCGCAGCGGCGATTTTAACGTTGATTCCATTGGCCATGGCTATGATCTTGTTCTTGCCTCGAACGTCTTTTACAGATCCCCCGATCAGAGCATTCCGGTACTGAAAAAGATTTGCCAATCTCTGAAGCCGGGCGGCCTGCTTTACCTGCAGCACCGCTACCTCGACAGTGGCCGGATTTCCCCGGCGCCGGCGGCCCTTTATTACTGCACCCGGGTTCTGCGCATGCCCGGGTTCTATGTGGCTACACTTTCCGAAGCGGTGGACTGGCTGCGGCAGGCCGGCTTTAACCCAACCTCCATTCACCGCTCCCGCCGTACCGGTAACACCCTCCTCCGCGCTCGCAAAGCCAGGTAGCAACTTGCAACGCGTAATCCGGTCCTCTGAATCTGTTAACTTGATGGCGGCATTTACGCTTCTATTTCTCTAATGATAACCTTCCTTGTCAAAATTCCTGCGGGTTTGCAGCCCAGTCTGCGGGCTAAAGTTAAGCCGTGGTTGTGCGGTGTCTCCCGGAGATTGCCATTTTGGACTTCGTGAAGGATTACCTGGATATGTCCCGCCCGGATCAGCGGGGAAACTGCTCTTTGTGCGATGCGAAAGTAAGCTGTCGATGCTCCAAAGAAGAATTCGATCTTTCTGACATCAAAAGCCTCAACGAAGGAGGCCAGGAACGCAGGGAAGAGATCAGCCCAGGCCTTTCCAGCATGGCGATCCCCCATGGCCAGGTTGTAGTCCTGGATACTGTCAAGGGGGTGCAGGGGTCCGTAAAGCGCGGAAAGGATCAACAGACGGGGTCCCTCTTCGGCATTTTCCCTGAGCTGCGCTGTTATCCCGGGGCAAGCAGCATACAGGGTACCGCAATACCTGTCGATTGCGGGCATATATTCCCCGGAAATATCGCGACAGCCGAAATCGGGGCCTCTTTGTATCGCCCCATTTTTTTTGTATTTCGGCTCGTGATAACCTGTGCCTGAATCCGTAATTGCTTTCAGTATCACTTTACGGGCTTCAAAAACCCGTTGGGCAATGCCTTTGCTGATGACGCCCTCGTATGTCTGCGGGTTTGGCTGCCATGGTTCCCCGCCGGTCCTTTTTCTGGCGCAGCAGGGGATGATCAACAGGCGTTTCCTTTCATCACTGCGCATCAGGGTGTTCACCTCCCTGTAACAATTTTAACGTAACCCTTTTCCATATTGATATCGATCAACCCGGGCATGCAATAATCTCTGCACAGACAGTCCTCTTTTTTAGCACATTTACCTGTTGGATCACGGGTGCTGCATCCCTGACGGGACAGGTGCCAGAGCGGCTCATCAACATCCAGGGCGATCATGGGCAGACCGTCGGGGCGGATGACTCCCCTAACTGATTCAAACCAGGCCTTGCGGATATATCCAAAAAGATGTTTAATGGTCCCCTCATAGCTGCCTCTTACTATACCCAGAGCCAGGGTGGCTCTGGCAATATGAATGTCTACCGGTATGGGAATTGTCTCCATGTTATCCAGATCATAGCCCAGGTTGTCACGAAGCATCCGGATCCACAGAGGCCCAATCTTGGGCCCGCGCAAGTAAGGAAAATCTTGCCGTTCGCTTGTTCCCTGCTGGTGCCTGCCTTCCAGCAGCATCTGTAAAAGCTGATCAGCTCTGTATTGAGCGGCGTCGAGAAGGTTGCGGGGATCGTTATTATATTTCTTGCAGAAGGTCGTGGCTATGGTAGACCAGATCTGCGCATCCCTGACGGGTTTCCGACTCAGCTTGTACTTCTGCATATCCCGTACAATTTTACTGAAAGGTACTTTGGCCAGCTTCCCCGGATCGAACAGGTACCTTGTAGCTGGATTTTCATATGAAAGGCGGGAGCTGTTCCATAGAGCAACGGCATCACGTTGATAATCAATTGCTACCGTCAGGGTGATAAAGAGCAGGTGTTCCCTGCTGCCCGGGGTTACGCTTTCGGGTGCCAGGTCTTCGGGCATTGCAGTTTGGCCGTGAATACCCCGGGAGCGGAAGGCGGAATATAGCAATTCAGCAACTGTGCGGCCCTTTTGAAGGTCAATTTTCATGGGGCATCATCCAATCATTACTTAAAGCGTAATGCTATTGTATTCGTCATGTTGGAAAGGATTCCCTGCTACTCTGTGACGGCTTGTGGTGAAGGGTGGTTAGAAAAAAAGGGGATTTTGGTTGATGACTGGCAGTTGGAGATCTGTATAAATAGCGATAACGGGGCAATAGTACCAGCGAGAGTGATGATAGAGAAAGGGGGTTGACAGATATGCATACCTTGAGCTTGCTCGAGAAAGCGCTGCAGCAGAAGGAACAGGCGCTGATCCAGTATGTCCAGTATATGCGGGA
>CAYXKD010000070.1:0-9575 GCA_964464625.1 uncultured Syntrophomonadaceae bacterium
ATCGAGCTGAAAAAGTCCAATTCTGTCGAGCAATACATTGTAAGGCTGTTTAAGTTATGGTAAACTAAAAGCAATTGGCGGCTCTTCATATCTTTCCAAGGCTGCCGGTTATACTTTCCACCGAAGATGGGAGCGTGCTGGAAGCCTTTTGCCTTTAGCAGCAGTAATCCTTGACGCAGCTTGAATATTAACCACATCTGGTAAAGAAGGCCGCAGAAATTGGTATTTTCCAGTCTTTATTTTCTTTGCGTTTTTTTGCCCCTCAATTTGCTGCTATATTATGTGCTCAAAAAGAGGTCTTACCGCAACTGCCTGCTCATCATCGTCTCACTGTTCTTCTATGCCTGGGGTGAACCGGTATGGATTACACTCCTGATTATCTCCACCCTCTTTGATTACTTCAACGCCCTTGTGGCCGGAGGGAACCGCCGCAACTGGAAGGGCAAGGCGGCAGTGGCCCTATCAGTGACGGGAAACCTGCTTTTACTCGGTTTTTTCAAGTACTCCGGTTTTCTCCTGGGCAACATGAATGCATTGCTTGGTACGAATCTGCAGGTCACATCCTTTGGCCTCCCCATAGGTATATCCTTCTACACCTTTCAGACTATTTCATATGTGGTGGATGTGTACAGAGGGGAGACAGAGGCGCAGAGATCTTTTTTCAAGCTGCTGCTTTTTGTTTCTCTTTTTCACCAGCTGGTGGCGGGGCCCATTGTGAGATATAAGGATATAGCCGGTGATATTGAGCACAGAGTGGAAAGCTGGGAGCAGTTCAATTACGGGGCCGGCCGTTTTATCATGGGCCTGGGCAAAAAAGTATTGATCGCCAATACGGCAGGGAAAATCTGCGAGAATTTCATGGGTGGCGATTATTCACGGCTGCCTGTTGCCGGAGCCTGGCTGGGCATCCTCCTGTTCACCTTTCAGATATACTTTGATTTCTCGGGCTACTCCGATATGGCCATCGGGCTTGGGAGGATGTTTGGTTTTACCTACAAGGAGAATTTCAACTACCCCTATATCGCCAGGTCCGCCACCGAGTTTTGGAGACGCTGGCACATCTCCCTGGGCAGCTTCTTCAGGGATTATCTTTACATCCCCCTGGGCGGCAACAGGCGGCACCATTTCAGGAACCTCCTTGTGGTGTGGTCGCTCACCGGGTTGTGGCATGGTGCAAGCTGGAACTTCGTGGTATGGGGCCTCTATTATTTCGCCCTCATTATTTTGGAAAAGAGGTTTCTTTTACCTCTGTTCGAAAAACTGCCGGCTGTTGTCTCCAGGATCTACCTGTTGATTGCGGTGATGATCGGCTGGGTTTTCTTCTATCATCTGGACCTGGGGCAGGCGCTGGAATACCTGGGGATCATGTTCGGAATAAAGGCATCATCTTTTTCGGGACCGGAGGTTGTAATTCATTTCTCAAACAACGCCTTCTTTCTTTTCATTGCCGCTCTTTGCTGCATTCCCATCAAGAGGTGCCTCGTTGACGGAGCAAAGAGACTCGTGCCTGGAGTTAAGGTTAAAATTTTTGCCCTGGGTAAAGTTGCCGCCCCTTTGGTCAACATTGCCGTCTTTGTTTTATCGATTATCTTCCTTGTGGGGCAATCATATAACCCCTTTCTGTATTTCAGGTTTTAGTGCTTCGCGGCCCAATCCACGGTTACAGGATTGGGCTGGTTGCTTGATACAAAATTGCTGGGGGCAGGGATAGGGATAATGAAAAAGCTGCGGGTGGATGTTATATTTTTTCTCTTCGCCATTACTTTTTTGGGGCTGGCCAACCTGCTAAACGTGGAGAAGGCCACGGTTTCACAGCTCGAGCACAGGGCTTTGCATAAGCGGCCGAAGTTCAGCGTGCAGACCCTTTTTAGCGGCGCTTATTTCCGGGGACTTGAAAATTACTACAGTGACACCTTCATTTTTCGCGACGCCCTGGTAAAATCGAGCCGCCAGATCAGGCAGGCTTTCTATTTGCTGGGCCCCGGCGTTTCAATAGTGACCGCTCCAGAGGAGCTGCAGCGTCCGCCCGAAACAGAAGAGAAACCATCCAGGGAAAAGCCCGGAACAAATGATAATCCTCCCGATGACCATCCCTTGCTGCCGGAGATGGACGACGGCGATGATGAGAATGTGGGCTACTGGCTTGTTGTGGATGGCCAGGCGATCCAACTGTTCAAATTCAAAAAAGAGAGCTTCGACTACTATGCCGGCATATTGAACCGTTACAAAGCGGAGCTGGGCAAAAACGTCAAGATCTATTCCATGATCGCCCCCACCAACAGCGAATTTGTCCAGCTCAGAAGGTACCAGGGGATCACCGACTCACAGAATGAGGCCCTGAGATATCTAAATGGCCTGCTGGAACGGGGCATCCAGTCGATCAATGTTTACGATGCCTTAAGCAGCCGCACTGACGAGTATATCTATTTTCGGACAGACCATCACTGGACCGCCCTGGGCGCCTATTATGCCTATTGCGCCTTCATGGAAACCAGGGGAGAAGCTCCTGTCCCGCTGGAGAAATACCGGAGAATCGATCTCGACGGTTTTCTAGGCAGCTCCTACTCGAAGACACTGGACAAAAGCCTTGAGGAGAATCCCGACACCCTCTCTGTATATGTGCCTTTCACAGAACATGAATTTACAATTTACTACGGCAGGGGGCCTGAAAAAAGAGAAGTCATTGATCTGCAATATGCAGAGAGCAAGACAAACAAGTACCTGGTTTTCATCAGCTCCGGCGAGTTAACCTGGGGTGTAATCGAAACGGAAGTGGAGAATGGAAAGAAAATCCTGGTGATAAAGGATTCCTTTGGCAACGCACTGGTACCGTTCTTGCTGCCGCACTACCAGGAGATTTATGTGGTGGACTCGCGGTTTTACAGCATAGATGCAGCGGGCAAAAACATCATCCAATTCATCGAGGATAACGGCATCAGGGAAGTGCTGTTCATGCACTACATGGAAGATGTCAACTGGCGCAAATTCATGGAAGGTGTTCAGGCGCTCATGGGAACCGGAGAGTAGCATTGTCGCCGGCTTAATATTCACGGCGTGCCCCGGTTTTTGCAGATCTGAAATAGATTTTATCCCCATCCCACATAGCCTCTTATAAAAATGGTGCCGAAGGTGGGAATCGAACCCACATGGGCTTGCGCCCGCACGATTTTGAGTCGTGTGCGTCTGCCTGTTCCGCCACTTCGGCATATCTTCTGCGAACTCAATATTAGCATAAATCAATAGCTGAAGCAAGAGCAGGGCGCCCCATGCTTGTATACAAAAACTGATATTTCAAGACCTGACCCCCTATTCACGCTTCACCGGAAGGTGCATATAATAACAGGGCATTCCCTGGGAAAAATGCAGATACTATTGGAGGTCGGCAGGTATGGGTGTCAGGCGCATGGGCGTAATCTTAAGAAAAAGCGGCGGCATTATCCTGGCTTCCGGAGGAGCCCTTCTGGTAATCAGGATGCTTCCTCTTTATCTGTGGCCGCTGCTGCTGGGTGCGCTCTTGATCTGGGGCGGTTGGCAGCTTTACATATATGATCGTTATTACTGGTAATAAAAGAATATGCATTAATCAGGGAGGGGGGTTACCGTGCGCTTTTATGTAATCAAAGTGCCTACCATTTTTAAAGGTGTGGTTAAAGGGATTCTAGGTTTGTTTATAAAGAGTTAACATCTTATCCCGGACTGCCGCAAATATTCCCGGCAATGCCGGGAATATTTTTATAAGACTGAAATAGCGGACAAGTTAAAAGTTTCACAAAGCAGGTAAAGTTGTTTCACTATCGAAAATATTAACAGATAAAAGTGATCTTTTATCAAATCTATAAATAAGGGGTGACGTTTTAGAAATGGGTGATTTAATCAAGGGAGGCGCTTTTTTACTGGGCCCTGTCGACGAAGCAACTGTATTTACACCCGAAGAATTTGACGAAATTCATCTGATGATTAAAAACACAGTTTTGGATTACATCGAGAACGAAGTAGTTCCTAAAATTGATGAAATTGAAGCAAAAGAAGAAGGCGTGACCGTAGAACTGATTCGTAAAGCCGGGGAATTGGGCCTGCTCAGCAGCGATGTTCCCGAAGAGTATGGCGGCGAAGGCGGGGACAAGGTTACATCCATGCTTATTACCGAATGTGTGTCCGGCGGCGGTTCCTTTGCCACCGCTTTTGGAGCGCACACCGGTATAGGGACGCTACCTATCGTTTATTATGGCAACGAAGAGCAGAAGAAAAAGTATCTGCCGCAGCTGGCTACAGCTAAAAAAATTGCAGCCTATGCTTTAACTGAGCCGGAAGCCGGTTCTGATGCGATGAACTGTAAGACTGTTGCCACCTTATCCGAAGACGGTAAATATTACACCTTAAATGGGGAGAAGACATTTATAACCAATGCAGCCTGGGCGGATGTTATTATCACATACGCGAAGATCGACGGCGAAAAATTTACCGCCTTTATCGTTGATGCTGACACCGAAGGGGTCAGCCTGGGAGAAGAAGAAGGCAAAATGGGGATCCACGGTTCCTCGACGCGCAGTGTAATTCTGGAAGATGTCAAGGTGCCTATAGAGAATATGCTTTGGGAAGAAGGAAAGGGCCACCATGTTGCTTTCAATATCCTTAACATCGGCCGTTTCAAGCTTGGCGCCGGTTGCGTTGGCGGAGCCAAGCGGGCCCTGGAGGAAACAGTGGATTACGCCCTTGAACGGATCCAGTTTAAGCAGCCTATTGCAGACTTTAACCTTACCAAGTATAAGATTGCCCAGATGGCCATACTTATCTATGCTACCGAAAGCCTGGTTTACCGTCTCGGCGGAATGCTCGATCAGGCAATGGAGAAGATAACCGAGGCCGGTGGCGATGCTGCGGAGATCGCGGCGGCAATTCGCGAATACACCATTGAGTGTTCTATCTCCAAGGTATTTTGTTCCGAAATGCTGGACTACGTTGTTGATGAAGCGGTACAAATTTTCGGCGGTTATGGCTATTGTGACGAATATCCTGTTGAGCGCAGCTACCGCGACAGCCGGATTAATCGCATCTTTGAAGGGACAAATGAGGTCAACCGGATGATCATTCCCGGCACCCTGATTCAGAAGGCCCTCAAAGGCGAACTGCCCTTTATGGATGCTGTATTTGGGCTGGGTGAAGAACTTAAAAAATTGCGTGAGGCCGAGGAACCTGTTGAAAGTCTTGATCGCGAAGAATTTATTTTAAACAAGATGAAAAAACTCTTCCTCATGGCAGCCGGTAATGCAGCACAAAAATTCAGCGAAGCGCTTACCAATGAACAGGAGATCCTCGTCGGACTGGCCAATATGGCCATGGAACTGTTCGCTGTTGAAAGCGCCCTGCTGCGGACAAAGAAGATTTTGGCAGAAAAGGGAGAAGAAGAGGCACGGCTCCCCTTGATCATGACCCAGGTTCTCGTCAATGATATGGTTCCCAAGCTTGAAGCCTGGGCAAAGGATATCCTGGCTGGAACGCTGGAAGGCGAGACCCTGGCAAAAACACTGGGCGGGATGAGTATCCTGACCAACATTCAACCGATTAACACCAATACGCTGCGCCGCGAGGTTGCCGACGCGGTTTATGAAAGCAAAGCTTATTTCCTGGATCGCCGCTAAACAGAAGCAGCTAAATCAATGGGGCCGCCATAATGGCGGCCCCATTTTTGGATGTTGCATCTACAATGTGAAGCGCATACTAGAGCGCCCGCTCTACTCTTCCGGATTTTAGACAGCGGGTGCACACATTAATCCGCCGCGGAGATCCCTCCACCAGTGCCCTAACCTTGTGAATGTTTGGGCGCCACCGCCGCTTCGTTTTGATGTGCGAATGGCTGATCTGAAATCCTGACGCCTTCCTTTTACCACAGATCTGGCATATTTTAGCCACAGCTTGTTTAACCTCCTGCACATAAATACTCTTACTGAAAAAATCAGTGCTAGATTATTTTAGCATACTGCCAGGATGAGCACAAATCAAAAAAAATTGGACATTTTACCGTAAACCGGCAAATGAAAATTATGGATACCCTGGATTTAAATATTAATTGAAACAAGATCATAGCCTTATTGAAAACAATACTAAGCATAATTGTCCGGTAAGATGACAAAATAAGAGCGCATCATATAAAAGGAGGTGAAGAAATGCCGCGGAGACCGGGTCGTATTCTTGTCTTGGAAGCAGCGGATGCACTTGAAAGCTTCAAGATGGAAGTGGCCAATGAGCTGGGAATCGACTATACAGGCGATCTCGGCGCACTGCCTGCCCGTACTCATGGCCATGTAGGTGGGAACATGGTTCGGAAAATGATCCATGCAGCTGAAAACCAGCTGGTAGGCAAGGGCAGTACCCAACCCACTCAGTTGTAGCACTTATTACCTTCATTACATCGGCGGGCTTCGGCCCGCCTTTTATTTTTGTGAAACCAAAAAAAGACCGCAGGTTTAAAAACACCCTGCGGTAAATCACCGCTTAAACGGTGATTGGGAGAGGAGAAACCGGAGGAAGAGCTTTTTGGAGAAATGTTGCTTCACCAGTATTATGGGTTATAGAATAGAAATTTATACATTTCCAATGAATTATGTGTACTCCTGGGAGGGTCGGGGGCTATTCTTCCCAAAATTCAGCAATAAAATCGAAAAAGAGCTGAAATCAAAGGGATCTTTATTTTTTCGGAAGGAACCGGAGAGGATGATGCCGAAAGTAATATCATTTTACACCTTCAATCTTACAGAAAAATCAAAGGGGGAAAGCGATCAATGGGAAAAGCAATCTATCCTGGCAGCTTTGATCCTATCACAAAAGGACACCTGGATATCATCACACGAACTGCCGCTATTGTGGACCATCTCATCGTTGCCATCCTGGAAAATCCGCGCAAACAGACGGTTTTTACCCTGAAAGAGCGAATGGAAATGCTGCAGCGCTGCACCGACCAATACCCAAATGTGGAAATCGACTATTTTGGAGGTTTACTTATTGACTATGTGAAGAATAAAAATGTCAACATTATTATTAAAGGGTTAAGGGCTATTTCAGACTTTGAATTTGAATTTCAAATGGCGCTGGTGAATAAAAAGATGAATCCTGCTGTGGAGACGCTGTTCATGGTTACAAACAGCAAATATTCCTATCTCAGCTCCAGCATTGTCAAAGAGATTGCCGGATTCGGCGGGGAGATCAAAGAACTGGTGCCGCCGTTGGTATATGATCTCATTGTGCGTAAATTCCGTAACGACTGATCAAAATAGTACAGCCTGATTATACATATGGATTGTTCCAGCTGCCCTTGCAGCTTTTAAAATCATTCTTCTTTTCATAAAGGGAAACTGCTTCCCTTGAAAGAATATATTAAAAAACTGGAAGGATGATATATTTGGTATGGCAACACCGGACAGGCTAAGTTTTATTTTGCTTGCTTTATTTATTCTGGCAATCGGACTGGTATCTTTATTTTATCCCAGGGTGTTCTGGTGGTTGCGCATCGGTAGAAGAGCTAAGAATATACCTCCTGTGGCTGCTTACATTGCGGTCCTGAGAGTAGGCGGTATACTTACCTGTGCTGTTGCCTTATATTTGCTCTACCATATATTTTACCAGATTTAGCAATTTGTCGGCATATAGGGTTGTGGTGACAGATGAAAAAAAATCCTAAAATCGGCCTTGCATTGGGTGGCGGTTTGGCCCGGGGGCTGGCTCATATTGGGGCCATCAGGGTGCTGCAGGAACAAGGGATAAAGATAGACTATATTGCCGGAACCAGTATGGGCAGCCTGATTGCCGCTCTTTATGCCTGCGGCTTGAAACTGAAATTGATTGAGCGGCTGGCTCAGCGGATTTCCCGCCGCACCTGGATGGACTTGACCTTTCCGCGCATGGGTCTCATCGCCGGGGATAAGCTGGAAGAACTGCTGTACATGCTTACGGGGAGACGAAATTTTGCCGATCTTACCCTGCCCCTTGCAGTGGTGGCCGTTGATCTTATCAGCGGCGAACGGGTTGTCTTAACGGAAGGATCTGTTGCCAGGGCGGTGCGCGCCTCCTGTGCCATCCCCGGTATTTTCAGCCCTGTGGAGATAGGGGGAAAACTGCTTGTAGACGGCGGTGTTCTGCAAAGAGTGCCCGCTTCTGTTGTCAGGGAAATGGGTGCGGAACTGGTAATTGCGGTTGATGTGGGGATCCATGTGGGAGACTATAAAATAAGTCATATTTTCGATGTGATGTCAAAATCACTTGATATTATGTCCCGGGAAATTCATCGCAGGCAAAGCAATGATGCCGACGTGCTCATCGCTCCCGGGGTGAGCGATCTTGGCCCCTTTGATTTTCAATGTGTGGAAAAAGCTATTGACAGGGGTGAAGAGGCGGCCAGGGAAGTTCTGCCTCAGCTGGTTAAACTAAAGAAAGAAGGATAAATTTTGATATTTAAAATGCGAAAGGCTCTGGTTATTTTTTTTGCCCTGGGTTTGCTCTACCTGGGTTTTTTCATCCGGACTGATTATCTCCTGGTCAAGCCCGGCAGCGCCCAGAACCTTCGGGAGATGGTGCATGTAGAAGGAGCCGACGAGGGAGATACAGGTGAGTTTTTTCTGGTAACTGTTGCCCAGCAGCAAACTAACCTGTGGACCCTGATCTATGGATGGTTTCATCCCTATATCGAGATTCAGCGCCTGTCCGATGTGATCCCTGCGGGGATGGAGGAAGAAGAATACCGCCAGGTTTTGGAGCAGTGGATGGAGGAGAGCAAGAATACTGCCCAGGTCATTGCCCTGCGCAGGGCAGGCTATGAAGTGGAGATCATCAGCGAGAGGGTTGTTGTTGCAGGTTTTTCAGAACAAAGCCCCTCAGAAGGAATCATTGAAAAAGGCGATCTAATCATGGCTATTGACGATACAGAAGTCTATCTGGCAGGCGAGGTTATCTCTGCAGTCCAGCAGAGGAAGGTGGGGGATAATGTTCAGGTCACCGTAATGCGCGGTTCAGAAGAGCTGCAGCTAACCGTGAATACAGGACCTCATCCCGATGATCCCCAACTGGCGGCTCTGGGTATCTATATCTCCACACTGGGCTGGAAACCTATCTTGCCCCTGGATATTGAAATGGAAACGGGTGAAATCGCAGGCCCATCGGCGGGGATGATGTTTGTGCTGGAGATTTTGGACCAGCTTGACCCGGCCAACCTGACGGGCGGCAAACTTATCGCCGGCACAGGAACCATAGACATCAATGAAGATGTGGGCTCCATCGGCGGGGTGTTCCAAAAGGTGATTGCAGCAGAACGCGCCGGCGCCGAATATTTCATTGTTCCAGTGGCAAATTATGAGGAAGCAAAAGAAGCGGTGCACCAAATCACCCTCGTTCCGGTAAACACACTGCAGGAAGTCCTTGATTTTCTCAATTCTTTTGACACTCCTGATCAGGGCGTGTTATACTTGGATCCCAACAACCGGGGATGGACCCGAGTAAACAAGGCAGCCGCGGGAACATGACCGCGAGGCGGTTTTCGAGGAAAGTCCGAGCTCCGCAGGGCAGGGTGCTGGGTAACGCCCAGTGGG
>CAYXKD010000071.1:0-9527 GCA_964464625.1 uncultured Syntrophomonadaceae bacterium
AAAAAATGTCCAAAAACGCTTTGTTAGAGGGCTTTTAGGAGGGCAGGGCGACTAGACTACTGCAAAACTAGGGTGAGTCAAAGTCACCGTCCCCCCGACTCATTTGCTCAGGGCGCCGTAGCAAAATTGTTTGTGCACATTAGCTTGCACTTGTAAGAAATTCCGTTATCAGTTATAGTAAGACAATTGATACCATATTATTATCTTATATTTTGGAGGTGCACGATGAAAGATATAGCGCTTTACGAAGTAAGGAAGGTCCGCGATCTGCGGGACATGCTTCAGCAGAGCAAGAACCTCTACGGGGATAACATTGCCTTTATGGTGAAGAAAAAGCGCGGCGGGCCCTACACCGATGTGACGATGAAGCAGTATGCCGATGACGTGGATGCTTTTGGCACGGCCATGCTTCAGCTTACCCCTCCCGGCAGCCGCGTGGCCATACTGGCCGAGACACGTTACGAATGGTATGTGTCCTACCTCAGTGTAACCAATGGAACCGGAATTGTGGTTCCGCTGGACAAGGAGCTGCCGGGTCAGGAGATCGCCGGCATGCTGAACCGGGCAGAAGCCGATGTTCTCATCTATTCAGCATCCAAAAAGGATCTCCTTGATGAAATTAAAGAGGCGATCCCCGGCGTGAAGAAATTTATCTGCATGGATCAGCCGGGGAACAGTGAAGATCTGCTCTTTTTCTGGGATATTCTTGAAAAGGGCCGCGAACTTCTCGCAGAGGGAGATCGCACTTTTCTCGATGCGGCTGTTGACCCCGAAGCGATGACGATTCTGCTATTTACCAGCGGCACTACTGCTGCTGCCAAAGCGGTGATGCTTTCACAAAGGAATATCTGTGCCAACCTTGAGGGGATGTGCTCCATGCTTTACATTGGCCCGGGCGACAGGTTTCTTTCTGTGCTGCCGCTGCACCATACCTATGAATGCACCTGCGGTTTCCTCTGCCAGGTTTACCGGGGCTGCACCGTTGCCGTCTGCGAGGGGCTGCTGCAGATCACGCAGAACATCAAGGAGAGCAAACCCACCATGATCCTGGTGGTGCCGCTCATGCTGGAGCTGTTCCACCGGGCCATTATGAAGAAGGCCAAGGCCACACCGGAAGCGGCGCGCAAATTTGAGTTCGGGCGGAAGCTGACACGAACCCTGCGGCGCCTGGGCATTGATCTGCGGCGCAAAATATTTGCCCCCGTGCACGAGAACTTCGGCGGCAACCTGCGCATGCTCATCTCGGGCGGCGCCTCCATTGATGCGCAGATATTGAAAGATATGCAGGATCTGGGCATAGCCGCTCTCCAGGGCTATGGCTTGACGGAATGCGCCCCCATTCTGGCCCTGAACCGGGATGTGGATTTCAATGATCGCGCCGCCGGATTGCCTCTGCCCGGCGTGGAAATAAAAATAATCGACAAGGATGAAGACGGTATCGGCGAAATTATCGGCCGCGGTCCCAATGTCATGCTTGGCTATTACAAGAACCCCGAAGCCACGGCAGAGGCCATCGATGAAGAGGGTTTCTATCATACGGGAGATCTCGGCTACATTGATAAGGATGGATTTGTGATCATTACCGGGCGGAAGAAAAATGTGATCGTCTCAAAAAACGGTAAAAATATCTTCCCCGAGGAGATCGAATCGCTGCTTTCCCTTTCACCCTATGTGGCTGAATCGCTTGTTTCCGGCGATGACAACGGGCATGATGATGTCATTCTCACCGCGGAAATCTTTCCCGATATGGAGTCGGTGCAGCAGCAGCTCGGAACCGATCCCCAGGAGAAGGATATCAGGGCGCTGTTGGAAGAAGAGGTCAAGAAGGTGAATGAGAGGCTGGTTTCTTACAAGCGCATCCGCCGTGTTATCTACCGCGACACCGAGTTTGAAAAGACCACATCGAGGAAGATACGCAGGCAGTACAATTAAATAATTAATACCGGGGCAAAGTGGAGTGCAATATGTTTTTGCGCCGCTGCCACGCAGGCTTGCCCCAGGGCTAAATACTTTGTTTTAACATCAAAAATCCGGGCGGTCCATCAAGGGCTGCCCGGATTCAATTTGGCGCCGCTATCTTCCGGACCAACCTCCAGGATTCAAAGAGGCGGCACCTTTCAACAGGGCCCCGGAGCGGCAATGTCCTGCCATCTCCTGCTATTTCGTATGCACCGCTCTTAGCCGCCACTCCGGGCAGAGCCCTTTCCCCGATCTGACAGTACGGCGGCAAGGTTGCCCAGTAGGGGCAGCCGGTATTTCTTGTACTGGTAACCGTTGATCAAGGCAATAATTGCCATCACCAGTATGGCTATAGAGAAGATTGTTCCCAAAACGCCTATAACAAAACCAATAGCCTGCACAGAAGGTAACGTTGCAATATCAGATAGAGCAGGGGAGAAGATAATCTGGATAACAGACATTACCAACCTGAGAACATAGCTTAGAATACTTAAAAGAAAGCTTTGCATGGCATGAAAACGGACAAAATCGCTCTCTTTTTCCACAAGGAAGATGATGAGGGGGATGAGGAAGGCGGCATAGCCGATAAAGGGAACCCAGCCGATAATTATACTCCCAAGATAGGCAATGAGGATGGCAGTATTTGCCTCCATGCCCAGGGAGGATTTATGAGGCTCCACAGTAACAGTCAAGATGAATCCCTCCACAGAATATATTTATTATATTAATAAGTTCAACAACACTGCAGTGGATCCTGCAATAAGTTCAACAACACTGCAGTGGATCCTGCCAAAAAATAGCGGCAGCAACAAATTTCAAAGCCGGACAGGCCTGCGGTGTATTCCGGATTCCCGCTGTTAAGAGGCAGGGGATGTCCACCTGCGGGCTCCGGGTGATAAAGGTACCGGAGACTTACATTGCCCCGACAATGGGGGCGGATCACTCCGCCGGCCAGACCATCGCTCCGGAAAACCCGGTGCATCTGCTATCGAGCTTTTTCAGCCGTTTTCTTGAATATATCGTCTCCTTTAGCCAGCATTTTGTCCGCCAGATCGCCCAGCAGCGGCAGCCTGCATTTTTTGTACTGAAAAGCATTGATCACTGCGATAATTGCTATCAAAAGGATGACCAGGGATATTAACACTCCGGTAAAGCTAACCGCACTCATGATAGAGAGAGCTGCATCCGGTGAGGATGAAAAAAATAATGGTGCAATCAGTCTTGAAATCAAAGAGAGCAAAAAACCCATAACAAGTCCAATAATAGATAAAATAAAACTTTGCACGGCATGGAAACGAACGAATTTACTATTTTTCTCCAAAATGAAGATTATAAGGGGGATCAGAAAGGCAATATAGGAGAACCAGGGTATCCAGCCGATTACTATCCCCCCGAGGTAGGCGATAAGGACGGCAATATTTGCTTCCATTCCCAGGGAAGAGCTGTGGGGTTCAACAGTCAGGGTCAAGATAATCCCTCCAGATAGAGAATGTAATAAATAGATTTATTCTATTTCCCCGGGCAGACTCCTGCCCCTCCATGATTATCACAGATGTCCCGGCGGCGATCGCAGAGATTGACACCGGAGGCTGGATGAAGTAATATCCGCTCAAGGTTTGAAATATCCATTATGGATATTAATAATTCAAGTTGCAAAGGTGGGTGGCCATGCAGTATCTCCTGCTGTTTCTGGAGGGGATTATCACCTTCATATCACCCTGTATTCTGCCGCTGTTGCCTGTGTATCTTTCCTATTTTGCGGCGGGTGAGCCTGATAGAAGCAGAGCTGTCATGAATTCCGCGGGCTTCGTCACAGGTTTTACCATCGTATTTGTGACCTTGGGTGCTTTCGCGGGAAGCATGGGCGGGCTCATTCGCGATTACATGCCGCTTCTCAACCTTGTAACAGGTATTATTGTAATCATCTTTGGTCTGAACTTCCTGGGTGTTTTAAATATAGGTTTTTTAAACCGTGTGAGCAGCAAGAAAATTGATGTTAAAGATCTCGGTTTCTTTAGCTCCGCTCTCTTTGGACTGGTCTTCTCCATCAGCTGGACTCCCTGCGTAGGCGCCTTTTTAGGTTCCGCTCTATTGATCGCCTCCCTGGAAGGTTCGCTGCTGAAGGGAATTACCATGCTCCTTGCCTTTTCCCTGGGGCTGGGGATTCCCTTTGTGGCCAGCGCACTCCTAATTGACCGGCTCAAGGGAGCATTCGATTTCATCAAGAAGAATTACAAAACCGTAAATATCGTTTCGGGAGGATTGCTTGTGATCATCGGCATACTGATGGCAACGGGATATATGGGTTATTTCCTCTCACTCTTTACTTTTTAGGGGGTTTTCTGGTGAACAAAAAATTAAAAACAGTAGTCCAAATAGCAGCCTTTGCCCTCTTTCTTGCGGCAGCTTTTTATGCATACGGCCTCCTGAGCAAAAAGGCGCCGCCACAAAATACGATGGATATCCAAAACAAAGAGGAGCCATCTCAAAACAGCGAAGAGGGAGAAAGGGGGAAAGATGCAGCGCCCGACTTCACTGTTCTTGATGCCGGTGGAAATGCGGTGAAGCTCTCCGATATGGTGGGAAAACCTATCGTGTTGAACTTCTGGGCCAGCTGGTGCCCTCCCTGCAAGGGCGAAATGCCCGAATTTAACGAGATCTACGAGGAAAAAGGTGAAGAGATCACATTTATGATGGTGGACCTTGTGGATGGCCGGCGCGAAACAATAGAAAAAGGGGCGCAGTATATAGAGGATCAGGGGTTCACTTTTCCTGTATATTACGACACAGAGCAGGAGGGGGCATCCAGATACAGCGTATTCTCCATACCAAAAACCGTTTTTATTGATAAAGAAGGCTATATCGTGGCAGTGGTGGGGGGGGCTATGGATGCAGAAGCCCTCCGTCAGAAAATCGACATGATTAAATAAAAGGCTTTACGCTGCCCGGGTGGGCCTGGAAAAAAGGTATGCCGCCCGGCTGTGTATCCGGTCCGGGTGCCGGTGCACCAGGCCATGTACATTAATGGTCCGGTCCCCCTCCGGTTCAAGGCGAAAAAACTAGCTTTTCAAGACCTGACCCCATTTCAGGATGAGGGTTTTAATGCCTCTGCCACTGCTTTGTTGACCACCCTGCCGTCATAGATGTTGATCCCTCCGCTGAGCGGTGCTTTTTCCGCGATAATGCGCTCGCATCCCTTATCCGCCAGCTCCAGGGCAAAGGGGAGGGTGGCATTGTTCAGCGCATAGGTGGATGTCCGGGGCACGGCCCCCGGTATATTGGAGACGGCATAATGAAGCACGCCGCAGCACTCAAAGGTGGGTGAGCTGTGGCTTGTCGTATGATCAGCCGTTTCAATACAGCCGCCCTGGTCTATGGCTACATCCACGATTACCGTTCCCGGCCGCATCGTTTCAACCATCTTTCTGGTGCAGAGCACGGGCGTTCTGCCCCCGGGGATGAGGACCGCTCCGATGAGCAGGTCGGCTTTGGCAACAGCACGGGCGACAGTTTGTGGATTGGAGTAAAGGGTCAACAGCCTGCCGCCGTTTGTTTCGTCCAGGTAGCGCAGCCTCTCCACATTATTATCGATCACCGTCACCCTGGCTCCCATCCCCATGGCCACACGCGCAGCATTTGTGCCCACAATACCGCCGCCCAGGATAACCACATTCGCCGGATTCACGCCGGGCACTCCCCCGAGGAGTATGCCGATGCCGCCGTTTGATTTCTCCAGGAAATGAGCTCCAATCTGCGTGGCCATGCGCCCTGCAATTTCACTCATGGGTGCGAGCATGGGAATGGTCCCGTTGATGACAACGGTTTCATAAGCTAGCGCCGCCACATTTTTCTTCATGAGCATGTGCGCCACTTCCGGTTCATTGGCGAGGTGCAGATAGGCAAAAAGGATCTGCCCCTCACGCAGCAGATCATATTCTGCCGGCTGGGGCTCTTTTACTTTGTAAATAAATTCTGCCCGTTCATAGAGTTCCCCCGCCGTGGGGACAATTCTGGCCCCGTAGTGAATGAATTCAGCGTCTTCGATGCCGCTGCCTCTTCCTGCACCCTTTTCAATCAACACCTGATGTCCTCTGTTCACAAATGCCGTAACCGCTCCCGGGGTGATGGCAACGCGGTTTTCATCAACCATTATCTCTTTGGGTACACCTACAATCACCTGAGAATCACCTTTTCCCTGGTACATTTCTATAATATTAGCACATACCCCGCCATTTAGCAGAATAACTTTTTTATCCATCCATGGATGCTATGCTGCCCGGGCGGTGTCTCTGGATTATGCCGCCTGCCCTGTTGTGAACATTGAAATCTCTAGCGGAGAGCGCTGCAGTTGTGCCATCGGCTCTGGCATTTCTCCCCAGTTATAGTGGCGGATCAGGTGCCGCCCGGCTCTGCATCGGCTGGCGGCACAGTCACCTCCATCTTGCGGCGGCGCTCCCCCTAGCCGGCCGGGTCAAACCACAGCCCGGCGACCCGCCGGTCTTCATCGAAGACAACGCGGATAATGAGGGACTCTTTCTCGAAATCGGTGGTTACAAAGATCACATCATAACCGTCAACGATCTCTTCACGCATACCGGCAACTTCTTTGTACGGGCCCACCTGTCCCTGCAAATCTGTCCAGACTTTCTCCAGGTTCCGGGCATTCATAGCCCGCTTCATCCTGGCGCTGAAATAACCGGTGCACTCTTCATAATCACCTTTTGCCAGGGAAGCGACAAATTTACCGGCCAGCTCCGCAGGCTCCCCCTCCAGCGGGGGCAGTTTTTTGGTGCTGCAGGAGACGGCGGCAAGGCAGAGCACGAGAGCAAACAGCAATAGTGGATAGTATCTGCGCATATTTTTTTACCCCTTTTCTCATTACCGGTTTTATTACAGGTAACCTTTTTTATACATCAGCCTGGCCACACCTATGGCGATGAGCGCACCTACCGGCACCAGCACGCTGACCGATGTGGCCAGTGAAGGTACCGAGATGAAAAGGATCAGCATGAACAAGATGGGTGCAACGGCGATCTTCCAGTTTTTCGAGATGAAGACTACGCCCAGGGCGCCAAAAAGGGCGGGCAGGATATTGGCAAAGGCCGGAGCAAGCAGCCCTGATTCCAGAATGGGCTGCAGCTGGGCCAGCAGCAGCACCCCCAAAATAATGATTGCGGTGGTGACGAAGGAGGAGATGGCAATGGCGATGGTGGAGATGAGCTCCCCCTCTTCGGTGCCCGGTTTGACTCCGGCGATCTCCATGGCGTTGAAAGCACAGGGGACCTTGAGGTTGCTCAAGTTACCGGTAACAAAGCCCAGGTATGAGCCGCCCGAACCGAGTAAAGGCGAGAAGGTAAAAGCTTCGATCACCCCTACTGTCCAGTATATGGGGACAACGCCCAGGAGTCCTTTCAGCAGCATGACACCATCGGGCCAGGCGCCGTAATAGAGACTGGCTGCCGCGGGGAAAAGAGCAAACATGACCAGGGCCAGCGAACACCAGATCCGGCCCCAGAGATGGACTTTTTCACTGTAAGCTGTTTTCATTTTATCTCCCTCCTAACCCAGCAACCTGGTTATGGGAATGGCCAGGGCCATTGCACCGAGCATGCTGATGGGCAGAGCGTAATCCTCCATCCATTTAACTTTAAGCACTCGCACGAAAAAGCCGCAGATAAGCATGAGCAGGGCGGAGAGCAGCATGACGAAAACAGGGATCCAGCCCTTGAGTCCGGCGGAGATATCGGCAAAGATGAGCCCCAGGAACGCCGAGATCATGCCCAGGAATAGGGCGTCAATAAAAATCTCTCCCCAGCGGGTATCCCGCTTTTTCAGGCTCTGGATACCCCCCTGAATTTTCTTCAGGAAGAGTGTGATCACAATAAGTCCCGACATGATCCCCAGGGTCATGACCCAGGCGATAGTCGTGTAAGCCCGGGCGCTGCTCACCCCTTCGGATATGGAGATACCGAGAGCATCAGCGGCAATGCTTGCTGCCGGCAGTTCATAGGTTACTGCGCCCAAAACACTCAGCCGCAGCCAGGGCAGCGGCAGCCCCAGGAATTTGGATAATGCAAAGACACCAAGGAGAATGGCGATAGCAGGCGCCACGGTAAAGATGGCGCTGGCTCCAGCCACCCTTCTCAATACAGATCCCGGAATACCCCGCTCCCCGGCCTGACGCCAGGCTTTGGAGAGAAAAAAAACCGACTGAGCCATGACAAAAAGGACAATGACACCGGCGATGATGAACAAAAAAGCGCTGTTAAGGTTGAACTCTCCCAAAAACAATCCCACCTTTCCTCTATGTATTGTCAACAGGATTATGAATAGATTCAAGATTCCGCAAACCTTTCCCTGCCGCGACCCGCCCGGATTTTCAGGGCTTCACCGAACCTTTTGCTGCAACAAAACAGGGGTTTTTAAGTGAGTCAAGGTCACTTTCCCTCAGGTTCACCATTTGTTTACCGCTTAAGTAGCTCGATGTAGAAGCGCACGCCCTGCTTCACATTCTCCAGTGAAAGGCGTTCGTTGGTGCCGTGCATCCGCTCCAGATCTTCTGAGGAGATCAGCATGGGGGTGAAGCGGTAGATCTGGTCGCAGAGCGGTTCATAGCGGATGGCGTCGGTGCCGCCCATGACGATGTAGGGCACGGTGACCGCTTCGGGGAAAATGGCGTAGACGGCCCGTTCAATGGCCTTGAACCCGCTGCTATCCACGGGGGATATCTTCGAGGGTTCGGTGGTCACCAGGGGCTCCAGTTTGATCTTTTCGCCCACAATCCTGCGAATATGATCGAGCAGTTCGCCTACGCTCTCGCCCGGAGCGATGCGGTAATTGATCACTGCACTCGCCTTTCGGGGCAGAACATTGGGTTCGCTGCCCCCTTCCAGAATGGTCACAGCCGTGGTGGTGCGCAGCAGCGCATTGCCCGCCCGCGTTGCTTTGAAAATTGCCTTGAAGAGCGGCCCGAAAAGCCAGAGGTTGGCCAGGACCAGGCGCAGGCCAAATTTCATCTCCGGGCCAATATAGGCGAGCATCTCTTTCAGGTAGGGGCCGATCCGGGCCGGCCGCTGATTCCTTTCCAGATCCACCACCGCCCGGCCGATCTTTCCGGCGGCGGTGTGCATGGGGGGCATGGAGGAGTGGCCCGCCTCACCTTCGGCGGTGATCCTGACATCGGCATAGCCCTTCTCGGCGATACCCACCAGGGCGATGGGGCGTTCCACGCCGGGCATGGCCCCGATAGTGACTGCCCCGCCTTCGTCAAGGACATACTCGAAGGTGACTCCGCGGGATTGGAGCAGCTCCGCGATCTTGAAGGCACCGTCTTCGCCGCGCACCTCTTCATCGTGGCCGAAAGCCAGGTAAAAATCGCCGGGCGGTGTGAAACCCTCCGCCAGAAGATGTTCCACCGCCTCCAGGATCAAAACAACCTGGTTTTTTATATCCATCGTTCCCCGGCCCCAGACAAAACCATCGGCCAGGGCCCCGCTGAAGGGCGGGTGCTGCCAGTCCTGCTCCGTGCCCTCTTCCACGGGGACCACGTCGATATGGGCCATGAGCAA
>CAYXKD010000072.1:0-9506 GCA_964464625.1 uncultured Syntrophomonadaceae bacterium
TCTGCCTCCTGAAGCCCGCTCCGGACAGATTGGCAAGATTGCCGGTATGCTCTACACACTGCAGCCGCGGCGGGTGGAACCGGATTACGGCAGTGCCTTCAGTTACCTGGCGCAGAGGCAGAAGAAGAGGAGCCTTGTCTGTGTTTTTACAGATCTTATCGATAGCCGGGCTTCAGCGGAGCTCATCGAAAGTGCCGCGGCTCTGGGGAAGAGGCACCTTCTTTTATTTGTTGTGGTGGGCGACAATTATCTGCCCGGCACGGTGTCCGCGGAAATTCGAAGTCAGGGTGATATATACCGCAAGGCGGTGGCGGAACAGTATCTGCTTGAACGTGAGCAGGGGATCGCTTCTTTGCGAAACCGGGGCGTACAGGTGGTCGAAATGCCGCCGGGCGCAGATCCCATTATCCTTGTGGGGCGCTACCTCTCAATTAAAAGCCAGGTCCGGCTCTGAGCACAGCTGTCATAAACTTATGCTTTTAATGAAGAAAGGCGGTTATGGCCAGGTCGTTAATTGCCGCGGCTGCGCCTTTTTCCTTTTTCTGCTCCGCCGGGGGAGAAAATAGAGTACCAGGGCGGCGGCGCTGAAGGCGGCAAAGGAGAGCTTTGCCGCTATGGGAAGGCCGGTTGGGGTAAAGAAACTCTCGATGGCTGCAGCCATGATAAACAGGGGTATGGTGCCGCCAACAAGGCGGGCGGCGCTGCGGCCTGCAAGCCGCAGGGAATCTCTGCGGCTGTAATCTCCCGGCAGCAGCAGGGCGCGGCCCAGGAGCAGCCCCGAGGCGGCGGCGATAAATATGGCCGTGAGCTCCATGATTCCATGCGGCAGGATGAGCGTCCAGAAAAGAAGCGAACGACGGTGCAGGGCAAATATGGCGGCAAAGGCGCCGAGAATGAACCCATTCATGGCCAGCACATAGACGGTTCCCAGCCCAAAAATGATTCCGCCGGCAAAACAGAGGAAGGCTACCTGGATATTGTTGGTAACAATGTGGCCGGCAAAAAGGGGCTGCATGGCGGCGGGGATGACTGCTCCTTCTTCCTCCATGGTGGCAGCGTTTTCTTCCAGGGCGGCCCTTGTCCCGGGATCAAGAATTCCGGCAGACCAGGGGGCATCACGGCTGATGGAAAAATATGCGAAGCAGAAAGCGGCAATAAATAGCGCAACCGAAAGAAAAAAGAGCATCTTTTCCTGCCGCAGAAGTGCAGGGAAGCCGGTGATGAGGAAACGTTTTAGCCGGGGCAGGAAGGGGCTATCTTCAACTTGAATATATGTATGACAGCGGCTGAGAAGGTTGTTCAGGTAAGTTGTGTAGCGGCTTGCATGAAAATGGGTCTGCAGGTAATTAAGATCCGAAGAGGCCTGGCGGTAGAGCCTGACGAGATCATCCAGCTCGTTTTCCGCCAGATTTTTAAGGCCCCGGGACTCTACCCGGGAGAGGATTGCCTGGAGCTGCAGCCATGTTTGTTCACGTTTTAGGACGAAGCTGTTGAGGGTCATAGAAAGAAATTGCCTCCTCCGGCGGTGGAAAGGGTGAATCTGTTGAACAAAAGCGGCTTCTCATTGGAACAGGGTGTTGCTGTTGACGGTGCGGAGAATACCGGCCTGACCCTGGCCCTGGCAGGCATGGGCAATCGCATGCTGGCTTTTCTCCTGGACTCGCTCATTACCAGCCTGCTATCCATTGCCGTTGTTGTTCTTTTTTCCCTTGTGGGCCTGCTTTCCGGGAGCGAAACTGCTATCTATTATATATATGCCCTGTTATTACTGGCCCTGTTTGTAATCCACTGGGGATATTTTATCACATTCGAATTGATCTGGCATGGGCAGACCCCGGGAAAGAGACTGTTGCGGATCAAGGTAGTGCGTGAAGACGGGCGGCCGGTCAACTTTACGGCATCTTTCCTGCGGAATATCTTGCGCACTGTGGATGTGCTCCCCGGCGGATACGCCCTGGGGTTGATTATGATTTTTGTTAATGCCCGCGAGAAAAGGATTGGAGATATTGTTGGCGGGACAATGGTAGTTAAAGAACCGGTAGCCGCCTTCCCTGCAAGGCAGGTAAGGTCATCCTCTCTTGCCGCCCTGCCCCGGGGCGATAATCTGGAACTGGTAAGGCTGTCGCGTCACCTGACCACGGAAGAGATGGAGCTCATCGGCGACTATCTGCAAAGGCGCCACAGCCTGGAGCAGGAAACAAGGGTGCGGCTTGGTGAAAAGCTTGCCGAAAAGCTGGCCCGCCGCTTAAATATTGATCAGCCTGATGACGCTGATAAATTTCTTGAACATCTCGGTGCGATTGCCTTTCATGGGGGTTGGCAAAAAGTGTAAAGGTCCGGTTTCTCCAGAGCCATAAGGTTTGACAACGCCTGGATTTCTGATCTACAATCGAAAAAACAATTATTAACTGCAGCTATCCGCCAGTTTCCTGCCAGAATGCGGCACTAATAATCGGTTCTACCAGCATGGCTGCTATGTTCCGGCGATGATAAAATAGTAATTTTATGAAGAAAGGCGGTGTAAATGTTTAGGGAAAATCTAGCCGGGCAGGCCGGGAACCGTTAGCAATATGCGTTGCCGTTCAGTTGTTTTTCCACCCCTATCACGCAGATGTCCCAAGATAGATCTCCACAGTTAACAAATTACCTGGCCGGGCCATGGTGATGAAGCAACGTCCCCCGTTCCTGAGTGGTTAATATTTAGAATAATCTTTAAAAGGAATTTGATGCGAGGGAGGGCTTAGGGTGAAAAAACCGATGGAAACATGGTCTGAGGTGGGACCGTTAAAAAAAGTTTTACTTCACCGTCCCGGCGGGGAGTTGCTAAATTTAACCCCCCGCTATCTTCATGAGCTGCTCTTTGATGAAATTCCCTGGCTGGACAAAGCAAGAAGGGAGCACGATTATTTTGCCCGTGTCCTGAAAGAAGAGGATGTGCATGTTTATTATATTGATGAGCTGCTTTCAGATATTTTAAAGGATTCCGGAGTAAAGGATGAATTGATCAGAGTGCAGCTGGGTAGCCTGGTCACCGGGGAGGGGATGACCGGGACAGTTGCTTCTGTCTTTGAATATTTATACGAAATGGAACCTCAGCAGCTGGCCGGGACAGTTATTGCCGGGCTGCTAAAGCAGGAAGTAGAGCATTTAAAACAGTATACCACCCTCAATGATCTTACCGTAGACAGCTACCCCTTTTATCTGGCTCCTCTGCCAAATATGTATTTTACCAGGGATCATGGTGCCATGATCGGAAAAGAATTGCAGATTAGCACCATGTATTTACCTGCCCGCCGTCGCGAAACAACCCTTTTAAGATCTATTTGCAGGCACCATCCTCTATTTAAAAGGGTCGGGCTTACCACAGAGGATGAGATCCCTTACGGGATTGAAGGCGGCGACATGATGGTGCTGAACAAAGACAGCCTTATTATAGGACTTAGCGAGCGAACCACCGGAGAGGCCATCGAATGGATAGCCCATAAATATCTTGTTCAAAAGGAAATGATCAGGCAAATTATTGTGCTTCAGATTCCTTCCCGGAGAGCCTATATGCATCTGGATACTGTATTCACCATGGTAGACAGGGATAAATTTCTCATGTATCCGGGCGTAAAGGATGATCTTTATGTGTACTGGCTGGAAAAAGGGAGTGAAGAGAGGGTTTCTGCAACCAGCGGTTACAGCCTGGAGAAGGCTCTGTGCAAAGCTCTCGGTCTGAAGGAAGTTGAAATTATCTGTCCATCAGCGGACGATGAGATTACTGCTGCCCGGGAACAGTGGAATGACAGCAACAATACACTGGCTCTGAAACCGGGCATGCTCATATGCTACAATCGCAATGAGAAAACAAATGAGACGTTGAGGAAGCGCGGTCTCAAGGTAATTGAAATTGACGGCTCTGAACTGGTCCGCGGCCGCGGCGGCCCGCGCTGTATGTCTTTGCCCCTTGAAAGGGGAGAGATCTGAAGAGGGACTTATTGTAAAAGATCTGACAGCCCTTAACCGGCAACTCTGCTGCTTTGACCATGGACGGTAAATAATACAACTGCGGGTGATATGACTTCCGGGCTAAGGTTCCCCAATCTGTTAACAAACAGGGGTAAACAATGAACTCTATAACATCTTATTATTAAAGGAGATAGTACTATGGGGTTAAGTTTGAGCGGAAGAAGCTTTTTGAAGTTGCTGGATTTTACAACAGGTGAGATAAGGCATTTGCTTGACCTTTCCAGGAATTTTAAAGATATGAAAAGAGCGGGGGTGCCCCATAAATATTTAGAGGGTAAGAATATTGTACTGTTATTTGAGAAAACCTCTACGCGTACAAGATGCGCCTTTGAAGTGGCTGGAATGGATTTGGGAATGGGTGTAACCTTTTTAGATCCGGGAAGTGCTCAAATGGGGAGGAAAGAAAGTATTCAGGATACTGCAAAAGTGCTGGGGAGGATGTACGATGGCATCGAGTACCGGGGGTTTTCACAAAAGATTGTGGAAGAGCTGGCCGAGCACTCCGGTGTTCCTGTATGGAACGGGTTAACAGACGACTTTCACCCCACACAAATGCTGGCTGACATGCTGACCATTGAGGAACACTTTGGCTGCCTCAATGGGTTAAATTTGGTATATATGGGAGATGCCAGGAACAATGTGGCCAATTCCTTGATGATTGCCTGTGCAAAGCTCGGGTTGAATTTTACAGCTTGCTCACCCTCCTCTTTATTACCGGTACAGGATCTTATAAAAAAAGCCGAAGCGATTTCCATTGACAGCGGAAGCAAGATTACCCTGGAAACAGATGTGCAGAAAGGTGTCCGGGGAGCACATGTTATCTATACGGATGTCTGGGTATCCATGGGGGAGCCTGATGACATTTGGGAATCGAGGATTAAACAGCTGAAGCCTTACCAGGTAAATAAAGGAGTTATGGAGAGCGCACGTAAAGATGCCATCTTTTTACATTGTCTGCCCAGTTATCATGATCTGGGGACATCTCTAGGAATGGAGATTTATCAGAAATTCGGTTTAACTGAAATTGAAGTCACCAATGATGTATTTGAATCAGGACAATCCAAAGTTTTCGATGAGGCGGAGAACAGGGTGCATACCATCAAAGCTATAATGTATGCCACATTAAAATAAATTGAACCTTCAACGCGTTTCAGGGTTTCCTGCACAACGCTATCGCTTTAAAGAGGGTTGCTGCCTGCAAAAACGATGGCGCAAAAGGAGACCTGCCTGATTCCCGGGCATTCTATTTTTTCAGCGGCAAGATCAGGCGCAGGCTCCTGATTACGAGGAAGGAATTATCTGTCCCTTCAAGAAATAAGAAATAGTAATGTGGCAGAAAATTAGCTAATTTTAAAAAAGGGGGTTGGCCATGTCTGAAATCAAGGTGCTGCTCTGGGGGCTTGGCGCCATGGGCAGCGGGATGGCGGAAATACTGCTTGCCAGGGAGAATCTTCGTCTCGTTGCAGCAATAGATCAACATCCGGATAAGGCCGGACGGGATGTGGGTGAAGTTATCGGATCTGCCCCTCGGGGGATAAAAATTAGCACCGATCCCCATGAGGCTTTCAAGAGCAAACCCCATCTTGTGCTGCTGGCAACGGCTTCTTTTGTAAAAGATGTATTTCCCCATATTAAGTTTGCCCTGGAAAAAAATGCACACGTCATCACCATTGCCGAAGAGATGTCTTACCCCTGGGCAGCTTCTGAGGAGCTCTCCAACGAGATTGATCGTATAGCCCGCAAACAGGGCAAAACAGTCCTGGGGACGGGAATCAACCCCGGTTTTATTCTCGATACCCTCATCATCGCTCTAACTGGTATCTGCCGGGAAGTGCGCCATATTCACGGTAAGAGGGTGAATAACCTTGCTCCTTTTGGCCCTACGGTGATGGAGACGCAGGGTGTAGGTGTAGACCCCGGGAAATTTTTTGAGGGGCTTGCTTCCGGTAAAATAGTTGGGCATGTGGGCTTCAGGCAGTCGGCAATGCTCATCGGCCGGGCACTTGGCTGGAACATTGAAGAGGTAGTTGAGGAGAGAGAACCCATCATATCCAAAGTTCAGCGGAAAACGCAGTATGTTGAGGTGGCTCCGGGGGAAGTGGCCGGATGCCGCCATACTGCCAGGGCTTATGTTGGCGGTAAAGAGGTTATTTTTTTGGAGCATCCCCAGCAGGTTTGCCCTGAAGCCGAGGATGTTAAAACGGGAGACTATATCACCATTGATGGAGCGCCGCCCCTTGAACTGGCCATAGAACCGGAGATACCGGGCGGCATAGGAACCATGGCCATTGCTGTGAATATGATCCCCCTTGTCATTAACGGTCCCCGGGGGCTTGTGACAATGGCCGATATGCCCGTGCCCCGGGCGATACCAGGAGTAACCGGAAAATAGAATAGATAATTTTCAGAATCACCAGCCCGCAGTTACGAGCCATAATATAGTCTGTGAGGTGATCGCCATGGCAGAAAAATGCCATAAGGGTGACCGGGTGGAGATCTATATTCTTCTACTGGACCCGGCGTCGCGTCCTGCGGAACTTCCCCCCGAAACCCGAAAAGTCCCCCTGGAATGCCGGATTAGCGGCTGGGCGCTCAGTTCAAAGGAGATTGGCGAAGAGATAGAGATTAGCACTTCCGCCAATCGCAGGGTAAAAGGCACGCTTACCAGAATCAACCCTGGTTACGATCACACCTTTGGGCCTGCGGTGCCGGAACTTTCCGCTATCGGTACTGAGCTGCGCAACCTGCTGAAGGAGGAGGAGCGGTGATGGCGCGCGATCTTTCATATGAGGCAGTGATGGGGCGCCGCGGTGAAATCATGAAGCGCTCCCTGGGCATTGAATACGATGAATTTATACAGACGAAGATTGCTTTCGATTATGAAGATATGATGCGGAAGGCCGGCTATTCGCTGGAGGAGGTAAGGCGCATACAGGGTGAAACGGCTGTGGGCAGCACTCCCCTTCTGGAATTGAAGAATATCACCAGGCTGGTCCGGCAGAGCTCACCAAGAGGGTATGGTGCGAGAATTCTCATCAAGGATGAAGCGGCCAACCCATCAGGGAGTTTCAAGGACAGGAGAGCGAGCGTCTCCGTTTATCATGCCGCAAAGAAGGGTTATCCTGGTGTGCTTGCCGCCACAAGCGGGAATTACGGCGCTGCGGTGGCTTCGCAGGCAGCCATGCGCAACCTGCGCTGCATTATCGTTCAGGAGGTTTTTGACTCCCGCGGGGTTGGGCAGCCGGAGATTGTTGAAAAATCGCGAAAATGCGAAGCCTACGGTGCCGAGGTGGTCCGATTGAGCGTAGGCCCTGAACTGTTTTACCTGGCCCTGATCCTTCTTGAGGAGACAGGGTTTTTTAATGCCTCTTTGTACAGCCCCTTTGGAATATCGGGGGTGGAGACCCTGGGATACGAGCTTGTGCAGCAGGTCCGTGAAAAATACGGCAGAGAGCCCTCCTCTATTGTGGTCACCCATGCCGGGGGCGGTAATGTCACCGGGACGGCGCGGGGTGCTTTCCAGGCCGGGGCAGAGGATACTCCGATCATCGGGGTCAGTGTGGACCTTTCAGGTCTGCACATGGCTTCGGACATCGATTTCAACAAAAAGTCCTTTACCACCGGCCATACCGGTTTTGGAGTTCCCTTTGCCACCTGGCCCGACAGGACGGATGTGCCGAAAAATGCCGCAAGGCCGCTTCGCTACATGGATCGCTATGTCACCGTGACTCAGGGTGAAGTTTTCTACGTTACCGAAGTGCTGTCACAACTGGAGGGGCTGGAAAGGGGTCCTGCAGGGAACACATCCCTGGCGGCGGCTATCCCCCTGGCCCGGGAGCTTCTCGAAGATGAAATCATCGTTGTTCAGGAGACGGAGTATACCGGGGCGGGCAAGCATCCCCAGGCTCAACTCGGTTTTGCCAGTAATAATGGAATTACGGTGAAGCGGGGGGATCCGCGCGGGAACGTGCCTGGCAAATCCATAGTCATTCCCGAGCATTTCACCCAGCTTGGAATAGTGGAGATGGATCTTAAAAGGATGCGCCGCTCCTATATCCGGAATGCCGTGGAGAAAAACGGCGTTGACGAGATCACCGGGGAGGAATTGCAATTCCTGGCGGCGGAGACCAGGGAAACAGAGGCTTTTGTAACCTCAATATTAAAAGAGATGGGAGGGATCAAGATCAGTGGCTCAAACTTCTGATTTTGAAAAGAGGCGCACACATCTGTCGGAGTTATCCGATGAGGAGCTAAAGGAAAGATTCTGGGAACTTGCCAAAGAGATCGTGAAACCTCTTTCGGAGCTCGCTTTCAACCATACTTCGCCTTCTATTGAACGTTCAATACTTTTAAGGATGGGATTCTCCAGCCTGGATGCCCAGGCCATAGTCTCTTCTGCAGAGAAGAGGGGCCTGCTCGGTAAAGGGGTGGGTCCTCTTTTGCTAAAATATGCTGAGGCTAAAAATAAAGACTACCGGGAGGCCGGAGGAGAGCTGGCTGCTGGAGAGGGATGGGATGAACTGGCAGAAATCATTGGAGGTGGAAGCTGATGGTTCACAGCAGCGGGAAAGATTACAGGCTTGATCCCCGGCAAAAACTGGATGTAAGGGAAATCCTGAAAAATCTGTCCCAATACCGGCCGCGCCGATCAGGCTGGACCTGGCGAAAAGTGAAGCCCGGGCAGCAAGCCGGTCCATTCACTTACAGAAATACTGCGGAACCGCTGGAGCAGGCTGTTCCCCTGCCGGCGGCAAAGTATTTCGGCGGGATCGATCCCCAGCCTGATTATGTCATCACCACTGAAATTGCATCGGGCAGGTTTGAAGATGATATCAGGCGCATGCGCATGGCCGCCTGGCACGGCGCCGATCACATGATGGTCATACGCACCACCGGGCAGAGCCATATCGACGGCTTGCTCGAGGGCACACCCGAGGGGATCGGGGGGATTCCCATTACCCGCAAGCAGCTCCGGGCCACGCGTAAAGCCATCGACCTCATCGAAGACGAGGTGGGCCGGCCCATTAACTTTCACTCCTATGTTTCCGGCGTGGCCGGCCCTGAAATTGCGGTGCTCTTTGCCGAGGAAGGGGTTAACGGCGCTCACCAGGATCCCCAGTACAACGTGCTCTACCGGAATGTAAACATGCAGCGTTCTTATGTTGATGCCGCTGTGGCCAAGAGAATCATGGCTTCCTGCGGCATGCTCCAGATCGACGGCGCCCACAATGCCAATGCTACCGCCAGGGAGGCCTGGAAGGTGATGCCCGAGCTGCTGGTGCAGCATGCCATCAACTGCGCCTTTTCAGAGATGGTGGGGATGAAAAAAGAGGATATTGCTCTCTCTTCAGTGCCGCCCACGGCGCCGCCGGCGCCGGCGCTGGCCTATGATCTCCCCTATGCAGTTTGCCAGCGCTGGCTCTTCTCGGATTACAAGATCCGGGCCCAGCAGAATACCAGGTACATCGAATCAGACACCAGGGAGGCAACAGTGA
>CAYXKD010000073.1:0-9336 GCA_964464625.1 uncultured Syntrophomonadaceae bacterium
GGCAGGGCTTCGACGGGATCATGGTCACGGGGAGAGCCGCCTCTCCCTCCTACCTGCTGATGAGGGCAGGAAAGATCACCGTTGAGGATGCCGGCGACCTGTGGGGCAAGGGCAATTATGAAACCTCGGCGATCCTGAAAGAGCGTTTCGGGCGCAGCTCCACCGGGCTCTCCATCGGGCCCGCCGGAGAGAACAGGGTCCCCTTTGCCTGCATTTTAAACGACGGCCACCACGCCTTCGGACGCTGCGGTTTGGGCGCCGTCATGGGTTCAAAAAATATCAAGGCAGTGGTAATTGCAGATCGGGGAAAAGCTGAGCTCAATTTTGCCGATGAGGCAAGATTGAAAGAGCTGGCCAAAGCAGTTACTCCGAAGATAAGGGAGTCCATCATTTCACAGGTGCTCCATGATTTCGGCTCGGCGGGAAACCTGGAGGGGCATATCTATACCGGGGATGTGCCCATCAAGAACTGGCAATCCAATTTCAATGAAGAGATGGGTGAGGCTTTGACAGGCAGCACCCTCTCGGAGAAATATCTGACAAGGAAAAAAAGCTGCGCCTACTGCGTTGTCGCCTGCAAGGGGATGGTCAGGGTGGAGGAAGGACCTTTCTCCATCCCCGAGAGCCCCGGCCCGGAATATGAAACGGTGGCCGCCTTCGGCACCCTGTTAAACTCCTCCGACCTGGCCGCTGTCTGCAAGGCCAATTACCTTTGCAATGACCTGGGCATGGATACCATTTCGGTGGGCTCCACCATCGCCTGGGCCATGGAGGCCTGGGAGAGGGGGGATCTCACGGCTGAGAAAACGGGCGGTATCGCCCTGGAGTGGGGCGACATGGATACTGTGGTAAATGTGCTGCTCCCTGCCATAGCTGCAAGGGAAGGAGAACTGGGAGAGCTCCTGGCAGAGGGAAGCGCCCTGGCCGCCAAAGAGCTCGGCGGGAATTCGGCGGAGTACACGGTTCACAGCAAGGGCCTGGAGGCGCCCATGCACGATCCCCGCGGCGGAGGGCACGGTCACGCCCTGGCCTATGCGGTAAGCCCCCGCGGCGCCTGCCATGTGTCCACGGCCATGCATTTCATGGAAACAGGGGCCTGCAACTACCCGGAGATCGGCTTTGAGTTCGACCTTGAAGCAATGACCCATGAGAAAAAGCCTGAAACCATGGTCCTTGCGGCCGCTCTGGGGGCGATCGAGAACAGCGCCTCTTTCTGCCAATATGCAGACCGCTCCTTCACCATTGAGGAAATGGTGGAATTCATCAACGCGGCGGCAGGGTACGGCCTGACCATTGAAGGGCTCATGGAGGCGGGGACGCGGATTTTCCATCTGAAGAGATGCATCAATTACCGGCTGGGTTTCAGAGCCGGCGATGACATCCTCACGCCGCGCATGCTCGAGCCGGCGCGTGACGGCGAACCGGCGGGCATTGAGATCAGGTTCGATGAGATGAAATCACAGTTCTACAGGCTCATGCAGATGGATCCAAAGAGAGGCGTCGCCACAGAGGAGAGGTTAAGGAAATTGGGCCTTTCCGAAGAAACAAGAAGGATCTGGGGTGACAGATGAAAGTATATCTCGAGAGTGCGGGGTTTTTAAAGAAATACATTGCCGGGGCAGAAGTTGAATTTGAGCCGGGAGCTCGTCTCCATCAGCTCCCGGCAATGCCTCCTCCTCTCCCACCGGAAAGGCGCCTCTGATTACGCTATCTCAAGGCCACCCTCTACCCTGCGCAGGGTGACGCTATCCTTGCTCTTCACCTTGCCGGATACAATGAGGCGGGAAAGCGGTGTCTCCACCTCCTGCTGGATGAGCCGCTTCAGGGGGCGCGCTCCGTACGAGGGGTCGTAGCCCTTTTCGGAGAGGTATGTGACGGCGCCGGGGTCCCACTTCAGGGTGAGCCCGGCGCCCTGATCCAGCCTGGCGGCGAGCCGCTCCATGAGCAGTGCGGTGATCCCGGCAAGCTGCTCTCTCTCCAGCGCCCGAAAAACGATGGTCTCGTCAACGCGGTTTAAAAACTCGGGGCGGAAGTGGCTCCGCAGCAGCCCCAGCACTGTCTCCTTCATTCTCTCGTAATCGCCGCCTCTTTCCTGGTAGGCGAGGATCTCCTGGCTGCCGATATTGGAGGTCATGATGATGATGCTGTGGCGGAAATTCACCGTGCGCCCTTTGCCGTCGGTAAGCCGCCCGTCATCCAAAATCTGCAGCAGGGCATTGAAAATATCGTGATGGGCTTTCTCGATCTCGTCGAAGAGCACCACGCTGTAGGGTTTGCGGCGCACCGCCTCGGTAAGCTGCCCCCCCTCGTCGTAACCCACATAACCCGGAGGGGCGCCGATGAGGCGGGAGACGGCATGCTTCTCCATATACTCGGACATGTCGAGGCGGACCATATTCCTTTCGTCATCAAAGAGAGCCTCCGCCAGGGCCCGGCTGAGCTCCGTCTTCCCCACACCGGTGGGGCCGAGAAAGATAAAGCTGCCCACGGGCCGGTGGGGATCCTTGATCCCGCTGCGCGCCCTGATCACCGCATCGGCAACGGCGCTGACAGCCTCATCCTGGCCGATAACCCGCCGGTGCAGAATTTCATCCAGGCGCAAAAGTTTTTCGCGTTCGCCCTCGAGCAGGCTGCTCACAGGGATGCCGGTCCAGCGGCTGACCACGCGGGCGATATCCTCCTCGCTCACCTCTTCATTTAGAAGCATATCCTGCTTATGCTTGCCCGCCAGCGCCTCTTCCTCCTCCTGAAGGCGCCGCTCCAGCCCGTTCAGGCGGCCGTATTTCAGCTCGGCGGCCCGGTTGAGATCATACTGCCGCTCCGCCTTCTCCACCTCGGTGCGCACCTCTTCAATCTCCCGCTTGATCTCCCGCACCCTGGCGATAGATTCCTTCTCCGACTCCCACTGCTCTTTGAGCAGGGCCGTGTCGGAGCGCAGGCCGGCCAGCTCTTCCTGCAGCTTCTCCAGCCTCTCCAGCGAGGCGGGGTCCTTCTCCTTTTTCAGCGCCGCCTCTTCGATCTCCAGCTGCATCACCCGGCGGGTGATCTCATCAAGCGCCGCGGGCATGCTGTCTATCTGCGTGCGCAGGTTGGCGGCAGCCTCATCCATGAGGTCAATGGCCTTGTCTGGGAGGAAGCGGTCACTGATGTAGCGATCGGAGAGAACGGCGGCGGCAATGAGGGCGGCATCCTGGATGCGCACCCCGTGGTGTACCTCGTAGCGCTCCTTAAGACCGCGCAGGATGGAGACGGTGTCCTCCACATTGGGCGGGTCGATGAGCACAGGCTGGAAGCGGCGCTCCAGGGCGGCGTCCTTTTCAATGTGCTTACGGTATTCGTCCAGGGTGGTGGCGCCGATGGCCTTGAGCTCGCCCCGGGCCAGCATGGGCTTGAGCATATTGCCGGCATCCATGGCCCCTTCGGCGGCGCCGGCGCCGACAACGGTATGGAGCTCATCTATAAAGAGGATGACCTCGCCGGCGGCATCCTGCACCTCCTTGAGCACAGCCTTGAGGCGCTCTTCGAATTCACCGCGGTATTTGGCGCCGGCCACAAGGGCGCCCAGATCCAGGGCGATAACTTTTTTATTTTTCAGCCCCTCGGGCACATCTCCGGCGACAATGCGGCGGGCCAGCCCCTCTACAACGGCGGTCTTCCCCACGCCGGGCTCGCCTATAAGCACGGGATTGTTCTTTGTCCGCCGGGAGAGGATAACCATCATCCGGCGGATTTCATCATCGCGGCCGATGACAGGGTCCAGCTTTCCGCCTTCAGCCAGGGCGGTGAGATCCCTGCCGTAGCGCAGCAGCGCCTCATAGGTTTCCTCGGGGCTGTCACTGGTGACCCGCTGGGAGCCGCGCAGCGTTTTAAATGCCTGAAGCAGGGAATTGCGATCCAGGCCGGTGCGCCGCAGCAACTTTTTCAGGTCATCGTCGCCCTCTTCGAGGAGCCCCAGGAGCAGATGCTCCACGCTCACATAATCGTCTTTCAACTGTTTTGCCTCCTGCTCCGCCCGGGAAAGGACCCGGGCCAGGGCGGCACTCATCTGCAAAGTCCCCTCATAACCGGATCCGGAGATGCGGGGGATCCTTTCAAGTAAAAGCTCCAGCTCCCGGCGCAGCAATGCAGCATCTACACCGGCCTCACCGATAAAACGGGCGGCCAGACCCTGCTCCTGATCCAGAAGCATGAGCAGCAGGTGCTGCGAACCGACAAGCTGGTGCCCCCGGTTAAGCGCCTCCTGCTGGGCTGAAACAAGCGCTTCCCTCGACTTTTGGGTAAAACGGTTCAGATCCATTCTGCTCACCTGCCCTCTCGCAGCTGATCAATTTCTCTCTGCATATTTTCCAGACGCTCAAGCAAATCCACAATAATCGCCGCGCCATTCAGGTTTACGCCGAAAAACCTTCTAAGGCGCAGAATTTTCCTGATGCGAAGGAGCTCTCCGCAGCGGATCATCTCTTCTTCAACCTCGACAATGCCATTTTGAACAAAAAGATCGATCACCCTGGGGTCCAGACCCAGGCTGCACAGAGGCAGCTTCTCTTCGCTATCCACATAGCAGTAGAAGTGCATCTCTGTCATCGTAATCACTCCCCCTCCCGGCGAAGATCATGCAGCTGCTGGTAAAGTTCTTTTTCCCTTTTCCCCGGATTCGGGGGGATATCTATGCTCACACGAACGTAATGATCGCCCCGCCCCTTTGGGCCGTCCAGGTAACCTTTGCCGCGCAGGCGCAGTTTTTTCCCGGCGCCGCTGCCCGGCGGCACAGTCACTGTAACAGGCCCGTCAATGGTCTGCACTGTTACCCTGTCGCCAAGAAGGGCCTGCTCGGGAAAGAGAATGATATCGGATTCGATATCCTTTCCTGCAAGACGGAATGCCCGGTGGGGCAGCAGGCGCACCTTCAGGAACAGATCGCCGGGCTCACCTTCGCCCAGGCCGGCACCGCCCTGGCCTTTCAGACGAATGCGGCTGCCTTCGCGCACGCCTGGCGGTATTTTTACCTCCAGAGTTTTCTCCGAAGCTGTCGAACCTGTGCCGCCGCATTGCGGACAGAAACCGCCTCCACTGGCCCCCGAACCCCCGCAAGCGGGGCAGGGTTCCCCCCCTGAGACGCGGATCATCCTGGTTGTGCCCCGGTATGCCTCCTCGATGGTCAAAGCTATCTCGCTCTCCAGATCTTCCCCCCTGGCCGTTCTGCGGCGAAAGCCCTGCGCCCGGGCTGGCCCGCCGCCGAAAAACATCTCGAAAAAGTCGCTGAAACCGCTGCCAAAGCCGGCAGTGAAATCGCCTTCACTGTAAAAGCGGACCCCTTCCATATCAGGGGGGGCCTGAAAATCCTGGCCGTCCTGCCAGTTTTTGCCCAGCTGATCATAGCGGCCTCTTTTTTCCGGATCCTTAAGCACCTCGTAGGCCTCATTGATCTTCTTAAACTTCTCTTCAGCGGCCGCCTTATCACCGGCGGGATGAAGATCGGGATGCCATTTGCGGGCCATCTTGCGGTAAGCGGCCTTGATCTCCTTCTCCGTCGCCTCGCGGCCCACTTCGAGAATTTCATAGTAATCCTGATATTTTACAGACATATCCTTAAGCCTCCACCTGCCGCCGCAGCACTTATACTCCAGTTGGTCCGGGGAAACAACAGCCGCCCTTATTCATTGCAGCCTTTTGACAAATCCCCGCTGAACTGCTTCAAGATTATAATAGCATATCTGTCAATAATCGGGTAGTGCTCACCACCCACCAGCCACGGGGACAGGGACTTTGGCAGGCGGGGCGGTAGCGCGTCATGAAGCAAAAGGCAGGCAAAACCCCGGATTAAACAAAGGATAACATGTTTCGCCCTTTTACCCCTCATTCCGCTCCAAGTTTGCTGTTTTTTACTGCTGCAGGAAAAACATCTTAAGTAAAGAAGATCGACAGGAAAGAAATATTTACCTCTACGATTACCTATTGCCTGACAAAAATATTAGGGGGAGAATGAATTGTTAAAAAAGCATTTCAAACCAGGATTTACTCTCCTTCTCTCTGCCCTGCTTTTCGCTTTGGCCTCCATGGTCTTAACCGTTTCCCATTCGGTAGCACAGGAAGAAACACTGCCACACCTGGCGCCGCTAAACCCTGATTTCTGTGCCTACCTTGAAAACAGGGCCGGCGCTAGTGGCAGCGGTGAGCACCACCCCTTCGGGGAGGACCGCGCTCCGGGATATGTCCCTCCGCCTTTTGACCGTTCCCACCTGCAGGCGCCCCTCCGGAAAGAACACTACCCACAGAGCTACCCGGCCACCTATGATCTGCGAACAGTGGGCAGGGTAACACCTGTCAAAAACCAGGGCTCTTGCGGCTGCTGCTGGGCATTTGCCACCTTCGCTTCCCTTGAATCATATCTTTTACCCGGTGAATCCTGGGACTTTTCAGAAAACAATCTGAAAAACACACACGGCTTTGATATGCCGCATGACTGCGGAGGCAATGATACAATGGCCGCCGCCTACCTGGCGCGCTGGAGCGGTCCCGTTAGCGAAGAGGATGATCCCTTCAACCCCAGCTCAGGCAGTTCCCCCTCCGCACCCCTGGCGCTGCAGAAAAAAATCCAGAATGTGACCTGGATGCCCGGCAGGGAGGCCGCACAGAACCCCGAATGGCTCAAAAAGGCGATCATGGAAGGCGGCGCTGTCTACACGTCAATGTACTTTGACGGGCCCATTGGCAGTACAGCCTGGAGAGCGGACACCTCTTCCTATTATTACAGTGCAAGTGCAAGTACTATTTCCAACCATGACGTGGTCATAATCGGGTGGGACGACAATTTCAACAATGCTAATTTTTTAATTTCCCCCCCAGGCAACGGCGCCTTCATTGCCAGAAACAGCTGGGGAACACATTGGGGCGAGGAAGGCTACTTTTATGTTTCCTATTATGATGAAGTGTTTGGCCGGAAGCACAACACTCTTTTCCACAATGCAGAGGCGCCCGAATGCTATGATAATATTTACCAGTACGACCCCCTGGGATGTTGCTATTCAATTACTTTCAATAATGACAGCATCTGGGGCGCCAATATATTCCGTGCATGCTCGGACGAGCATTTAACAGCAGTGAGTTTTTACACTTGCGACAACAACACCGGTTATGAAATTGAAATCTATACCGGTGCCAGGACAGAAGCGCCCAGGGGCGGTGTCAGGCAGTTGGTTCACGCCGGATCAGCATTGTGTGCAGGATACCACACTGTAAACCTGAGCAAGCCCGTTGAACTGAATGCGGAGGAGCTGTTTTCGATCGCCATAAAATTCAGCTTACCCGGCGGCAAGGCCTACCTGGCCTTAGAAGCACCCATTGAAAATTACTCCAGCGGAGCTACGGCCAATGCCGGTGAAAGTTTTTTCAGCTCCAATGGAACGAATTGGCTTGATCCAGTAACATACGACAAGCTGGATCTTAGAGGCTCAAATATCTGCATCAAAGCCTTCACCAATTATCCGGTGGAGATCAACGTTACCGCAGAGCCTGCCGGCGGCGGCTCCGTCACAGGCGGGGGCGCTTACAGTAAAGGCAGCCAGGTCACCCTTAAGGCCTACCCCGGCAAAGACTACTCCTTCGTGAGCTGGAGGGAAGGGGAGACAACTGTGAGCACAGATAACGTATACACTTTCACCGCTTCCGCCAGCCGCGAGCTCACAGCCTGCTTCATCCCAACAGGCAGCTTGCTTTACGGAGATATCAATTGCGATGGAGTTATCGATGTGAGTGACGCCATCATGGTACTTCGCCGGATCGTGGGGCTCATCCACTTTACCCCGGCCCAGGAAGAAACCGCCGATATGAACAATAACGGGGTTATCGATGTGGGCGACGCCATCATGATCTTGCGTATCATTGTGGGGCTCTAATTCTGTAAAGCAGGATTTTATGATCCCGGTCTCGAGGCCGGGATCATACATGCGGCTCCACCTGCCAAAGTCCCTGTCCCGGTGGCAGCCCGGTGGCAGCTTAGGGCGACTGCAGCTGCCTGGGACTTTTATCGATAACTTCTAGAACTTCGATATCATCACCGCCTGCCGCACCCAGCTCCCTGAACCTTCTGGCCGAAGTCAGGACACGGCTTTCCAGGGAGCCCACGGCCCTGTTGTATGAATCCACTGTCCGGCCGAGGTTTTTCCGCATATCACTGAAATGAGTTGCCAAAGTGCGGATGCGCTCGTACAGGTTCCGGCCCAAATTGCTGATTTCCTGCGCATTCTCCGCTATCTTTTCCTGCCGCCATCCATAGGCCACTGCCTTTAGTAAAGCGATGAGCGTTGTCGGCGTAGCCATGATCACACGCTGGCCGGCACCGAACTCAATAAGCCCGGGGTCCTGTTCCAGGGCGCTGCTAAAAAATGTCTCGCCCGGCAAAAACATGATCACAAACTCCGGCGTTGTGTCAAACTGGGTCCAGTAGGTTTTCGATGCCAGCTTGATCAGGTGAGCGCGGGTTTGCCGGGCATGCTCCTTCAGCCTGGCCTGGCGGCCGTCATCGCCATCGCACTCCAGGGATTCCAGATATGCCTGGAGCGGGGTTTTTGAGTCCACCACTATCTGTTTGCCGCCCGGCAGATTGATCACCAGATCCGGCCTCAGGCGACCATCCTCAGTATCAACGGAGGGCTGTTCATAAAAATCGCAATAGGGAATCATGCCGGCTATTTCAACAACGCGTTTGAGCTGGATCTCCCCCCACCGGCCCCGGACAGTGGGCTTGCGAAGGGCTGTGACGAGGCGGTTTGTTTCCTGCTGAAGCTGAGAGCCCGTTGTAACAAGTTGCTTGATCTGCTCTTCCAAACCGGAGTAGGCCGACTGCCTCGCTTTATCCAGCTCGACAATCCTGCGGTCGACCTTCTCCAATGATTCTCCGAGGGGTTTGACCAGTTCATCGATAGCCTGCTGCCGTTTTTCCAGTTCACCCCTGGCGCCCTGCTGGTAACTGTCCAGCGTGGCTTTTGCCAGCTCGATAAAAGCCCGGTTATTGCTTTTGAGGGCATCGGCTGAAAGGGCTTTGAATGCTTCCGCCAATTTATGCTGGGCTTCGTTCAGCAGGGCTATTTTTTCGCTGTTCAACTTATGTTCCTCTGCAAGCCGGGTTTCCAGTTCCACCAGCCTGCTCTTGTAGTCCAGCTCTTTTTTCTGATATCCCTTTACCAGATCTTCCAGCTTTTCTAAGCGGGAGCTCTTTTGCTCTGCAGCAGCCCTGGAAGCTATCTCCTTTTTCAGATCTCTATCCCTTTGAGCAATTTCATCCCTCAACTCGCCGGCGGCGCTCTGCAGCTCCCCCAGCTGTTGATCCCTGGCTTC
>CAYXKD010000074.1:0-8922 GCA_964464625.1 uncultured Syntrophomonadaceae bacterium
TGCGAGATGGAACTAGCCCGCCGGGAACCTGCCACGGGGACAGGGACTTTGGCAGGTCAGGATGTGGTCCTCCCTGCCGGGAGCACAAAGCCTTTGGCAGACCAATCCATGAGGATAGAAACTTCGGCGAGTCAGGTTGACTATCCCCCCGGCAGAGAATTTCTTCAGCACCCCAACGGAGATGTCTCCAAACAACTGGCGCTCATCGAGCGGATGGAACACCTGATCTACTCGCTGCTGCGCCTGGAGAAGCTGCGCGCCGACGCCTACGAGATGAATTATGCCGACCACGAACTGGCCGCCCTGGCCCGGCAGGTCTGGGCGGAACTGCAGCCGCTCTATCCCGGAAAAGAACTTCGCCTTGACGGCAGCGCCATGCTGCGCTGCGACGGCTACTGGATCAGCGAGGCGCTGCAGAATATCCTTAAAAACTCCTGCGAACACACCCCCCCGGAGGGCCGGATTACTGTCTCTTTCGAGACTGCGGAGCGCTCCATCACCCTGACCATCGGGGATAACGGCGGCGGAATCCCCGAAGCGGAGCTGCCAAGGCTGTTCCGGCGCTTTTACCGCTCCTCACGGATCCGACCCGACAGCGGCGCCGGCCTGGGCCTGGCTATCGCCCGAACCATCGTGGAGAAACACCACGGATTGGTCACCGCTGAAAACACCGCCCGCGGCCTGCAAATCACGCTCTGCTTCCCCCGGCTGGAGGGAATCCTGAAAAGCAGTTAACATTATTCGCCGTCCCTGGCCTTGAAAAAATCTGCCGGGCGATCATCAGCGCACCGCTGCCCGGTACTGCTGCGCCCCTCCTCCCCGAAATCGTATCCATTATTTGTCAACCAGTCAGCATAATTAAACAAATCCGCACTTTCAACCGGCGAAAACATATCGGTGTTCGATCATGACAGTGCTATCGCACATATTTATATATTATATCGAATGATCTTGTTGCATAAAATCGTTCACCATTGTATAATATTTCCTGGAGGTGATTCGATGAAACCGGCTGTTTACAAGGAAGGCGTTGTGGTAACCGCTACCGAGCTCAAGCAGAGTTTCGGCAAGTACCTCGATTTTGTGGAGGAGCAAAATGATGTGGTCATCACCAAAAACGGCCGTAAAGTGGCCCGCCTGACGCCCTATGTAACCGATATCGAACAGTATTTCACCATCAGGGAGAAGGCGCTGGACTACCAGTACGGCGGGAAAAAGGTTTCCTACGAAGAGTTCATGGAGATCTATGAAAAAAGCACCCTGCGCATGGAATTTATAAACGGCGAAATCCACCTGCTCTCTTCGCCAACTATCGGCCACCAGGAGATTCTGGGCCGATTATACCTGAATTTCAACGAATACTTTCAGGGCAAGAAATGCAGGGTCTTTTTGGCTCCCTTCGATGTCCACTTTCACAAGAAAGATTTCAAAGAGCCTGATGTGATGCAGCCGGACCTGCTGGTTGCCTGCGATCTGGAGGGCAATGTAACGGAAAAAGGCCGCTACATGGGCACACCCGCGCTGGTGGTGGAAATTCTCTCGGAGAGTACACGGAACAAGGATATGATCGACAAGTTGAACACCTACATGTTATCAGGCGTCGAGGAGTACTGGATCATTGATCAGAAGCAGGAGAGTATCGCTGTCTACAGCTTTGTCGACTGCGGCATTGACCGTTACAAGATCTATGAAAAGGATGCGGTGATCCGCTCCTTCGTCTTCGATGGCCTGTCTGTAGATAATGAGGGCATATTCAGTGACTTGATCTGAAGATGTTTACCCTGGATGTATGCCGGGGGGACCCCGTTCCCGGATCCGTCCGCGCCGCCCCCCCTTTGGAAAGGGGAAGCTTGAATCATTACGAAAGTCTTTGCTATTGAGAAGCAGTTCGTTTAATATATTGTAAAGGTGAGAAACAAGGATGCATGATTCTGAACTCAACACCGGCAGGGTCACAGCGGTAAGGGGCAGTGTTGTCGATGTCCATTTTCCAGGGCAGGTGCCGCCCATATACAGCTGCTTAAAAGCAGGCGCAGAGGGCCGCATTATCATCGAGGTGGTGGCGCACCACCGCCCGGGGGTGGTGCGGGGGATCGCTTTTACACCCACGGGCGGCCTCTCCCGCGGCGACAGAGTCGTCAAGAGCGGCGATACGCTCACTGTGCCGGTGGGAACAGAGACCCTGGGGCGCATGTTCAACATGTTCGGGGAGACTATCGACGGCAAAGAGCCCCTGCAAAATGCCGAACGGCGCAGCATCCACCAGCGTCCTGTTGACATTTCCCGGCAGGCTACAGGTTCGGAAATTTTCAAGACGGGGATCAAAGCCCTTGACCTGCTGACCCCCCTGGAACGGGGCGGCAAGGCCGGTCTTTTCGGCGGCGCCGGTGTGGGGAAGACGGTGTTGATCACCGAACTGATCAACAATACAGTGGGCGAACATGAAGGGGTGAGCATCTTCTGCGGCATCGGTGAGCGCTCCCGCGAGGCCGAAGAGCTTTACCGAGACATTCAAACAGCGGGGGTTCTCGATAACACGGTAATGATCTTCGGCCAGATGAATGAGCCGCCGGGCGCCCGCTTCCGCGTAGGCAACGCCGCGCTGACCATGGCCGAGCATTTCCGTGACGAGGCAAAACAGGATGTGCTCCTGCTTATCGACAATATCTTTCGCTTTGTCCAGGCCGGCTCCGAAGTCTCGGGCCTTCTGGGGAAGATGCCCTCACGCGTCGGCTACCAGCCCACACTGGCCACGGAGCTGGCCGAGCTGCAGGAGCGGATCACCAATACAGCTACCGGAGCGATCACCTCTATTCAGGCGGTCTACGTCCCCGCTGACGACTTCACCGATCCATCAGCCACCCATACCTTTGCCCACCTCTCTGCCTCCATCATTCTCTCCCGCAAACGGGCTTCCGAGGGACTCTACCCCGCCGTGGATCCGCTGCGCTCCTGGTCAAAAATGCTCAACCCGGCCAGCGTGGGAGAACGCCACTACCGCACCGCCCAGGAGGTGCGCCGAACCCTGGCCGAGTACGAAGAGCTTAAAGATATTATCGCCATGCTGGGGCTTGAAGAGCTATCCCGGAGAGACCGTCAGGTGGTGCACCGGGCCCGCCGCCTGGAGCGTTTTCTGACCCAGCCCTTTGTTACCACCGAGCAATTTACCGGGATGCCGGGCAAGGTGGTGGATCTGGAGGAGGCCATCGATGGCTGCCAGCGCATCTTGAATGACGAATTCAGCCATCGCCCCGAATCAGAGCTGTACATGATCGGAGGCATCTCCGAAGCCGGCAGCTCCCTTGACGGCGAGAAGGGCGCCGCTGAAGAGGGCGAAGCGGCAGAGGAGCTTTCGGTCGAGCCCCCGGGAGCGGAGCGATGATCCTTAAGATCCTCCTGCCCACGGAAGTGCTGCTCCATGAAAAGGTTACCGGGGTGACTGCCGAGGCGGAGAACGGTTTCTTTACGCTGCTGCCCAGGCATATCGATTTTGTAGCCGCCCTGGTCCCATCGATTTTAACCTACAAGACTGCTGACGGAGAAGAGCGCTTCCTCGCCCTGGACCGGGGTATACTTGTCAAAAAGGGTAGAACAGTCCAGGTATCGGCCCTCCGGGCTGTGCGCGGTGAAAACCTGGAGAAGCTGCAAGATGCGGTGGAGATGCAGCTGAAACAGCTGGGAGATAGCGAGAAAAAAGCCCGCTCGGTGCTTGCCCGCCTGGAGATGGACACCCTGCGCCGCTTTACCCGGCTGGGAGGTGACCGGCATGCCTGAGTTTAAAAACAGCGGCAGTGATGACGAGCTGCCCCGGGAGGTGGGCGGCAAGGCGGCGCGCCGGATCAGGGCGCGGCGCACCCGCGGCCGCGGCGTATGGTTTGGGTTGGGCATGTTCGGGCTCGTCGGCTGGACCGTGGCCATCTATACCGTCCTGGGGGTTTTTCTGGGAACCTGGCTGGATCGCCGCTGGCATCTCGGTTTCTCCTGGACTCTGACCCTGCTTCTGGCCGGGCTTGCCGCCGGCGTTTTGAACGCCTGGTACTGGATCAAAAAAGAAAGCCGCCTGGATGATGACAAAGAGAATCATGAAGAATAGACTTTTCTTTTGTGGCGCCCCCGAACAGCGGGCAATCACAAAATTTCAAAGGGGAACTTGAAGCCATGCACTGGTGGGAAATAGCGCTTTCTTTCTTGGCGGGCTCCCTGATGGGAATTTTCTTCTTCGGCGGACTGTGGTGGACAGTGCAGCGCCTGCCCCATGCCAGGGCGCCGGCGCTTCTGGCTTTGCTCAGCTTGATTTTTCGGGCAGCCGCTGTTCTCGGGATATTTTACCTGATCTTGACCGCTTTTTCCGGGACAGGATGGCCGCACCTGCTGGCAGCCCTGGCCGGCTTTGTCCTGGCGCGTCTGGTCATGGTCTCGCACTTAAGACCGCGCAGCCGGAGCACCGCGGCGGAGAGCCCCCCTCTACCGCCGGAGGAGGTTGAAAAAAAGTGAATCCCCCGGATGAAATTATTATCTTTCAAATCGGCCCGCTGCCCGTGAGTGCCACCATTTTTTTCACCTGGATCGTCATGGTCCTGCTGGTGGGCGGCTCTTGCCTCATTACCCGCAATCTCAAGAGCGAAGGAAAGATCTCCCGCTGGCAAAACGTGCTCGAGGTGCTGGTGAGCGGCATGAATAGCCAGATCCGCGAAGTCAGCGGCGGCCAGGAGCCTGGCCCTTACCTGCCTTTTCTGGGCACCCTTTTTATCTTCATTGCCTTCTCCAATCTGCTTTCGGTGGTGCCCGGTTTCATCCCGCCAACAGGTTCCTTATCTACCACCACCGGCCTGGCGATAATTGTTTTTTTCGCGGTGCCCTTTTTCGGCATCGCCGGTCAGGGGCTGAAAAACTATCTGAAACAGTATGTGCAGCCCACCTTCTTCATGCTCCCTTTCAATATTATCGGCGAGCTGAGCCGGACCCTGGCTCTGGCCGTCCGCCTCTTCGGCAATGTTATGAGCGGCACCATGATTGTGGGGATCCTCTTGACCCTTCTGCCCTTTTTCTTCCCCGTGATCATGGAGCTCTTCGGCCTCTTGACAGGGATCATTCAGGCATACATCTTCGCCGTCCTCGCCCTGGTTTACATTGCTTCAGCGGGCGAGGCCCACCGCGAGACTATCGAAAAAAAAGGAGAACTGTAGCTCATGGAAGATCTGACTTTAATCGGGATAGTATCAATCTTTACAGCGGGGCTGACCATGGCCATCGGCTCCATAGCCCCGGCCCTGGGGCAAGGGCGGGCCGTCTCCCAGGCTTTGAGCGCCATCGCCCAGCAGCCCGATGAGGCCAATACCCTTACGCGCACCCTCTTCGTGGGACTGGCCCTCATCGAATCCACGGCCATTTACTGCCTGCTCATCTCCATGCTCCTCATCTTCGCCAATCCCTTCTGGAGTTTCTTCCTGCAGCAGCTGGGGGGACGGTGATCGCTTTATGAGTATCAACTGGATCGAGGTAATCGCCTCCATTGTCAATTTTCTGGTGCTGCTTTTTTTGCTGCGCCATTTCCTCTACGGCCCCGTTGTCAGGATCATGGATGAGCGGGAGCAAAAGATTACCCGCCGTGAGACGGAAGCGGCCGAAAAGGCCGGGCGAGCCCAGGAGGAGGCGGCAGCCTACCGGGTGGAAAAAGCTCTATTGAAAGCGAGGCAGGAAGAGCTGCTCCATGAAGCCCGCCGGGCAGCGGCGGCGGAGCAGAGCAGCCTTACTGCCGCCGCCCGCCTTGAGGTCGATGAAAAACGGAGGCAGTGGCAAGAGGCGCTGGAGCAGGAGAAAGATTCTTTTGCCCGGGAACTGCGCCGCCAGGTCGCCGCCCAGGCTTGCCTTGTCGCCCGCCACTGCCTGCAGGACCTGGCCGACGCCCGTCTGGAGGAGATGACCTGGGACCTCTTTTTGGAGAAGCTGGGGGCAATGCCGGCGGAGCAGCTCACCAGGCTAAAGGAAGCCCTGCTCGCTGAGGGAACGGTGATCGTAAGCGGCGCTTTTGCACCGAGCAACCGGGGACTTGAAAAATTGAAAACCCGCCTCATGGAGCTTATCCCGGCAGAGCCTGTTTTCCATTACCGCCAGGAGGAAGATCTGCTCTGCGGCCTGGAGCTGGAAGCCGGTGGACACCGGGTAGCCTGGCATATGGAGAACTATCTTGAGAACGTTGAGCAGCAGATTCTGAAATCTCTGGATGGGGCGGGACAACAAAAGGAGAGCGCAGCCCATGGCTCCTGAAGGGAAGAAGGGGCAGCCAGAGGCGAGAGAGACGTTAAGCCAGGTGCTGCGCCTTAGTGAAGCGGCAATCAAGGAGGCGCTGGCGCATCAGCCAGGTGTGCCGGCGGTGGAGGAAACAGGAACCGTTCTCTCCATCAGCAGCGGTATCGCCCGGGTGGCGGGGCTTGCCGGGGTGCAGGCTGAAGAAGTGGTGGTGATGAGCGGCGGCGTGCCGGGTATTGCTCTCAACCTCGATGAAAATGAGGTGGGTGTGGTCCTGCTGGGCTCCTCGGAGGGGCTCGCCTCGGGTGCAAGGGTGCGCCGTAGCGGCCGGGTAGTGGATATCCCCGTGGGCGAAGGGCTGCTGGGCCGCGTTATCGATGCATCGGGCCGCCCCCTGGATAATGGCGGCCCTCTCTCTTACAGCGAGCGCCGCCCCGTGGAGCGGGAGGCGCCGCCGATCATGGCCCGCGCCCCCGTCACCGAGCCGCTCCAGACGGGGCTCAAGGTGGTCGATGCACTTATCCCCATCGGCAGGGGGCAGCGAGAGCTCATCTTGGGGGACCGCCAGATCGGTAAAACAGCCATCGCTCTCGATACGATCATCAACCAGGCCGGCACTGATCTGCTTTGCGTCTACTGTGCCATTGGACAGCAGGGCGCTGCTGTAGCCCGCTTCATCGCCTCGCTGCGCGAATTCGGGGCCATGGAATACACCTGTGTGGTGGTAGCCCCGGGCGATGATCCGCCGGGGCTGCGCTATATCGCTCCCTATGCCGCAACAACAGTGGCCGAGTATTTCATGGAAAAGGGGCACCACGTATTGATCGTTTATGACGATCTGACGATGCACGCCCGCTCTTATCGTGAGCTCTCCCTTCTGCTGGAGCGGCCTCCCGGGCGGGAGGCCTACCCCGGGGATATCTTCTATATCCATTCCCGTTTACTGGAACGCTCCACCCACCTGCGCGATGAGCTTGGCGGCGGTTCGCTCACCGCCCTGCCCATCATCGAAACACAGGCCCAGAACATATCCGCCTATATCCCCACGAACCTCATCTCCATTACCGACGGGCAGATCTACCTGTCGCCGGAGCTTTTTCGCAAAAACCATCTGCCTGCAGTAGATGTGGGCAGATCCGTCTCCCGGGTGGGTGGTAAAACCCAGCTACCGGCTTACCGGGAGGTCACCGGCGATCTGCGCCTCTCCTACGCCCAGTTCGAAGAGCTGGAGGTCTTCGCCCGCTTCGGTACCCGCCTGGATGAGGGCACCCGTTCAGCCATCGAGCGGGGTCACCGGGTGCGCAAGGTGCTCACCCAGTCCCAGTTTGAACCCATGCCCGTTTGCGAACAGATTGCGGTCCTGCTGGCGGTAACGGAAGGGCTCCTTGATGGTGTGGAGGTAGATGAGATCCCCGCCGCGGAGCTTAAAATCCGCCACACTATGCGCCGCAGCCTTCCCGATATATGCCAAAAAATATCCCGCGGTGAGCCTCTGACTGAAGGGGAGCGGGCAGCTATTATCGAAGCAGTCAAGAAAACCCCGCTGAACGGAGAGAGAGGCTAAAATTCAAGGCAGGATGCCGTGAGCGGCACCCTGTAAGGAAAGGCGAAACATGTCAGGCACCCTGGAAATTCTGGAAAAACAGATCGCCAGCGGCGAAGACCTCGGCTCAATCGTGCGCACGATGAAAGCTCTGGCAGCCACCAATGTGCGCCAGTACGAGAGCGCCGTGGAATCCCTGGACGACTACTACAGAACAGTGGAGATGGGACTGGCGGTTGTTTTTTCTTCGCAGGAGGAGATCCCCGCAGAGCCCCGGATCGATCCGCACAGGCCCGAGCTGCTGCTGCTTTTCGGCTCCGATCACGGTCTGGCCGGGCGTTTCAACGAACAGATCATCAGCTTTGCTCTTGAAGAATATTGGGAAAAAGATGGCCGGGCGTGGCCGGAGAGCAGCATTCTCATCTGCATGGGCGAACAGGTTTATACCAGGGCTGAGGCAGCCGGAGCCCAGCCGGCGGAGCACTTTCACATCCCCGTTTCCCCGGCCGGAATCAACGATGCCGTGCGGCGCCTGCTGGAGAGAATTGAAAATTGGCGCAGGGAGCGGGGTGTTCAAAGAGTACACATTTTTTACAACCGCCCCCTTCCCAATTCAGGCTTCGCCTCCCATGCTGAAATGCTGCTTCCCGTTGATCTCGCTTCCCTGCGCCGGCACAAGCTGGCCTGGTCCTCGCGATCCATTCCCACCTTTACCATGCCCGCTGTGCAACTGCTCTCCTCACTTTTAGGCCAGTATTTTTTCGTCTCTCTCTACCGCGCTTACGCCCTCTCCCTGGCCGCCGAAAACGCCGCCCGCCTGGCAGCGATGCAGGCTGCTGAAAAAAATATTGACGAGCGCCTGGAGCAGCTGAAAACCATTTTTCAGCAGGAGCGCCAGGCCGCCATCACCGAAGAGCTTCTGGATATCGTCTCCGGCTTCAAATCCCTGCGACGTGAGTCACCGGGACGGTGACTTTGACTCACTCAAAAAGGAGCATCCCTGCGACGTTATTACCAATTATCCCCAAAGTTAGTGAACATGGTGCCAGGCACCGGGTTCACTAACTATATGGAACAAACCCCAATGCTTCATTTGCCAGATCATCCGTAAAAGCAGCCAATCTTACGAA
>CAYXKD010000075.1:0-8704 GCA_964464625.1 uncultured Syntrophomonadaceae bacterium
TAATTCCCCGCCTGACCTACAATGAGGCCTGTCAACTGGTTTACGAGGGAGCCAGGGTGATCCATCCGCCGGCCGTGGAGGTGGCGATGAAACATAACCTCAATCTGGTTATCCGCAATCTTACTGAAGAAGATCCCGGCACTCTTATCGACTCAGGCGTTTCTCCAAGTGCCGCTGCAGGCTTTACCGGTTCGCAGCGGCGCGTGGTTACCGGGATCGCCCATACCACCGACATCATCCAGCTCATTGTGGAGTTTGAACATCCCGATCCGGATCTGGAAGTGAAACTCTTTGAAAAGCTTGCCGGTGCGGGTATCAGCATCGATCTCATCAGCATATTTCCCACCTTGAAAATATTTACCATAAAAGAGGAAATTTTGCCCCGGGCGGCGGCGGTACTTAAAGAACTGGAGCTTGCTTTCCGGGTGGAAGAGGACTGCGCCAAGGTTTCGGTAATCGGCTTTGGAATGCGCGGCATCCCCGGGGTGATGGCCCGGGTAGCGCGCGCATTGAATGATAAGGGGATCTCCATCTTGCAGACAGCCGATTCCAATATATCTATAGCGCTGCTCATCCGCCGCCCCAATCTGGCGGCTGCTGTGGCAACCCTGCACGATCATTTTGCCCTGGGGGCTGTAGAAGAGGCGGCGGCTCTGTGACCGGTTGATGCTTAGCTCTGTGCCAGTTTTAGCGCCTCAGTTTACTCTCACGTTTATCAAAGTTTACCGAAACCAGCATGAATTCAAATAGAGCAATGCTGGTATTTTCCCCTTTCTTATGATAGTATGTCCTATCATTGCAAGAAAGGGGTGTTCAAGTGACCGAAGTTGCAGAAAGCACGGCTGTTGTGGAAGCGTCGCCCAAGAAGAGACTGGTAGCATTACTGCTGTGTTTCTTTTTAGGAGTGCTGGGGGTTCACCGCTTCTACGTTGGGAAGGTAGGGACGGGGATTCTCTGGTTAGTTACACTTGGTGTTTTGGGAATTGGTGCCCTTGTTGATCTCATCATGATCATTATCGGTTCCTTTAAAGATAACGAGGGTAGAGTTTTGGAGGAATGGTAAAGGCATAAATTATCCACGCCACTGCAGAGCCGGCATGACAGGCGATCTTAATTTGCAGGGTTGCCCGGAAAGGGCAACCCGCTCCCATCCATAAAGAGCGGCATTCCCCTTTTTTTACTGACAGGTCTTTTTACTGCGCCCACATCAACAGGCAAGTCTTCCCTCAGGGGACATGACTCATTTTCACCCCAAAGTATCATACCACTTTTCCCCAGGCTACAAAGAGAAATTCCGGAGCGATCATCTCCGACCCCTTGACCTCCTTTGCCCGGCGCCTTTATACTTGAGATGGCAGCGAAGGAAAGATGTACCATTGCCGGGAAGGAGCGGTTTTATGAACCTGCTTTTTATTGGAGATGTATTTGGCTCCCCGGGGCGCTCTTTCTTAAAGGAGATGCTTCCGAAGCTGATCAGGAAGTACGAAATAGATTTTACCATAGCCAATGGAGAAAACGCGGCGGGAGGGGCCGGTATTACCGGGAGGGTGGCAGAGGAGCTTTTCTCCATGGGTGTAGATGTGCTTACATCAGGCAATCATATCTGGAACCAGAAAGAGATCTTTTCTTTCATAGATAATGAAAAAAGAATAGTACGGCCGGCAAATTATCCTCCCGGGGTTCCGGGCAGGGGCTCAGGCATTTACAGCGCCCGGGGCGGCATTTCGGTAGGGGTGATCAATGTATGCGGCAGGATATTTTCGCATCAAAACTTTGATTGTCCTTTCCGGGCTATTGATGCTAAGATAAATCAAATTAAAACTGTTACTCCTGTTGTAATTGTAGACTTTCACGGGGAAGCTACCTCTGAAAAAAATGCTGCAGGGTGGTATGTTGACGGAAGGGTGAGCGCCCTGCTGGGGACACATACCCATGTTCAGACCGCTGATGAAATCATCCTGCCCGGGGGCACCGCCTATATCACGGATGTGGGGATGACCGGTAGCTATGAAGGGGTAATTGGGGCTAAGCGGGAGCCGGCGCTTGAGCATTTTCTGACGCAGTTACCTGTTCGAATAGAGCCTGCCAGGGGGAAAGGGCAGTTGAATGCGGTTTGCTGCGCGATCCATCCTTCAGGAAAAGCAGAAAGAATAGAGCGAATCTTGATGAGGGAATGAGCAAACCCAGTTGCCGGATAGAATTCAGAATATTTATTGATTAAAGTAAGATGTCGAAAAGGAAAAAAGAGGTGTTAAGTAGAATAACAAGATATAAAAGGATATTTTTAAGCTTCTATCTGGATGTCTCTAGCAAAAACACTTTCTCTGGAGGGAGGGCGAATTATTTCAGGCAAGATAAACTCCCACGCTAAGGAAATTGAGGCTGTTATTTCACAGGTTAAAGGTGTTCTTTCTTCGCAGGTTGTATGTGAGGATAACACTATTGTGGAGATACATGTACTGGCCGATCACTCTCGCACGCCTAAACAAATAGTAAGGGATATTGAGTCCGCAACTTTGCTCAGGCTTGGGACTACCATTGAACACAAGCAAGTCAGCGTGGTTCAGTTGGGAGAAGCAGACAAGTTGTTATTTTCTAGCAGTTCCAGGCTAAAATTGCATAAAATCAATTGTTCAACAAGCTGTGGGGAAATTGCAATTACCGTCACCGTTAGTATGGGTGAAAAGATGTTTGCCGCCTCAGTTCTGGGACCCAATACCAAGCAGTATCGCCTGCGCCTGGTGGCTGAAGCCACCCTGAATGCCGTCGAACAATATCTGGGGATTAAAGGTATATTTATAGCCACAGATGTTCAGAAAAGCGGCATTGCCGGAGAGGAAATAATTATTGCAATCATTTCACTCTGCCTTGAAAGGGGTGAGGAAATTCTACCGGGTGCCGCTCTGAACAAGAGTGATGTAATGGAGGCTACCGCCCGGGCAACTCTGGATGCGATTAACCGGAGACTCATTGCAATGAACCGTACTTAATTATGATGCCGGGAGCATGTTTATTCTTTTTCTTTAAATGAGCGGAAAAACGAGCGGAGCGCACCGGCGGTCTAGCGGAAACCGCTGAGAACCTGTTAAAGGAGGAAAAACCATGAAGAAAGGTTCTTTCCTGAGGGTTCTCCTGGCGCTGGCCTGTTTGCTTCTTGCCGGCGGCGCTTTATTTACGTGGGGTTAAGATAAGCCGCTGCTCCCGGCTTCATATCTTTCTACTTGTAAAAGGAGCCTATCCATGAAAACTGAACTCTCACTAAATGCTAAGATCTACTTGCTAATTCTGAGCCTGGCCTCGCTGGGCTTGCTGACTTACATGGTTTTTATCACCAAATGGGCTGATCAAGACTGGCTTATCATCCTTCTTTTTCTCTTTTTAACTTTTTTATCCGCTTCCTTTCCTGTAAGTCTGCCCAGCGGAGTAGTTGTTTCTGTCAGTTTTGCTATTATATTTGCAGCTATCCTTATATTTCAACCCCTGATCGTTGTGATCATCAGTGTGCTGGGTGACTTGTTCTCCCTGCGCAAAGGCAGAAGCCCGGTCCAGTACCTTTTCAACGCGGCTCAGATCACCCTCTCTATGGGCATTGCCGCGTTGGCATTTCAACTGGTCTACCCCGGAACTCAGAATTTGTCACTTCAATATTTGATGGCTGCAGCGGTCCCCTTACTATTCTGTTTTTTGCTGAACAGTTCTTTTGTCACCCTTATCATTGCCTTTACCCGACATGAGCGGTTGTATTCGGTCTGGAAGGCTAATATAAAGGGGTTGGTGCCCAGTTATATCAGCATGGCGCCTCTGGGCTTGATTATCGCTTTGATCTATCAATATATTGGAACCTGGGGCCTTATATTATTTTTCATTCCAATGCTGATAGCCCGCCAGTCTTTTATCTCATATATGAATATGCGTCAAACCTTCCTTGATACGATTCAGAGTCTCTCTGCCGCAATTGATGCCAAAGACTCTTATACCAGGGGCCACTCAACCCGGGTGGCTGCTTATTCCACAGCCCTGGCCCGCGAACTGGGATGGCCTGAAAGTGAAATAGAGATATTGCAGTATGTGGCTCTGATCCATGATCTGGGGAAGGTGGCTATTCCTGAATCTATTTTAAAAAAGGAAGGTACACTCACCAGCGCCGAATTTGCCCAAATGAAAGAACACAGCCTTGTCGGATCCAATATCATTAAGGACATTAAATTTTTACCCGGGGGCGCAGAGATGATCAAACACCATCATGAACGGTGGGATGGGACTGGCTATCCTGACGGTCTTAAGGGAGAATTTATCCCTGAAGGTGCGCGCATCCTTGCAGTCGCCGATGCTTTTGACGCCATGACCAGCGATCGGTCATACCGTGAAGCCCTGGGTTATATTACAGCAGTGCAGATAATAGAAGAAGGTGCGGGGACCCAATTTGACCCCCATATGGTGGAAATTTTTATTCAGCTTATTTCACGATTTAACCTGGAAGATAAAAGGGAGAGCGCCGGCGATATAATGAATAGCCTGCCGATTTTTGCAGAATCAAAACAGTAATGGCAGCAAGTGTTATCCCGGGCAGCTTCTTAAATACATAACAGCGAGGATTTAATTTTGCACATTGAAGGAGCTTTGTTGGGAGTAATAGCAGGTTGGTTACGAGGTGGAAAGATCCAGACCTTGACAGAGCTGACTTTGCCCGGGTGGCCCCTGGCTGTAACAGCCCTGGCAATCCAGCTGGCAATTAAAATCGGGCACAACTACGGGTGGGATTATGCTTTTAATGCTGCCCCCTATCTGCACATTCTTTCTTACGCGCCTCTGTTATGGTTTATTTACCTGAACCGCAACCATCGGGGTATGATGCTTATAGGCCTGGGTCTTCTGCTTAACTTCGTCGTAATCGCCGCCAACAGGGGATTTATGCCTGTAAATCTTACGGGGCTTGCGCCGCATCTGCAGGAGCAACTTTCAGGGGGTGCCGGAAGCCCTTTGCATAGAGCCCTAACAGATAAAACGGTTTTTCCTTTCCTCGCCGATCAAATTCGCCTCTCTTACGGCTTCAACAGAATTATAAGCATCGGGGATATCCTTCTTGCTCTGGGAATAGCTTTCCTGATCCAGCACCACATGATACTGGGTCCTGGAACAACTTCCAGCGCCCCAAATTCCCATCTGCCGGAGTAATCAAAGTGGAATTTGTCTGTCATGTACGATATGATTCCGGAAATGGCGGGATAGCTTCAAATGCCCGGCCGGTGCAGTTGTTACTATTGATAACGGGAGCAAAACGATGAAAAACTCTGGTCATATCCGGTGGGAGAGGGAGAGGCTTATTCTGTTGGATCAGACACTCCTGCCCAACCGGGAGGTTTTTGAAGAGTTTAGTAGTGCGGAAGGTGTCTGGGAAGCCATTAAAGATATGAAAGTCAGGGGTGCGCCGGCCATAGGAATTGCCGCCGCTTATGGTCTCTATTTGGGGATAAAGGATCTTCCGGACCACAGCAGCTTTGAAAGTTTTTATCAAGCATTGGAAGAAAAGTCCAGACACCTGTCCGGCTCCCGGCCCACAGCGGTTAACCTTTCCTGGGCCCTGGAGAGGATGAAAAAAAGGGCTGCTACCCATAAAGGCCTGCCTGTAGCGGAGATTAAGGGAATACTTTTAGCGGAAGCGATAGCCATTCATGAGGAAGACGGTGAAATTAACCGGAAGATAGGAGAAAATTTTCTTACACTGCTAAAAAACGGGATGGGCCTGCTTACGCACTGCAATGCCGGAGCCCTGGCAACCTCCTGCTACGGTACTGCAACAGCTCCCATGTATCTGGCCAAAGAAAGGGGCTGGCATTTCAAGGTTTACGCAGGTGAAACAAGGCCCAGGCTTCAGGGTTCGACACTTACCGCTTATGAGCTGCAGCAGGCCGGCATTGACGTTACAGTGATCACCGACAGCATGGCTGCAGTTGTAATGTCCAAGGGGAAAATCGACACTGTCATTGTCGGTTGTGACCGGGTGGCGGCCAATGGGGATGTAGCGAACAAGGTAGGAACACTGGGTCTTTCCATACTGTCAGCTTATTATCAGATTCCTTTTTATGTAGCCGCCCCGACGCCCACCATAGACCTGAAAAGTAAAAGCGGCGGCCATATCCCCATTGAAGAACGCGATCCCCGGGAAATATCCCATCGCTTTGGTGTGCCCACAGTCCCCGATAATGTACACCTATATAACCCTTCTTTTGATGTGACGCCTCATGAAAATATTACCGCCATTGTAACTGAAAAAGGCATTGTCTATCCACCCTACGCTGAAAACCTGGGCAAAATACTATTGCCCTGACCACTTTCCAATCAGTAAGCTCCGGACCTTGGAATTAGACAATGGAATTAGAAGGATTGCATTTAGGACGCTTCTGTGGTGCAATATTTTCATCCCTGTGCTAATCTTGTAACAGGCCATTTTTCTGGGTCCTCTACTAGCTTTGCTTTCAACAACGTTTGGGCAGATACTACCAATTGGCAGGAAGTGAGAAGATGCAAAAAAAAGAAGCCCTGGATTTTTTAATCAGGTTGGCAGGCGGCATTGCTGATACCTTCGGCAAGTCCTGTGAAACGGTGGTCCATGAAATAGATGGCGAGAGTATGGAAGTACGCTATATAAAGAATGGTTCGGTTACCGGAAGAAAGATAGGTGACGAGAAAAGCCTGGTGGGTGACAAGCAATTCATTAAGAAAATATACTCGGGCAAGGACCTTGCAAACTTTAGAGCGGTCACACAGGATGGCAAACTGGTAAAGAGCACCACCATTCATTTTAAGGGTGAGGGCTACCATTTTGCTTTTGGCATCAATTTCGATTATACTATGTTGTCCATGGCGGGTAATACAATTGCAGAGTTGCTAAAAACGGGTCCTGAATACAAAAAAATTCTGGAGGCAAGCCAGGAAATAAATATTGATGAGATCTTTGCCGATTGTGTTGAAAAAATTGGCGTGCCCGTTACATTCATGAAGAAAGATGATAAACAAAAACTGCTAAAAATGCTGAACAGCAGGTATGTTTTTACCGTTCAGGGGAGTGTGCCAAAAATTGCTGAAAAGCTGGGGATTTCAAGATATACAGTGTACAAACACCTGCGTTATATCAGAGACTCAGGCGATTCAAAGAAATGAGGCCTTCCTTTTGGCTGCGAATGTCATGAAGGGAAGGCCCCATTCCAGCTTACTGAAGGGGCTTAAATCTTGCGGTAAAGAATCTAAGCACCGGCGGCTCGTAAACCATCTCCATTCCCTTTATGGAATCTCTTTCCTTGTAGAGATCGATAATTGCATTGGCAACAACATCCAGGTGGGAATATGTGTAGACTCTGCGCGGTATAGTGAGCCTGACGAGCTCCAGCTTGGGGTAATAATTATTGCCTTCGCTATCCCTGCCTGCAGAAACTATGCCTCTCTCCATGGCTCTTACTCCTGCCAGCAGGTACAATTGGGCTGCAAGGGTTTGCGCAGGGAATTGATCCTGGGGGATATGGGGCAAAAACTCTTTTGCATCGATGAAAATTGCATGACCGCCAGCTGGTTGAACTATGGGGATACTGGCCCTGATAAGCTTATCTCCCAGGTAGCGCACCTGCGAAATGCGGTGGTGAATGTAATTATAATCCAGTGCCTCATAGATACCGCGTGCCATTGCTTCCATATCCCTGCCGGACATGCCGCCATAAGAGGGCATGCCTTCGAAAACAACGACTAATTGCGTAGCCCGGGTATATAAATCCCTGTCGTTTATAGCCAGGAACCCCCCAATATTAACAAGGCAATCTTTTTTACCCGACATGGTGCAACCGTCACCGCAGCTCATCATTTCCAAAAGAATTTCAGCGATAGTTTTATCTTGATAACCTTCTTCTCTCTTTTTAATAAAGTAGGCATTTTCCACGCATCGTGTGGCATCAAACATCACCTTGATACCGTGGGTCTGGGCGACTTTTTGTATCTCTTTCAAATTTTGCATGGACACAGGCTGTCCGCCTGCCATATTTACCGTAACCGCAACACAGATATAGGGAATCTTTTCAGGGCCAACCCTGGAAACCAGCTCCTCAAATTTTTTTATGTCCACATTTCCTTTAAAGGGGTATGTGGACTGGGAATCATGAGCCTCATCAATAATTACATCAACAAATGTGCCGCCGTTTGCCTCCTGGTGGTGGCGGGTAGTGGTAAAATACATATTCCCGGGGATATAGTCCCCCTGTTGTATGGTAAGCTGGGATAGTATGTTTTCTGCGCCTCTGCCTTGATGAGTGGGCACAACATATTTGTAACCGTACACTTCTTTTACAGCACTCTCCAGGTGATGAAAATTGGCAGAACCGGCATAAGCTTCATCACCGCGCATCAATCCAGCCCATTGATTGTCGCTCATGGCATTGGTGCCACTGTCGGTGAGCAAATCAATATATACATCTTTTGAGTTCAGTAAAAAAGTATTATAGCCTGCCTTGCTAATTGCATCTTTTCTCTGTTGAAAAGTAGTCATCGCGATAGGTTCTACTACTTTAATTTTATAGGGTTCGGCAACATATCTGTCTTGCATGACTTTGCCTCCTATCATTTTTCTAAATTATATAGTAATGTACGCAGGCAATCAACAAAATGTTTATGCAGTCAACAATATATGTGATTCAGGGATTGAGTCAATGGTAGCCTGGTG
>CAYXKD010000076.1:0-8205 GCA_964464625.1 uncultured Syntrophomonadaceae bacterium
CCAGCACGCAGAAATCCAGGGCGCCTTTTTTGATCTGGATCAACGGGTTGGTAAGCTCCATAAGTGCATTATATAACATAATGCCTCGTTATGCAAGGCACGATAAAGACAGCTTTTGCCAACCGGATCCTTTGACCTTTGAAGGGCGCTCGGAAAAAGATGCAAAATCTTTACCCTGGCAGGAAAGGAGTGTGAATTGGTTGAAATGTTTCACATCAATCTTTCTGGAGGTGGTGCATTGTGCCGGCCAAGGTGATGTTTGAACAGCCCGCCCGGATGAAGACGGCGGCGGTCCTGTTGCTCTGCCTGCTTGTGCTGGTGGCGGCTACGGTTTTATCCTCCCTGGTACAGCGGGATTTCGGCAATGTTGAGGTTAAAAACGTGACCTATGATAACTATAACGGGATTCTCATCAGGGCAAAACTTCTCCGGCCCCTGGAGGCCGGGGCGGAAAACCCCGTACCGGGTGTTGTTTACGTGCATGGTTATCAGAATAACCGCGAAACTGCCGACGCTTACTGTATTGAACTGGCGCGGCGGGGCTTCGCCGTTCTAGGTATTGATGCCATTGGACGGGGCAACTCCGGTATTCCTGGAGATCAGCATGAGGCTGACTTTGACCATACTTATGGAACGGTATCCTCTATCGATTATCTGCGCTCTCTTCCTTTTGTTGATGAAAATTCTATCGGGGTTATGGGTCACAGTCTCGGTGCAGAGATGGTTTACACTGCCGCCCTGGACGATCCGGGAGTCAATGCCGTGGTTATCTCCGGTTTTGCCTACACCCCCGAGGCGACAACAAACCATCCCCGCAATATGCTCATGATTTTCGGCAAATACGATGAATACCGCTACCGCATGACTGAAACCCGCGATTTTAGCGGTGAGTGGATGGACAGCTCCCGGACCAGGCAGGTTATCGCCGACGGCGACCCGCAATTCAGTGTAACGTACGGTGATTTTGCCGACGGTTCGGCCCGGCGGGTCTACATGCCCGCAATTACACATGTGCAGGAATCACACCACCGGGGCTCCATTGCTGAATCCCTGCTCTGGCTTAAAAGCGCCCTGAACCCGCCGGAAAGTAGCTGGATTGAAGCGGAAAAACAGATCTGGCCCCTTAAAGAGTGGTCCACCCTGGCGGCGATGCTAGCCTGCCTGGCATCGCTCCTGCCCCTGGGGCTGCTGCTCCTGCAGACGCGCTTTTTCTCTTCCCTGCAGGGTCCGGCTGCGGGCCGCCTGGAGGCGCGGGAGAAGGACAACTTCAAGGCGGGGCTGCTCAACGGGGTGCTCTCCCTTCTCTACCTGCCGCTCATTCTCACCCTCTTTGCTATTCATCTTTACCTTTTTCCCATTGACGGGGCTTTCCCCCTGATGATGGTCAATGGAATCGTATGGTGGTTTCTGTGGTTGAATATCATCGGTTTTCTGTTTTTCAGGCAGTGGTACAAAAAAGTGGCGGCGCCATCAGGTTTAACCCTGCAGCAGCTGGGGCTCTCTGATCGGGCCGACAGGTTTGGCCTGGAGGGAGCCAATGTGGCGAAAACACTGCTACTGGGACTGATCCTTTTCGGCTTTGCCTACGGCGTCGAACATCTCCTTGAGAGCATTTTTATCGTCGATTTCCGCTTTATCTTCCCCTTTGCCAGCGATCTCACCCCTTACCGGGCGCTGCTATACCTGATTTACTTCCCCTTTTTACTGGCGGGCTTTCTGTTGCTGGGCACATTTCTGCATGCGCGCCTGGCCAGGCCGGTGCGGCAAAGCTGGTGGCGGACCTTTCTTTCCTGGTCCGGAGGCAATATCGTGATGATCATCGCCCCCCTTGTATTTCTTGTTCTTCTCCAGTATCTGCCCATTTTAACAGTAGGCGTAATTCCCTTTGTCGGTCCCGGCGGGGTGCTGACCACATTTATGCTGAACATGGTGCATATCATACTGAAGCTGCTGCTCATCATTCCGGTGATGACCTGGTTCTACCAGCTTACAGGCAAAATCTACCTGGGATCGCTGGTGTCGGCGCTGCTGGTGACATGGATGTTTGTCTCCTCCCAGGTGATCGCACCCATTCCCATCTGATTGAGGCAATATTTGCTGCCTTTTGGCATTGAAACGCCAACCCCGGGTCCGCCCCGCTGAAGCGCCGGGCGGACCCGGCATGATTCAAGTGAGTCAAAGTAAACGTCCCCTTGACTCACATTTAGCCGGCTAGACGATCCCGCTGTTACTTTGATAGCGGCGGGCGGCAAGCAGTTCATGCCAGCGGTCTTCGCCCAGGGGGCGGTCAAAGCTGCGCAGATCGGCCAATGTGAAGCCGTGGCGGGCGGCCCACTGGCGGGTCTGGACAATGGAATCCAGGTTGACCCCCGAGGAGCCGAGGCTGAAGTGTTCATAGCGGCGTTCCAGCGCCAGCATCACTGTTTCGGCCATGCAGGCGTAGGCCAGCCCGGGAGGAAAACCGAAATCCCAGCCCAGGTCGGGGCTACCGGGCAGCTTGACAACGCCGCCGTCGATAACGAGCACGTCGGGGCGCTCCTGCTCCACTGCCGGGCTGACATTGGGCGGCCGCGAGATATCGCAGACCACGGCGCCGGGCTGCAGGTCCCCCGGATGGATAAGCTTTTCACGGCTGCTGGTGGCGCTGATGACGATTCCGGCCCCGGAGAGCGCCTTGTTTACAGAAGTTGTGATCCTGATGGGTCCGCCCCGGCGGGCGGCGGTGCGGGCAAAGGCGATGAATTCTTCAAGGGGCGCCTCCGGCGGGGGCAGCGTCTGGCAGCGGGAGAGACCATCGCCCATGCTGCCTGCCGGGAAAAGGCGGCCCTGGCAGAGCAGCCTCGCAAGGTAGCGGTAGATCTCAGCAGCGGCGCCAAATATTCGCTGCATGCCGGCACTCTTTTTACTGCTCTGCGGGTTCCCCACCAGGGTCAGGGCGCCCACTGTCTCTGAGAGCAGCAGGGCCACTCCCTTGCCGATGGATCCTGCCGCCCCGATGATCGCCGCAGTGCTGTGCTGCGGCAGCACCCCCAGCTCCCCGCAGGCGGCGTTAACCGCCTCTGCCGCCGAGACAACAGTATAGCTGTTGCCCGTTGTCAAAGGGATCCCTTCATCCTTGAGGTAGAGCCCCCCCATGGAGACAACGGCGGTGTAGGCGCCCAGGCCGACAATGCCGGCGCCGCCCGCCCGGGCCATGTTCAGGGCTTCCCGCAGCTCCTGCAGCGCCGCCGCCCGGGGCATCTGCGCCAGCTCCCCGGTGGTGCGAGGCAGGGCAATAAATTCACCGCAGGCGCGGCAGCCCTCTTTTGATTCTATCTCCACCCGCGAGACCACAAAGGACTGCACCATGCCGCTCCACTTTTTCACCAGGCAGGCCAGCTCATCTTCGCTGTACTGAAGCAGGCTCTGATCAAACTGATGATAGCTCTGCAGGTCAAGGGGATGGAGCAGGAAGGCAAAGCGCCCCGCCTCCGGAGCGGCATCAGCGGCGCCCGCAGCTGCCTTCGAAGTGGCAGCCCTCTCAAAAACAGCAGGTTCTGCCTGTATCGGCAGCACACCGGAGGGTGACACCGGATCCGGGGCTGTTTTTTTTCCCTCTTCACCGCAGTGAATTTTTTCAGTAACCAGAAATGAAAAGAATTTTGCCGTATTTGCCTCATTTAAAACCGCCAGCATGGCGCCGATGCCCTCCAGGGCGCGGCGGCATTGCGCCTCGCTGATGTTGAGCGGCGGCTCGATCCGGATAACGCTGCCGCCGTTTAATGTGGGGGCCACGCGGATTTTCTCCCGGTTCAGCAGGTAAGCGGACACCGCCGGGGCGAGGAGCTCCTGTTCGGCGGCAACGCCGAGCAGGCTGCCTGCAAAATAGTCCCGCTCCAGAGCCAGCTCCAGACCCAGCATGAGCCCCCTGCCGCGCACGGCATGGATAATCCGCGGATACTTAGCCTGCAGGGCCAATAACCCTTCTTTCAATATTGCCCCCTTCTCTTGCACTTCGCGCAGCAGCAGCCCTTCCTTTGCGGTAAGCTGCTCCAGCACCCGGAGCGCCACCCGGCAGGCCAGGGAATTGCCGGCAAAGGTTGAAGAGTGTTTGAGCGCATAACTTTCATTGTATGCCCCGGCAGTGCTGAGACAGGCTCCAATGGGCACAAGTCCGCCGCCCAGGGCTTTGGCCAGCAGCAGCAGATCCGGGGTGACGCCTTCCTCCTCGCAGGCAAAAAGGAGCCCCGTCCGCCCCAGGCCCGTCTGGATCTCATCGGCCACCAGGAGAACCCCGTAGCGGGCACAGATCTCCTTAGCCCCGGCGAGGTAGCCCGGCGGCGGCACGACGATCCCCCCTTCGCCCTGGATGGGCTCCACGATAAAGGCGGCATAGCTTTGCGGCGCTGAGGCAAGCCTCTCTTCCAAGGCAGCAAGATCACCGTATGTAATGAAGTCAAACCCTTCCACCGGTGCTTCGAAAGGCGTCTGATAACCGGGGTTTCCAGTGGCGGAAAGGGCGCCCAAAGTCTTGCCATGAAAACTGTTCTCTGCAGCCAGGATCCCGCTGCGGCCCGTGGCGGAGCGGCAGAGCTTAAGCGCAGCCTCCACCGCTTCAGCACCGCTGTTGGCGAAAGTAACGTACTGCAAGCCTGTTGGAGCCAGCTCCACCAGGCGCTGCGCCAGCGACCCCGCAGCATCGAGCAGTGAGGGCTGCACAAAGTTCGGCTCCCTGGATTTGTGAACATCGGAGAGAGCTTCCCAGATGGACGGGGGGTTGTGTCCAAAGGGCAGCGCTCCGTAAGCGGCGATGCAGTCGAGGTAGCGGTTTGCGGATCTATCGTACAGGTAGCAACCCTCTCCCCGCACAAAGATTTTATCCATGGCTATATTCTGCAGCAGTTCTCCCAGGTAGGGATTGAGATATTCAATAAATGGATGCATCTTTTCCTCCCCTATTGCTGTGCACAATTATGTGCGCATTATCTTTCTCTATTGTAGAGGATTATTGCCCGGTGGGCAAGTGTTTTTAAATTGTGATTTTAAATAGCAGATACAGGGGGAGTGTTTGCAGGTGACAGGGGGATGGTTCTTTCCAAGCGCCCCTTACGGATCGAAGCCGAAACCCTCCCCTGAGGGCCGGCTTCGATATCCTGGCGGGTTAAGTCCTTCCTCGCTCCGATTCACTCTGCCTTTTTGGCTTATTTTTTGGGGAGAACAACAGAGAGGGCGTGCCTCTCGGGAACCATGACCTCCTCCAGGAGAGATTGAACCTCTTCCAGGGTGATCTGCTGCAGTATGGCCGGGTAGTTGAAGAGATCGCTTCCCCGGAAGCGGTAGGCCAGGTAATTGTTGGCGATATACTCCAGAGAATTGAAGCGGCGCATAAAGCCGCCCAGGCGGTCGCGGCGGTGACGCTCAAACTGCTCCGCGCTGAACCCTTCGCCTTTTGCCTTTTCAATGGCGCTCATGATCCTTTCGTAAAGGCGGTCGGGATTCCTTGTTTCGCCTCCGATGATGATGTAGGCATAACCTCGCTCTGCCACATAACCGGCATCGAAATGAAAATCAATGAGCATATCCTCGTAAAGCTCGTTGAACAGCGGTTCGCTGGACCCGAAAAGTATATCCAGCATGATCCCCATGGCGCTTTCCCGGCGCAGCAGCGCGTCGCCTTCAAGGCGCACTGCCACAGGATCTTTAAAGCCCAGATTGAACAGCGGCTCCGAGACCACCATCTCGCGGGTGGTGCGCTGCCGCTGCACCGTTGCCGGTTCCTCAGGATAGAGCCGGATGATTTCTCCTATCTCCCTGTAGTTGTGACGGGCAATGTTCTCCTCCACCTGCCTGCAGACGCTGTCCGGATCAACATCTCCCGCCACAAAAAGAGCCATATTGCCGGGATGATAAAAACGACGGTAGCACTGGTAAAGCAGATCCGGCGTGATACGGGCAATGCTCTCCACCGTGCCGACAATATCCTCGCGCACAGGGTGGCTCTGGTAGAGCGATTGCAGCAGATCGAAGAAAACCCGCCAGTCGGGATTGTCTTCGTACATGCGGATCTCCTGCCCGATAATCCCCTGCTCCTTGCTCACCGATTCATCGGTAAAATAGGGTTCCTGCACGAAATCCAGCAGCAGCTCCAGGCATTCTTCAAAATGATCTGTTGTTGAAAAAAGGTAGCTCGTATGCGTAAAGGTGGTATAGGCGTTCGAGGAGGCGCCGTGGGCGGCAAAACGATCAAATACATTTCCCCGCTCATCCTCAAAGAGCTTGTGCTCCAGGAAATGGGCCACCCCTTCCGGTATCGTCACCGGTTCAGCGGCACCCTCCACGCGGAAGCGGTTGTCAATAGAGCCGAAGTGGGTCGCAAAAGCGGCATATTTTTTCTGGTAGCCTTCTTTCGGAAGGATGTAAATCTCCAATCCCGGGTAGATCGTACAGCAGATCAGGGTTTCCTGCAGCCCGGCGAATTCGCGCACTTTTTTGCTGTTTTTAACGTCCATGGGGCATAACCTCCTCTTCACCCTGCAGCAGGTAGGCAGTGTCAAGGCGGACCTTCGCCGCCACAGCCCTGATCTCCTCCGGGCCAATCTCCTGGATGCCCCTGATCATCTCCGCTGTAGTGTATTGTTTTCCGCCAACTTCTCCATCCAGATGCCAGTTGATAAACTGGTAAGGGCTGTCTTCCCCGGCGCGCAGCTGATTGATCAGCCCCAGGCGGGTGTTCTCCAGCTCAATGTCGCTTATCTTCCCGCTGGCCATCTCTTCAACCTGGTGCTCTATGATCTGCCGTGCTTTTTCATAATTGCTCCCTTCAATCCCCGCGGCGATGAGCATGATCCCCTTGTGCCTCTCCAGCCGGGAATGGGCATAATAGGCAAGGCTTGCTTTCTCGCGGACATTGAGAAAAAGCTTGGAATGGGGGAAGCCCCCCAGGATGCCGCTGTACATCACCAGCGCAAAATAGAGCGGATCGCTGTAGGCGATATTTGTCCGGTAGCCCAGGACCAGTTTGGCCTGGCCCACCGTCATCCTCTCTTCAATGAATCTTACTTCCTGCGGTTCAAAATAGACTTCCGTTTCCGGTAGCCCCTCCCGGTGGGGCCCGCGATGAAATCGCACCGCTTCTCCGGCCGCCTCCTCCACTTCCTGCACCTCAAGATCGCCCACAATGTAAAGATCCACCGGGTTTGTAGAGAGGATGCCGCGGTAGTATCGCCATAGGATGGCGGGGTCGATGGGGGCAAGGTCCTCCAGGCGCCCATATTTAAAAACGCCGAACCTTTCATTTGCACACATGTTCTGCAGGCATTTCTCAACGGCATAAAGGGCCTTGTCATTGATGAGCCCCCGGATCATATCGGCAAGCTGTTCTTTTTCCTGGGTTACGTATGCCTCCTTGAAACCTCCGTTCTCCACCAGGGGATCGCCCATGATCCCGCCCAGGATGGAGAGACCCCGGCGCAGCATCTGCTCTCCCTCGCCAACATACTTGCCGTGCATCATCTCCAGCGTGCAGGATATGAGGTGGCGCTCCCCTTTCTTGTGCACATCCGTGGAGAGCACAGCGCCGTAAAGTTCTTCCAGCGCCCGGCGCAGGCTCAGGTTGTCGGGATAAAGACGGCTGCCCCGCTCCAGAACGGAGGGCAGCAGCGCAGTCAGGGCAGCTTTCTCCGCAGCCAGCTCCTGATGGATAAAGAGGGCCATATTGATGGTTTTAAATTTTGCCGTGGGGATAAAAGTTAGTCTGATCCCGTTGGGCAGCGTGGTAATAAAATTATCCGATGCCAAGTAGCAAACCTCCTCTAGGGAATTCCCAATCTAAGGTATTCCATGGATCCCTCCTTAATCCTGCTCCCTCTTTGTATCTTGCCCCTGAATATAACTTTTCTGCATCACCGTGAGCAGTGCAGGAGGCACAGCATAAAGCAGGATCGTTGCCGCCGCCACCACTCCTGAGTCATTCGTCAGCAGTGCAGCGGTGGCGCCGGCGAGGGCGGCGGAAAGAGCGCTGACCCGGGTGGGGTATTTTTCCCGCAGGCGCTCCTTTAGCCCGCCCGGGTAAAGAAACAAGAGCAGGGATAAGCCCACCAGGGTGACAAGAGCCCGTCCCCAGATGGAGTAACGCACCAGTTTCACATTCATGCTCATTTTGCGCCAGGCGGTTTCCCGGAAGACTGCCGCTCCCTGCGAGCGAAGCGTCTCACCGAAAAGGCCCAC
>CAYXKD010000077.1:0-8181 GCA_964464625.1 uncultured Syntrophomonadaceae bacterium
CCATGCATTTAGCCGCTTGACTTTGCAGAATGGAGAGGGGTAGCATATCCATAGATTGGGTGGAAGGAGGTACAACTGTGCTGTCACTGTCCAGATTTCTTTTGCTTGTTGGAAGCCTGCTGTTAGTTTTAGATGCCGTGCTCATGTTTGCTAATATTCAAAATCCTTTGGGACTGCCGCTGCCCTGTCCAATTACACTTGCAGTTATTGGCGCAGGCCTGTTCTTTTTCGCGCTTAGTAGCAATAGTTTTCGTCAATAATAGGCGACAGGAATCCGTTTAAGGAGGTAATGGATGCTGATGAAGTCTCTCGACAATATGGCTGTAAACACGTTGCGTTTACTGGCGGTAGATGCCATTGAAACGGCTAAATCGGGCCACCCGGGCTTGCCCATGGGCGGTGCAGCCCTGGCCTACACTCTGTGGTCACGTTACCTGAAACACGCTCCGGCGGCACCTGACTGGCCCGACCGGGATCGCTTTGTTCTTTCGGCCGGGCACGGTTCCATGCTTCTTTACGCACTGCTGCATCTTTTTGGCTACGATCTGTCGCTGGATGAAATTAAAAATTTTAGGCAGTGGGGCAGTAAGACACCGGGTCACCCCGAATACAGGGTTACACCGGGGGTCGAAGTTACCACCGGGCCGCTGGGCCAGGGTTTTGCTGCTGCTGTGGGTATGGCCATTGCAGAAAGACGTCTGGCGGCAGAATTCAACAAGCCGGGTTTTAAGATTGTGGATCACTATACATATGTTTACGCCGGCGATGGCTGCATGATGGAGGGAATCACTTCTGAGGCAGCTTCGCTGGCTGGTCATTTAAAGTTGAACAAGCTTATCTGCCTCTATGATGACAACAAGATTACCATTGACGGCAGCACGGACATTACTTTCACCGAAGATGTGGGAAAGCGCTTTGAAGCCTACGGCTGGCAAGTGGCGCAGGTAGAAGATGGCAATAATGTTGATGAGATTGCCGCTGCTATTAAACAAGCCCGGAAAGGCGAAAGACCTGTCCTGATCATGATACGCACAGAAATAGGTTATGGTTCGCCTCATAAGCAGGGAAAACCCGAATCCCACGGTGCACCTTTGGGTGCAGAAGAAGCTCATCTGACCAGGGTAAATTTAGGATGGCCAATGGAACCTCTCTTTCACATTCCTTTGGATGTAAAAGAGTATTTTGCAGCCATGCGGGATAAACTTCAGCAGCAGAAGAACCATTGGGATGAGCTCATGGTTTCTTACCGCGAAAAGTTTCCAGGGGCAGCATCCAGCTGGGATGCCTGGCATTCCCTAAAAATCCCAGACAAAATGATCAATGATCCGGCTCTATGGGAATATGATAAACCTGCCGCTACCCGGGCAACATCGGGGCGGGTGTTGCAGGAGCTGACAAAGTACCTGCCTAATCTTATTGGCGGCTCTGCTGACCTGAATGCCTCTACACAAACCTATCTGAAAGGTATGGGGGATTTTCAAGCGGACAACCCGAAGGGCAACAACATCGCTTTTGGTGTGCGCGAACATGCCATGGGGACAATTCTTGCAGGAATTGCACTTCACGGCGGGCTTCGACCCTTTGGGTCAACCTTCTTTGTTTTTTCCGACTACATGAGGCCTTCGCTGAGGCTCTCAGCGCTCATGGGTGTGCCAGCGATCTATGTTTTTACTCACGACAGTATTGCTGTGGGTGAAGACGGCCCCACCCATCAGCCGGTGGAGCAGCTGGCTGGCCTTCGTTCTATCCCGAATATGGATGTGCTCCGCCCTGCCGATGGCCGGGAGACGGCGGCAGCCTGGCTGCATGCCCTGAAGCGCACCGAAGGGCCCACGGCACTGGTTCTTTCGCGACAAGGTTTGCCCCAACTGGCTGGCAGCGGTAAGGAGGCGCTCAAGGGTGCTTATGTTATCGGGCCGGAGAAAAACGGGCCCGCCCAGCTGATCATTATCGCCAGCGGTTCTGAAGTTGCCCTTGCAATGCAAGCCAAAAATGTGCTTGAAGAAAAAGGATTGTCTGTTCGCCTTGTCAGTATGGTCAGCCGTGAATTATTCGAAAGACAGGACGAGTCATACCGGAAAGAAGTGCTGCCCGATGAAATCGAGAAGCGTCTGGTTGTGGAAGCAGCCCTGCCGGTGGGCTGGGAGCGTTATACCGGGCTCAGGGGCCGGGTCATCGGGGTGTCAGGCTACGGAGCCTCGGCACCGGGTGCTCTTTTAATGGAAAAGATGGGGTTTACCGGAGATAATATCGTTCGCCAGGCAGAAGAGATTATTAAACAGTAAACAGAAGTAATAGATTGTGTGGAAGCAATATCTTGATCAATGTAAGGGGCGGCTAGTGAAAGCCGCCCCTTACATTGATCTCAACGCAGGGGTTTATTCTTATATTTAATTTGTTTACCTTACAGTTAAGGGGCTGTTTCTGATGAAAGGGGTTGCCAGGGACGTCAAGCTTGCCAGTGATGCCCTTTAGGGTATTAATTTACTTACAAAATTTACCCCTTCGTTATACGCGGTTTTCAATGTCGCCGGATCATTCTTGATCTCTCCCCTACTTTCCAGGCCTTGTAAACAGAGGAAACCCCCAAAGTGGTAATTGATGCTGTGAAAAAAGACTTTACCGACGGCTTCAACATTGTCGCCAAATTCCGGCCTATGCAAAGCGCCCGTGCAGATGATAAATCCAACTTTACGCTGAGAAAGTTGTACAAAAGGTCTGTTTAAGGTATATTTTGCGTGCCACCAGCATTGGAAGCGGTCAATGAAAATTTTTAACTGTGCAGAAAGGGATCCAAAATAAACTGGTGTGGCCAGGACGAGACCTTTGGCGGTGGCAACCTTATCGTAAAGAGGCTGCATTTTGTCAGCTACAATACATATTCCATCTGCTGCACAGCGTTCGCATCCGCGGCAGGGTTCCAGTGTCAATTCATGGATGCGGATCATTTCTACGGAAATGTTGCTTTCCTCTGCGGCGCGACAAAAATAGCGCAAAGCCAGTTCACTGTTTCCATTGCGGCGTGGAGTTGACGAAATTGCCAGTATATCAGCCAAAAGATCACCTCTCCAAAGTGATTCAACCCCCAAGCAGTCTAACCCTGCCTGCTTAAAAAATATCCTGTCTGACATCCCCTTTTTGTAATAAAATGTTGATGGAATATAACAAGGGCAGTAAAGGAATCATATTTTAAGGAAAGGAGAGTTTCTCCTGCTTAATCCCGCCTTAAACCGTTGAAGGCTCTCTAAAAGAATATTGCTATCGGAAAGCAACTGGTATTAGTATTGATAAGAAAGTATATCTAACAGGTGTTTACTGTATAGTAAAAGTAGACAACGTGAAATACTCTGCCTCTCATCCTGAAAATGGGTATTGGTGAACCCAGGGGCTTCATTTATTTCTTCATTCAATTTTCAGCCCGGATTCGCGCCGGCTCAGAGGATCTTCTGCATTATTTTGGCATTGCAAATAGTGGTAGTGGCATTATTTTACAACATTGCAGGCAATGTCAAAATTAAATGAGAGGAGCATCTTAGATGAAAAAGGTAGTTCTTATTGAGCCGCAATCAAAAGAAGATCATGTGTATAAAATGGTGCGGATGCCCCGCCTGGGACTTCCGCTGCTGGGGGCGCAATTGAAATCTGCCGGTTACCAGGTTGAACTTTACTTGGGAACGGGTGAGACGCTGCCCTGGTCGAGAATTGTTGACGCTGATTATGTGGGCATTTCAACGATAACGGCCACCAGTCGTGAGGCTTATCGCATTGCCGGTTTTCTGAGGTCGCAAGGTATGACTGTGGTGATGGGAGGTATTCATGCTCATGTTATGCCTGAAGAGGCGCTGTCTCATGCGGATTACGTTGTGCGCGGTGAAGCCGATTTAACCATTGTGCCGCTGTTCCGTGCTTTGGATAAGGGTAGTTTGCCCTGGGATGTCCCGGGGGTTTCATTTTGGAACGGACGCGAGGCCGTTCACAACCCTTGCTCAACGGCGCCGGTAGAGATGGATCAGCTGCCACTGCCCGATTTTTCGCTTTTTAAAAGGCAAAAGCCCTTTCGCACGATACCGGTGATGACCTCGCGGGGCTGTCCTTTTGATTGCAACTTTTGCAGTGTTACCCTGATGTTTGGCCGTCGCTACCGCTTTCGCAGCACGGAAAATGTTCTAGATGAACTTGCCGCATACCGGGGGCGCAGTGTGTTTTTTTGCGACGATAATTTTACCGCCAATTCTGCGCGAAGCAAAGAGCTTTTCCAAGGCATGATCGACTGTAAGACAGGATTAAAAAGATGGGGAGCCCAGATGCGTGTAGAGGCTTCTCAGGATTCAGCCATGCTCGATCTGATGCGTCGTTCTGGTGGGGATATGGCTTATGTAGGTTTGGAGTCGATTAACCCCGCCACTCTCGCTTCTTTCAACAAACAACAGAGTGTTGAGGAGGTCCGTGATTGTGTACGCCGTTTTCATGAGTTTGGGATCAGGGTTCACGGCATGTTTATTTTTGGCGGTGAAGCTGATACGGTGCAAACAATTCGCGATACTGTCGATTTTGCTCTCGATTCCCGCATCGATAGCTTGCAGTTTGCCATACTAACACCGCTGCCGGGGACGCCGCTTTTCCAGCAACTTGAAGCTGAAGGGCGGCTCCTTACCAGACAATGGGAACTTTACGATGGTCATCACGCTGTTTTTCAACCTGCTAGGATGACGCCCTATGAATTGCAGAATGAGACTATCTCTGCATTTAAGCGGTTTTATACCTTCAGAAACATATTCAAAAATGTGCATACCCCTGGCTGGGAGACTTCCTTTTACCGCTCTGTAGGCTGCTATCTGGTGCGCCATTTTGAAAGGAAAAACCGCTGGTACGACCGGGCACTGGAACGGTTGCAGGATATCGAACCTAAGCCTGTGCCGTTATTTTTTAGGACGCTGAAGGCACACCCCGGAGAGGGGCAAGAGGGGATGCCGGCTTCACTGCGGATTTTTCTCATTGAGAAAAAAGGGGTTCTCCACCTGCGCCTGCGTGGGATCATTAGCAACATAAATCTGCGGGAAGTCATCCGGACAGTGCGGACGCTTCTTCCAAAACGCTGTTTCCATCTTGTGATCAATGCTGAAGGGCTGCGTTTTGCTTCGGGTAAAGCTGCTGCTTCTTTTGCTCGCTTCCTCGAATGGCTGGGACAGAACAGCCGCCGCCTGCAGGTTGTTATCTCAGGGGAGGGAGATCAGAAGGATTATTTTTATGCAAAAGAACGCCGCACAAAGCTTCCCCGCTTTGAACTTCTGTTGAGCAAACGCTAGTGGGAAGGGATCGCTTGGCTCCGGTCCAGTCCCTTTTCACCGGGGCATATCCTGCTGCTTCAAGTGGGCGAGGGGTGCTCTTGCCTGGAGTTGAGCCGTTATTCTTTTCAACAGGCTGGAGCGGTAAATCTGAAAGAGATTTAGTGAAGTTTTTCCCTAAAAGTGGTTAAGCAAAGCAGGGAGCACGCTTTCTTCCCTGTATCTCTCTGGGGGGGTCTGGTTTGTTCTACATTGCTGTTGTGGGCAGTTCGCAGTGCGGGCCCGCTTTGGCCTCATTGGCCGAAGAGGTGGGTGAGGAGATTGCCCGGCTTGGCAGCGTCCTGATTTGCGGCGGAGGCGGTGGGGTCATGGAGTCAGCAGCCCGCGGTGCAAGGAAACAGGGGGGGATGGTTTTGGGGATACTTCCAGGAAAAGATCCCCGGGATGGCAATAGTTTTTTGACCCTGGCGGTAGCCACCGGGCTGGGAGAGGCCCGCAATGCTATAATTGCCAGGACGGCCGATGCCCTTATCGCTGTGGGTGGCGAATATGGGACACTTTCTGAGATTGCTCTTGCCCTGAAAATGGGAAAACCGGTGGTAGGTTTGAAGACATGGGAGATTAATCCTCCATATAAATTGGATACTGGAATTGTGCTTTATAATACTGCCGCCGCGGCTGTAGATGCCGCCTGCTCCGCAGCCCGGGCTGCCTTGCAGTATTAATACGGACTTCCAGTCTCCAACATCAGATATCTGATTACAGAGGTGCCACCTTCTGCTTATGTTCGTCTTTGGAAAGCGGTTCCGGTGAATAAAGCCGGCGCTGATGATAACCTGTATGCAAAAGGCGGTGGGCAAGTTCGCTGCCGGGGCGGTCCAGGAAATCACGGTAAAGCTTTTGCACCGCCGGGTTTTCATGAGATTTACGGAGCTCCATCTGTCGGTCCAGATTGTACAATCCCTCGCTGCGACGGGAGCGGTGCGCAACCTGTTCGTTCCAATCGTTGGTCTCGATGTAGATGGGCTGTCCACCTCCGCCCACACATCCAGCAGGGCAAGCCATCACCTCGACAAAGTGGTATTCTTTGCTTCCCTTTTTGATAGCTTCGATGAGGCGGCGGGCCTCCCCGGTGCCGCGGGCTACGGCCACCTTCAGACACAGCTTCCCCATCTGGATCTCGGCATCCTTGTATTTGTCGGAGCGGACCTGCGGAAAATCCACATTTTTCAGCTCTTCTCCTGTAACCCATTCATAGGCGGTGCGCAGGGCCGCCTCCATCACCCCGCCGGTGGAACCGAAGATGATCCCCGCGCCGCTGGCGGTGCCCAGGGGATCGTCGAATTCTTCCTCCGGCAGCTTGCGCAGATCGATACCCGCCTGGAAGAGCATTTGGGCAAATTCGCGGGTGGTCAGCTCGGCATCGACATCGCGGTAGCCGCTGTCATTCATTTCGGGCCGCAGAAGTTCGTATTTCTTGGAGACGCAGGGCATGATGGAGACGACGAAAATGCTCGCCGGATCGATCCCCGACATGCGGGCATAGTAGGTCTTGGCCAGGGCGCCAAAGATCTGCTGCGGCGATTTGACCTCTGAAAGATTCTTGATATATTCCGGGTAAAAAAGTTCGCAGAAACGAACCCAGCTGGGACAACAGGAGGTAAACTGGGGGAAAGGCCCCCCACGTTCAAGTCTCTCCAGCAATTCAGTAGCCTCCTCCACCACAGTGACATCGGCGCCGAAACAGTCGTCAAAGACGCGGTCAAAACCGAGGAGCCGCAGCGCGGCTACCATCTGCCCGGGTATGGCTGTTCCTACGGGATAGCTGAATTCTTCACCGATGGAGGCGCGGATGGAGGGGGCGGTCTGGACGACGACATGCAGATCGGGGTTGCGCAGCGCCTCCCAGACCCGGGCGGTGGAATCCTGTTCATGAAGCGCACCGGTAGGGCAGACAGTGATGCACTGGCCGCAGTAAATGCAGGGCGTTTCCATGAGTGAACCGTTGTAAGCCGGACCGACGACGGCATTAAAGGAGCGCTCTACCATGCGGTAGATCCCCACCGCCTGGTAATATTCGCAGACGGCAAGGCAGCGCCGGCAGCGGACGCACTTATCTGGTTCCCTTACTACCGAGGGGGAGAGGTCGTCGATGGGAAAATGATTGCGGCTGCCTTCAACGGGCAGGTTCCTGATCCCGTAGCGCTTGGCCAGGCGCTGCAGTTCGCAGTTCAGGTTGCGCTCACAGGTGAGACATTCAAAGGGATGATCGGAGAGCAGCAGTTCGATCATCTCCTTGCGCGCTTCAAGCACTTCAGGGGTATGGGTATAGACCCGCATCCCCGCTTCGGCAGGAAGCACGCATGAAGCATCCATGGTTGGTCTCCCCTCCACCTGCACCAGGCAGACCCGGCAGGCGGCTGGAGCGTTCAGATCTTTTAAATAACAGAGTGTGGGGATATCGATACCGGCCAGGCGCGAAGCCTCGAGGACGGTAGTTCCCTCCTCCACCTCAATCTCCCGGTCATCGATCCACAGCTTCAGCATGGTTCGCTCCTTCCCTGTTGTTCTCTTTGATTTCCGGCTGCGCCAGGTCGCGGCAAACCCCGGCAGGACAGCGGCGCTCCTCAATGTGCGCCAGATACTCCTCGCGGAAAAAGCGCAGGGTGCTGAGAAAAGGATTGGGCGCGGCACGTCCCAGCCCACACAAGGAGCCCGCTCTCATTAGCTCAGCCAGCCGCACAAGGGTCTCCAGATCCCCCTTTTCTCCTCCTCCTCTGGTAATCCTCTGCAGTAGCTCCAGCATCCGTTTCGTTCCGATGCGGCAGGGGGTGCATTTGCCGCAGGATTCATCCTGGTTGAAATCAAGGTAAAAACGCGCCAGATCGACCATGCA
>CAYXKD010000078.1:0-8146 GCA_964464625.1 uncultured Syntrophomonadaceae bacterium
TTCCTGATGCAAAAAAACAGCAGTGTGGATATTTTGTAAACAGACTGGTTTTGCCTTTACCCTCAAATGCTGCGTTTACCCGGCCACTATCTGGTCAACCGGTAGATTATCAGTAGAAGAGCCGCATTAGGGGCTGGGAGTGTAGCCTGATTGCGAAAGGTGGATGAAGGTCTTGTATCATGGAAATGATGGAGCCCTCTTTGGGAAGCAGACACAAAAAGGGACAGCTGACAATTATTTTGCGGAAACCATGGAGTGGAGCATCTCCGTGCCGTTATTTCGAAACACCGTTATTCTAAAGCAGTTGGGGCTTGCCATTGGCATCCCTTTCGGTGCATTAATAATTGTCCTGCTTATTTTATCATTCAGCGATGTTGGTGCTCTTTACGGCTTGGCTCTTGTCGGCGCCCTTCTGGTGCTGAGCTGGCTTTTTTTGATGATAGTGTACAGGGGAAAGTACGAAATGGATTTTCTCCTGGATTCAGATGGGGCGCTCTACCGGACGCAGACCAAACAGGCGAAAAAAAATTGGATCATCAACACACTGGCCATTGCATTTGGACTGCTTTCCCGCACTCCCACCGTCGCCGGTGCAGGGATGCTGGCACAATCGAGGCAGCAGGTATTCATGAGATGGCAGCGCATCACCAGGGTGAAATATATTCCCCGGAGCCGCACCATTTTGCTGCGCAGCGGCTTGATGGAGAATATTGCTCTTTTCTGCAGCGAAGAAAATTACTTTGCTGCAGAGCATTTTGTGAAAAATAAGACCCAACATCTGAGGGGCTGATTTGCACTTTCCCTCCTCCTACTGCTCTTTGCCGGCGCCTTTTTTCTCCAGATCCAGAAGGTAAGCTTTTTTATCCAGCCCACCGCCGTAGCCCACCAGCTTTCCATCGGAGCCGATGACCCGGTGACAGGGGATGACGATTGCCAGGGGATTCCTGTTATTTGCCATACCTACAGCACGGGCTGCTTTTTCATTCCCCGCAGCCTCTGCTATCTGACGGTAGCTCCTTGTCTGGCCATAGGGGATAAGCTGCAGCGCCCTCCACACCTTTTGCTGGAAGGCGGTGCCGCCGGGCGCAAGGGGCAGATCAAAAGATTTACGTTTCCCGGCAAAATACTCATCCAGCTGCAAAACCGCTTTTTTCAGCAGAGCTGTCTCACTGCAAGGAGTATCATGGTATGGAACTTCACCGGAGAAATAAAGCTGCGTTATGGCTGTGTCCTCCTCAACAATGGTAATTCTGCCCAGTGGAGAATCGTAAAAAAACATCTTCTTTTTTTTCATGGTTCCCTCCAGCTGTTATTATCCGGCAGGCTCTTGAAGATCGACCAGTGTTGCTCAAGGATTCTACAGCAATCTCCTTTTGCCCTTCCCGCCCGTTGAACCGGTTTTAACGCGCATCCCAAACATATTTTATAATCATCAACAGAGTTGTTCAGTTATAGGTTTAATATTATCCTGAATGGCGAAGCTTTATCGACTGGTCTGGCCGGGGCTTGGTAAAATGGAAAATTAAGCCTTGTATTGTTTCATAAAATTATGTATACTCTTTACAAGTACTGACCGACAAGGGTAAACCTGTCGAAAGGCAGGGGCACAAAGCCAAGGGTCTAAGGTCCTTAGGGACTATGACAGCCGGTTGCCGAAACAGTAGCACTGCAGTACCTTGTCGGTCCCTCATCAAAGGAGGGACCTTTTATTACATAAAAATTCTCACTGCTTTAACCCTCATTCTTCTTTATATAAGGTGCTATTTTTTTGTCGGCAGCAGTTATTCTGGTGCTGGAAAACAATGTACCCTGTCAGTGCGGTGGTTGGGGAATTTAACGGTTTATTATTGTTATATCACGCTGAAAAAAGGCTTCGGGCCGGCAGCTATTAAAAAAGAGGTGGCGCCATGTTCCATTTAACCTGCAAGAAAGGGAAAGGCCGGGCACTCCGCTCTTACACGGTAATTGTCAGCATGGCTGCCGTTATTCTGGTGCCGGTGCTGTTTCTCAGCTCCTGCGGGCTACTTTTGCCCACGCCCACCAATGAGCAGATTATGGAGGCGGTGAAAACATTCAATGAGTCCGGTGAAGAGCCGTTGGATCTGGACTACGGGGAGATGAAGGTGCCTCAGCGCTTACCCGGCAAGGCCCTTGCCATATTATGGGTTCCCGACAAGAGCATTCAACGAAATTTCTCCGTTGTTTATGACCGGGGGGAACAGATCTTCCACGTAGAGAGCTACTCTACACAAATGCTTGGGGAAGATGGAGTTTACCGCGATGTAAATAGTGATTAAATAGACTTAAGAGCGGGTGTTTAATCATGGCCAAAGCAAAGCCTTTTACGGTTCCAACTGTATTGTTCTTGCTGTTTGCCATAACCTTCATGGGGTATATGCAGCTGGCTTCAGCCGGTGAGGGGACGATCACGGCGTATGGCTGGAGCTGTTGTGATACATTCGGAAGGGGGCCCGTAGGGCTCACCATCCCCGATGGAGAAGTTACTCTTATTAAAGAAGATCAGTCGGTTGGGTTCATGTCCGGAGGAGACTTTGTCGTAAGTACCTGGTACACAGTGGATGATAGTTCCAACAGCGGTTTATTTACTGTTGATTACCAGACAGGTACTTATACCACCATCGGCTATACCGGGATCAAAGAGCTGACGAGTTTTACTTATGATGTGACCACGAAGACAGCCTATGTGGCGGATGTGAATAAATTGTACACCATCGATCTGGCCACGGCGCAGGTAACTGAAGTGGGGGTAATCACTACAGGTGTGATCATCGGCATAGCTGCCGACAACAAGGGCAATCTTTACGCTTTGGATAACTACGATTTGGAGGGCAATGACCTGCTCTACAGCGTTAACAAGGAAACCGGCGCAGGTACCGCTATCGGACCCATCGGATTTGATGCGAACTACGCCCAGGATATCGCCTTCAACCGCGCGAACGGCAAACTTTACGGAGCGCTATATTCAGCCGACCTTGAAGGAGGCCTTTACGAAATTAATACTGCTACCGGCGAGGCCGTCTTGCTCAAAAAATACGAAGCTGAAATCGATGCGCTGGCGATACCCTATATTGATGTAAAGTATGATGTGGCTGCAGCGGCAAGTCCATCGGCGGGCGGCACGGTCACCGGAAGCGGTGAATACAAGGGCGGTGCTCCCGTCACAGTATCTGCCACCGCTGCAGAAGGCTATGAATTTGTGAACTGGACGGAAGAGGGTGCGGTGGTCAGTGCAGAGCTGAACTATAAAATTGCTTTGCTTGAAAACAGAAACCTCCTGGCAAATTTCAAGCTTAAAGAGGCGCCTGCGGGCGGTATGGTTCTGAACGAGTCTTCCCTTTCCCTTGCCATTGGCGACACCTTTCAGCTCGGGGTTGCAGTTTTCCCTGATGGAACTGCAGCTGAAGATATTGTCTGGAGCAGCAGCGATGAAGCGGTAGCCGCGGTAGACTCGGCTGGCCTGGTCAGCGCTGTGAGTGCGGGGCAGGCTGTGATCACTGCTGCCACAAAAGACGGTAACTTCACCGCCGCATGCACTGTGACGGTAAACGATCCTGCGGGCGGTATGGTTCTGAACGAGTCTTCCCTTTCCCTTGCCATTGGCGACACCTTTCAGCTCGGGGTTGCAGTTTTCCCTGATGGAACTGCAGCTGAAGATATTGTCTGGAGCAGCAGCGATGAAGCGGTAGCCGCGGTAGACTCGGCTGGCCTGGTCAGCGCTGTGAGCGCGGGGCAGGCTGTGATCACTGCCGCCACAAAAGACGGCAACTTCACCGCCGCATGCACTGTGACGGTAACCGATCCTGCAGGCAGTATGGTTCTGAACGAATCTTCCCTTTTCCTTGCTGCCGGCGATGCTTTTCAGCTTGTGGTTACAACTTTTCCCGGGGGAGCTACAATTGAGGATATTGTCTGGAGCAGCAGCGATGAAGCGGTAGCCACGGTAGACTCAGCTGGCCTGGTCAGTGCTTTAAAGGCGGGGCAGGCTGTGATCACTGCTGCCACAAAAGACGGCAACTTCACCGCCATATGCGCTGTAAGGGTAACAGAAGCGGTGAGTGTGCTCAGCCTGAACCCCTCTACCCTTTACATTCCTATGGGCTCTTCCTTTCAGCTTACGGCTGCAGTTGTCCCCGGGGGAGCTACAAATCAAACTATTCTCTGGAGAAGCAGCGATGAAGCAGTGGTCACGGTAGGCTCAGAAGGCCTGGTTAGCGCTTTAAAAGCGGGTCAGGCAGTGGTTATGGCCACCATGCTGGACAGCGGTTTTACCGATGCATGCGTTGTAACGGTAACTGTACCGGTTAGCGGGATCAGTCTGAACGAGTTTTCGATTTCTTCTTTAACGGTCGGTTCTTTTTTTCAGCTCACAGCTACAATTGTTCCTGAGAAAGCTACAGACAAAGATGTTATCTGGAGCAGCAGCGATGAAGGGGTAGCCACGGTAGACTCTGAGGGTATGGTCAAAGCTGTCGGTCCGGGACAGGTGACAATCAGGGTCACTACAGTAGACGGCGGTTTGACATCTTCATGCACCGTAACGGTAACTGTAGCTGAGGAAAGGCAGGAAACTGTGCCTGAAGTAAAAGTCCCTGCGGCTGGACGGGGAAGACAGCTGCCTCGAACCGGAACCTTTCCCTATGTCTATACTCTGCCAGCTCTGGCTTTTTTGCTTATGATAGGCGGCTATATTTGCCTGCGCTCGATAAAACAAATCTGATACCCCCACACCGGTACAGCTCAATAATCCCAGAGCTATCTACTTTAAACCCTCCTGCCGGTTTTATTTATAGATCTGCAGCAATTCACCGAAAATAGCGGCGGCCAGTGTTTTGATACTGCTCTCAGGGGTAAGCTCCTGCAATCCGCCTTTTCTGTCGCCCAAAAGGTCCGCCAGCTTTTCGAGGATCTTTTTTTCCGGGATCTCCTGTTTAAATTGAATAGCGCCAGTTGAACCGGCCTTGCCTTGCATTGCTTCCACCATTGTGCTCATCAACACCCTTATTTCCTTTCCGGGTCTCATTTTCTTCAGGTAGAGTTTGATGGCCAGAGCGGCGGCAAATAAGGGGAATTCCTTCAGTTCCTTATACCTCTGTTCATCCATCAGGTAGTTAAGCGATTTTTCGATCTGCCGGCGGTAGATCCCGCCGTCATGGGCGGCCAGCAGCAGAGCCAGGGCGGCAATGGCTGTATTTTCAAAGATGGAAGCCTCCGCATTTTCTGCTCCACTTTCTCCGGGGAAGGATCCCTCTGCATTCTGCTGCATGGCGATAAGGCGGAGCGCCTGCTGAAGATCACTGTCGCGGCTCCACCCGGTCTTTTCTCCATTGGAAGATAACATTCCGGTGTAACTCGGAAGCATCTCCCGGCTGTCCTGAAAAAGGAGCAGGCCTCCCGGGGAAGGTGCGCTGAGCGGGGCGGGAGCTGACGATAAAGCACGGCGTGATGATGAAAACATCTCCCATTCGGCTGCGGGCGCAACAGGTACTACCACGGTTTGGGGAATGCCACCCGCCTTCTCTTTCCTTTCATGCAGAGCCACAAAGGAGGTTTGGGAAGAGCCTACACCATATTTCCGGGATAGATTTACAATCTCTTTGAGCAGCGCCTCTCTGCGGCGGGGGTTGATCCCCTCCAGGGTTTTTTCCAGGTGCTCGATCTTCATTTTAGCCCAGAGTTTTTTCAGGAAGGCGGATTCTCCACCGGCACCGCGAGGGGTCAAATCGAGCTCTACCTTGAAGCTTCCTTTGTTCAGCTCCCCCTCCAGGGTGACTGTTCCGGAAAGCGATCCGCTGTACTTTCCCACAAGCATGACCGGTTCGCGGTCAAAAAGTGGCGGAAGATCGCGGGGGTAGAACTCCACATCGGGCATTGCACTCCATCGGACAGTCGCATTGCTCACTGCCGGCGAGTTTATGCGATAGAACTGCCGGATTACCTTATCCTCGATGCGCTCCCCGGGATGGATAAATTCGGGAAAACCCCTGCCTGCCTTGGCAAGGCTGTTGATAAAATAGCTGTTTACCGCCGTGTCGATTCCAAAGGTAAAAAGGCGGCTGCCCATGATCCTGCGCCTGACAAGATCGATGATTTCCTGTTCATTGCCCACCTGTCCGTCAGTGAACAGCAGAATCGACGTTCCTTCTTCTCCGCTGCTCTCAAGGGCATATTTTACCGGTTCCAGAATTTCAGTGCCGCCCCTGGGAACCAGACGGTTGATCCAGACAGAGGCGCGATCCAGTGAGGTCTGGTTGAAAGGCACATTTCCTGCAGGGAAGAGGTAATGGCAGCTGCTTTCAAAGGCTACAATATTGAAGCTGTCTCCGGCCTCCATGTTCCTCAGGCACAGCTGCAAAGCGTTTTTGGCCTGCTCCAGCTTGGGGCCATGCATGGAGCCGGAAATGTCGATAAGAAAGATATAATTAAGCGCATCCCGCTGATAAGCGGTATCGAGGCGGGGCAGGAGGTTGAGGTAAAGGTAACCTTCCCCCCCATCGGGGTTCTCCCAACTCAATACTGCCGCCGCGCTTTCCTCCCGGCAGCGCCCCAGGATCACGATATCCCGGTCAAGAGGGACTGAGCCTTTGGCCAGGGTGATCCGGACAGTTCCATCTTCGGCTCCGCTTACATCTAGCATGTGTGAGGGGGAGGTAAACTCATTAACGGGCAGCAGTGATTTAAGATTCAGATCCAGCTCAACGCGGTACGCACTTTCCCTATCTACCGGCGGGGTGATGAAATCGGCATCAGGAACCCTGCCGGTGGGATCGGACCAGCCCATTCCCTTTCTCCCCTGCATCCTGCTGCCGGGGATATACCTGGGCGCCACCAGGGTGGGAATGGATATCCTCATCTCCCCATCCTGGTACGAGATCGTCTCGAGATATACAATTTTTATCTTGACCTCTTCGCCGGGAAGAACCCGCCCCAGGGAAACCTGGAAAATATTCGGGCGGAACTGTTCCAGGAGAAAAGCGCTGTCGCCTTTTCGCAGCCATTGATCGTAAAGATTGAAAGCCTCTTCCTTTTCCCTTATTTCACTTTTAACGATTCTGTCGCCCACACGGGCGCTGAATTCAGATATTGCCGCCCTGTCAGGTATGGGAAATGTATAGATTATCTCCATATCTTCATTTTCTTCATTGACATAGAGCTGCTCCACTGACAGCTCTCCGTGCAGGCCGCAGATATCTCCGCTGATCCGGACACCTTTCAGGGGGATGGCGGCTGCCTTGCCTTTTCGATTAAAAATCCCGTAATCCATCATATTTTCTCCTTCCCGGTCGGAGACTGCCGGCAAATTTTTACCGGGCGGCAGATGCTTGCGTCCCGGCAACCTGTTCATCAATATCAACGCCTTAGCCGCCGATTATTTTTCGTGCCTTTTCGATCAACGTGTCCAAAAGATCGGGGTTCTTCTCTCTCACTTCAACGGGAAAGTGCAGCTCGATATCGCCGCCCAGGTCCACCCTTTCGTAAAGGCGGCCTCCAGCGGCACTTTGATAGTTCTCCTCCATCTTCATCTCCTGAACCAGGAATGTTTTATTCAGCGGTGGTCCCCCGCGTTCATACTGCTCCAGCTGCTCCACAACCCGGGCGGGATCCAGGGGGGTGATGATCTTGCGGATCTCCTCCAGGGGCAGGTACGATTCCTGCAGTTTCCTGATCAGTCTGATCCGGTTAAGATGGTCGGCACTGTAATAGCTGTTGACACCGGCTCCCTCCGCCGGCGGGATCAATCCCTTGTTGATATAGTAATGAACTGTTCTCCGAGTCACGCCGGCAAGCCCGGCCAGTTCCCCGATCCGGTAAGTAGTTTGTGGCACCGGACAGCCCCCTTTCAGGTGGACATCTTTACAACATATTAACACCATTACGTTACGATGTCAACATAGGTTTATCTCGAGGGATAATTCCCGGATCTGCACCCCGGGAATTAGCTAATCCTTATTTTCTGCCCCGGCGGCGGGGTCGATGCGGCTGCGGTGGCGCTGGTAAAGGTAGGATACGGTCAGCAGGATCAATCCCAAGGCCACCAGGGAGATGATCCGGTAGGCCAGATCGAGGAAGCTAAGATCAACAAGGATCACCTTGGCCACCGTCAGGCCGAAGAGGCCCATGGCTGTAT
>CAYXKD010000079.1:0-8079 GCA_964464625.1 uncultured Syntrophomonadaceae bacterium
GTTCAAAGATGTGGCTGCCCCCGCCGGGAATTTTAGCAGCCAGGGCCAGCAGGTATTTGCGGGGATGGAACTGGGCCTGGTTGTCGAAACGCTCTGCCGCCTTTACTTCGAAAGGCAGGGGAGTTTGCTTCAGGAATTGGGCCTTGATTCCCAGGCTGGTGGCGGCCCTGACTTCCTCCTCGATTTGTTTGACATACTGCTCTTCCCGGGTATAAATATAGGCGGGCTGTCTCGAGAAATCGCAGTTGATTTTGTTTTTGTTGATCATTTCCTCGATAAAAGTAATCGCATACTCATTAGCCTCTGCATACTGGCGGGCTTTCTCCAGGCCCAGGTTCTTGATCAGCTTGTCGTAGATCAGGCTGTGCTGCGAGGTTACCTTGGCCGTGGTATGTCCCGAGGTGCCCCGGCCGATGCGATCAGCTTCAATAACCGCAACGGTAAGGTTGGACTGTTTCAACAAATAGGCAGCTGTTATGCCGGCCAGCCCGCCTCCCACCAGGGCCACATCAATTCTAAGGTCCTCCTCCAGCGCCGGATAATTTGTTGTCTCTGTGGATGCTATCCAGTACGGTTGCGGCGGCTCAGAAAATGTAAAAGCTTTTCCTATCAAATCTACCCCTCCTGGAATTGATAGCTCTAGTTTTTGTAACTGAAGCTTGATCTATGCAGTTCTACTGCTTGGTGGGGTCAGGTCTTGAATTGTTACATTTTACGCTGTTTTGCTCCAGATACCGGCGCAGGCTGCAGAGTCAATTGCCTGTAAAGTGATATTTCAAGACCTGACCCCATCTGTGGCGGTTGAATAATTTGCGCTCTTCGGATATGATTTAGCATATGATATCATCAGATAATTCTCTGATATAGATTGTGAGAGTGATTAGATGACTGCAAAAGCGATGCCTGATACAATTTTCGTATTGTTGCCGGAAGGCGAAATGCTGCCTGTGACCGGAAGTCGCAGCCTGCTGGAGGTCAGTGCAGAGGTGCAACGCCATCATGCCGCCCCCATAGTGGCCGCTGTGGTGAAGAATAGTCTTCGTGAGTTAAGTGCTATGCTGGAACCTTCGGAAACGGTGCGTTTTCTTGACCTGACGGACAAAGAGGGGCGGCGCATCTATCAGCGCAGCCTCACCTTTTTGCTCATTGCTGCTGTCTCCGATCTTTTCCCCCATGCGGAGCTTACTGTTGAGCATTCCCTGGGAAAAGGTGTATATTGTGAAATTGAGAAGAGGCCTGAACTGAGTGCCGGCGATGTAGCAGCTGTGGAGCAGCAGATGCGACAGCTTGTCGAAATGGACCTGCCCTTGGTAAAAAGTAAAGTCCTGCCATCTGAGGCAGAGGCAATTTTTAGCCGTCAGGGTTTCGATGACAAGGTGACACTGCTCAAGTACTGGCCCAAAGATTATCTAAGTCTTTACTCCATCGGCAATGTAGAGGATACTTTGTACGGCTATCATGTGCCCAGCACGGGTTTGCTGAACATATTTAAGCTGAAATACTATCCGCCAGGGTTGATTTTAAGATTCCCCGGTGAAGATGATCCTTCCCGCGTTGCCCCCTTTGTAGAGCAGAAGAAACTTTTTGGAATATTTCGCGAAGCGGAGCAGTGGGGTTCCATACTCGGTTTTGACACGGTGGGTGCCATGAACAGGCTCATAGAGGAGGGGGAGGGTGAGGAAGTAGTTCGCATTGCCGAAGCGCTGCATGAAAAAAAGATCGCCCAGATTGCCGATCTCATAAGTGAACGCGGTTCTGAAATCCGGGTTATTCTTATTGCCGGCCCTTCGTCTTCGGGCAAAACCACCTTTGCTCAGCGTCTGCGCACTCAGCTTCTGGTCAATGGGTTGCGGCCCCTGCCCATCTCCATTGACGACTATTTTGTTGATCGCGATGAAACACCCCTGGATGAGTCCGACAATCCTGATTTTGAACATATCGAAGCCATAGATCTGCCTCTTTTCAATGAGCACCTGCTGCAGCTCATCGATGGCAAAGAGGTGGAGATTCCCATCTTTAATTTTAACACTGGAAAGAGGGAATACCGGGATCAAAAAATGCGCCTCTCGGAGAACCAGCCGCTAATAATTGAAGGCATTCACGGCCTTAACGATACTTTAACCCGTGCCATCCCCCGTCGCAGCAAATTCAAGATTTACATCTCCGCGCTCACAGCGCTGAATATCGATCGCCATACCCGCATCCATACAACCGATACCCGGCTTTTGCGGCGTATCGTTAGGGATGCCCAGTTTCGCGGTAACAGCGCCCGGGATACTATTTGCCGCTGGCCTTCGGTCAGGCGGGGCGAGGAGCGCAATGTTTTCCGCCTTCAGGAAGAAGCCGATATCATGTTCAATTCTGCTCTCGTTTACGAGCTTGCTGTGATCAGGAAGCAGGCAGAGTCCTTGCTTAAACTGATCGACTGCTCACAGCCCGAACATATTGATGCCAAGAGGCTTCTGACTTTTCTTTCATTCTTTAAGCCTCTGGATCCCGCAGGGGTGCCATCCAATTCTCTACTGCGTGAATTTATTGGCCAATCCTGTTTCTTTGAAGCTTAGGGGAACCCGGGGGGAGTGTCTGCCTGGACATGGGGACTGGATAGCCGTTGCAAAAATCGGGTTTTGAAACGGGCAAGTGCGTAATGCGCTTGCTGTATGGTGCCGGTAAGTCTGAAGATCAATAAACCCTTTCATTTAATATGCTGTCGTGGATTTCACCTGTTTCTATGTTAACCTCATACCACCCATAAGTTGAGGTGTGCCCCTCTTCGGGATATTCCACAATGTCAAAAACATGAAAGATAAAGATGCCCCTTTCTTCTTCGACTGCTGTAATTACCATGGTAGCATAGCCGTTTTCGACAGGCCTTTTTCCCTGCGATTCCAGTCCTTTCCATTGGGGCTGCCAGGCAAACAGTATGTCTAGCGCCCATTGCATTCTTTCATCTACGGAATTGCCATTGTTGATATTTTGGTTAATGTCGGGAGATCCCTGCAGATTGCTATTCTGATCAGGTGGGGATTTAACAATCCCTGTGTGGTTATTCGGAAGGGGGCTGCATCCGGCAGTGCCCAACACCAGGGCTGTAGCTGCAATAAGCAGAAACAGCATTACCGAGTTAACAGTTGGCTTTGCAAAAAACAAGACTTTTTTCCGCCTCATCCATAAAAGTCCGGTAAAAAGCATTATCTTGCAACCCCTTTCATCTTTACGCAGGCTTTAATACAGCAAAATCAAAGCAGCTTCTTTATGTGAGGCAATTATATATATTTGCTGCCGGGGGTGTCAATCATAGGAAATTTAAAGCAAAGCGGGAAACATGGCAGTGTGGGTGTCCAGGATAGCATCCCTGTTGTGAAAAGCTCATCCGCAGCCGGTGTAAGGCACACCCCTATTTGCAAGCAAATCCCGACGGTGGCTTTCCGCGCTTCTGGCAGGACTTAAATGTTAGCTGTATAGTGACATGTTAGATCAAGTATGGTATGTTTGGAAGGAGGAAATAATTAACTCAATATGCGCACAGGAAAAATGGATATTCGGAAAATATTTCGTGTCAACCACCCTCTGGAGGTTTTCAATCCCGACCAGAATATATATTATAAAAGCATCATTCAGGAACTGGCTGAGGATTATATCGTTATAGGTATGCCCTTGCGCAATCGCCGGCGGATGTACCTGGACAGTGATGCCACCTGGGATTTCCGCCTTACCCTGGAAGATTCTCTTTATTATTTTCGCAGCAAGCTCTTAGGGGAAAGAGAAGAAGGGCTGCTTCAGTTTTTCTTGATTGCCTGGCCTTATGAACTGAAAAGGGTACAGCGGCGGCAGTATTATCGTTTGCCCTGTTCATTTGGCGCCCGTTACTGGATTTCTTCACAAAAATGGGAAGAGCCACTGGAAAAGGCGGCGGAAAGACTGGGAGAACCGGAGACAGCTATAATTGTAGATATTAGCGGCGGCGGGTTGCAGTTACTCGCGCCTGAAGGGCTGCCTGTTGGAACCACTCTGCTGCTGGCGTTTTGTCTGGAAGGTAAAGATATAAAGGAATCCATATATGTTGAAAGTAAGGTAATCAGGATGTGGCCTTATCAGCGGGAACAGGAAAAATGGTTCCGCCATGCTCTGGAATATGTGGATATTACCGAACGGCTCAGGGAAACAATCGTAAAATTCATATTTTTCATGATGCGTGAGCGCATGGGTCAGGCTTGATAAAGTTGTCCTTCAAAATGACATCTGCTGGCTGCTAGCCTGGTCCCGCCGGTAATATACAATCCATCCGGGCTGTGGAGGTTTTTATGAAAAAGTTTATTGTTGAAGATCAGTTTTGGGATCTTTTCCCGGAAACAAAGATCGGTGTAGCCATCTTTTACAATGTTGATAACACTATTAAAGTTACTGAAAAATACAAAGAGATGCTTCGCATCGCAGAAAAACAGGCACTTACTTTTATGGCAAATGAAAATTTAAGCAGTAACGAAGTGATAAAGGTTTGGAGAGAAGCCTTTCATAAATTTAAAACCAAAAAAGGTGCCAGATCATCGGTGGAAGCGCTCCTTAAGCGGGCTTACAAGGGAAATCATATAGGCACCATTAATCCCCTTGTTGACATTTACAATTTTGTTTCTCTAAAATATGCTTTGCCATGCGGTGGAGAAGATATGGATACCTTTGTCGGTGATATTAGACTGACCAAAGCAGCGGGAAATGAAGAATTTATTACTTTAGGAACAGCAAAGAATGAGCCGCCTTATGAAGGAGAGATCGTATATAAAGACGACGCCGGCGCTATTTGCCGGTGCTGGAACTGGCGGGAATCTTCCCGAACCATGCTCACAGAGAATACAAAGAACGCTTTTTTGTGCATTGAGCTGATTGATAAAGTCAGGGAGGCTGAATTGGGAAATGCCTTAAACGAATTGGTCGGGCTGGTGAAAGAGCATCTGGGAGGAACCTATAAAAAATCAGTCGTTGACTTCAACAACAGACAAATGGTGATCAGGTCCTGAGGGGCGGGATTGATCCATAATTGGGTTTTAGATAGTTACTATCTTTCTTAAGCTTGCGCTTAAGTATCTTTTTTTGTGCATACTAGAGGTGAAGTGCTAAGAAAGGGGGGCTTGTTATGTCCAGCCCGCAGGCCACAAAAGCAAACAGACTGATCAAAGAGAAATCCCCCTATCTGCTGCAACACGCCTACAACCCTGTGGACTGGTATCCCTGGGGCGAGGAGGCTTTCTCCAGGGCGCAGGCCGGGGATAAGCCTGTTTTCCTGAGCATCGGCTATTCGACCTGCCACTGGTGCCATGTGATGGCCGGGGAGTGCTTTGAGGATGAAGAGGTTGCGGCCTTACTTAATGAACACTTCGTCTCCATCAAAGTAGATCGGGAAGAGCGCCCCGATGTGGATCAGATCTATATGAGCGCCTGTCAGATGCTTACCGGGCAGGGCGGATGGCCCCTGTCGGTTTTTCTGACCCCTGACAGGAAGCCTTTCTTTGCCGGCACCTATTTTCCCAAGCGCTCTCGCTTTGGGATCACCGGTTTCATGGAGCTTTTGCCCCATCTGGCTGCGCTGTGGCGGGATCAGCGGGAGAAGGCGGTTGAAGCAGGGGAGCAGTTGATGCAGGCGTTGTTGGAGCAGGGGCGCAGGGAGGCAGAGGAGCTGCTTCCCGGAACGGGTGTTCTTGATCATGCTTACCACCGTCTGCGGAACAGCTTCGATGAAAAGCATGGCGGTTTCGGCGGTGCTCCCAAATTCCCCATGCCGCACCGGCTTACTTTCCTGCTGCGTTACTGGAAGCGCACCGGGGAGCCCAAGGCTATGCAGATGGTCTCCGCTACCTTGAAAAGCATGGCCCGGGGCGGCATCTTCGATCAGATCGGTTACGGCTTCCACCGCTACTCCACCGACGAATTCTGGCTGGCTCCGCATTTCGAGAAGATGCTCTACGACCAGGCGCTGCTGGCTATTGCCTATCTGGAGGCCTACCAGGCCACCGGGGAGGAGGAATTTGCTCTCACAGCCCGCGCTGTCTTTGAATATTTGCTTCGGGATCTGCGTGCGCCCGAGGGCGCTTTCTATACGGCAGAGGATGCCGATACCGGGGGTGAGGAAGGGCTCTTTTATCTCTGGACCCCCGCTGAAATAATCGGGGTTCTCGGGGAAAATCGGGGCAGGTTGTTTGCTGAGCACTTTGGGGTTACGGAAAAGGGGAATTTTGAAAAAGGTCGCAGCATCTTGCACCGCAGGCAAGACCATGAGTGCTTTGCTGCGGAGAAAGGGTTGAGCCCGGCAACCTTGGGGGAAGAGATGGATGAATCGAGGGAGCTCCTGCGCGCGGCTCGCAGCAAGAGGGAGCGCCCCTTCAAGGATGACAAGATCCTTACCTCCTGGAACGGCCTGGCCATTGCCGCCCTTGCCTGCGGGGCAGCGGTGCTTGGTGAACAACGTTACGCAGAGGCAGCCGCCTCAGCCGCTGCCTTCATAAAGAAAAAGATGCTTTCGCCTGACGGCCGTCTGTTGCGGCGCTATCGTGAAGGTGAAGCGGCTTTTTCCGCTTATCTCGATGATTATGCCTTCCTGGTCTGGGGGCTGTTGGAGCTCTACAGGGCTACATTTGATGCCGCTCACCTGGAGTGGGCTGCATTGCTGAATGAATCCATGCTCGAACTGTTTACGGGGAACGGCGAAGCGCTCCAATTCAGGGGCAACGATAGTGATGAAGATCTGCCTGCCTCCATCGACACCTACGATGGAGCCATCCCTTCGGGCAATTCGGTGGCAGCCCTGAACCTGCTGAAACTGGGCCGGTTGACGGGACGTCAGGACTGGTGGGAACGCGGTGAAGCGATCATCCGGGCATTTGGCAGCGATCTGCAAAGCTCGCCGCAAGCCTACACCCAGATGCTTGCCGCTCTCGATTTTGCTATCGGTCCCTCAGCGGAACTGGTCATCGCCGGTGACTCCAATTCGGCTGAAGCAGAAAAAATGGCCGCAACAGTGCACCGCAGTTTTTATCCGAATATGGTGATGCTTTTTCATCCTCAGGGCTCCGATAAAAAAAATATCGAAAAGATAGCTCCTTTTATAAAACCGATGGCCGCTCCGGAGGGCGAAGCTCGCGCCTATCTCTGCCTCAATCATACCTGCCTGGCCCCGGTTAGCAGCGCCGCCGGGTTAGAGGCTTTGTTGAAAGCACAGAAGCTGTAAGCCTCCGGCTTAACCTTGGGTAACACAAATGGATTCTTCTACAGGACAGGTGATGCACCGTTAAAGGGAGAGGGCAACTGTTTTCAGTGAAAACAGGGGGTGCAACTCCTTGGGCGCAGAGCGGCGCAGCTTGCGTGCTGTTGCTTTCAAGCACCATTACCGCCGGGGGATAGCTGGTCCAGAACATCTTTAATCTTCACTTCCAACATGTCCAGATCAAGATCTGCTTCTTTTTGGATACTATTTCTCAGCATGGGACCAATCTGGCTGATATCATCAAGCAGATCATGGAGCAGTTCAAGCGCTGCGTTGGCGCTGATCAGTTCCGGCGGAGTTTCCACGATATTTGTGATTATGGCCTGCTCTGTCCTGGAGGCGATGATGGGGTCTGGCAACTGGTCGACATAAACCCTTGTCCGGCGGCCCGGCCCCCTCTTTTCTTCTATAGGTTCGAGAGCAATAATTCTGTCTGAACGAACGAATTTACCATAACCCAGCGCTACAATTTGCTGTTCCTTTATTTCCATTGCCCACACCCTTGTTAAATATATATTTAGCTTTCCAGTTACCGGGGAATTAATTCGATCCCGGGGTGTTTTTCAAAGGAGGCTCCGACGCGAAGGAGCAGGAATAGAGCGCATTGCCATGGAATACTGCCCATCACCGATCATGGTTTATATCCGGGGTTTGTGGAGAGATAAAAACACCAGGTGCTCCTGGATGTAGAAGGGGAAAAGCGAAACCGGGGACATGTCTCCCGGTTTGCGGGTAACCGCAGGAACCGCTCCCTGATATTTTGGGTTGCAATGAACCTTTGGGGCGCCCGGCGACTCTTACAATTGGTTGGAGGGTGATCTCGG
>CAYXKD010000080.1:0-7988 GCA_964464625.1 uncultured Syntrophomonadaceae bacterium
ATCAAATCAAAATTGAAAACTTAAACAGCGGCTTCTGAACCGCAAGTTTTCCACCTAAACGGGATAGACAACATTATCCTCATCCCGCCATAAGAGAGCCTCATCAATGCTTGACAGGTTAATGCATTTTAACCCAGCCCTTGCCGGAGAAGGGCGTGCAGCCGCTGGGGCTGCTTCTTGCCGCTGAATCGGAGGAAGCAGCCCCCGGCGTCTTTTAAAGAAATCAAGCGCAACATTAGGAAATATGATATATGAAAGGATGTCCTCTTCCTGAGTCATATACTCTTCAATTTCCTGCCGTGCTGAAGCAAGCTGCGGTGAAATAAGATCGGCAGGCCGGACAGTAACAGGCTTCTCCTCTCCCAACACCTGCTGCAAGATCTCGGGATCCACCTCACCAGGCGGCCTGCCGTAAAGGCCGCGCAAATAATTTTTGAGTTCCGTGGAAACCATCTTGTAGCGTTCTCCCAGCACCACGTTGACCACTGCCTGGGTGCCCACTATCTGGCTGCTCGGTGTTACCAGAGGAGGGTAGCCCAGATCAGCCCTGACACGGGGAACCTCTTCAAGCACACTGGGTAAAAGTTCCAGAGCGCCCTGCTCCGAGAGCTGTGAAGCCAGGTTGGAGATCATGCCCCCGGGAACCTGGTATCTCAGGACATCAGTATCCACACCCATGATCACCTCCCGGGGAATCTCATAGCCTCCGCTTGCTTCTTTAAAGTGGTCGCTAATCCTGGCCAGTAGCTGCAGATCCAGCCCAGTATTATAGGGGGTGCCCCGCAGCGCAGCGACAATGCTGTCAGTGGGAGGCTGGCTTGTTCCCAAGGATAGGGCGGCGCTGGCGGTGTCAACTACAGCAGCTCCCGCCTCAATTCCTTTCAGGTAGGACATCGAAGCCATCCCACTGGTGTAATGGCAGTGCAACTGCACCGGCAACCCTATCTCTTTTCTCAACCTGTCAACAAGTTTATATGAATCTGCCGGTGAGAGCAGGCCGGCCATATCTTTGATGCAGATGGAGTCTGCACCCATCTTTTTAAAAATCATCGCCAGATTTACAAAGTAGTCAATATTATGCAGCGGGCTGATAGTATAACTTAGCGCTGCCTGTACATGGGCCCCTGCCTCACCGGCAGCGCGCATGGCCAGCTCCATGTTGCGCGGGTCATTTAATGCATCAAAAATACGGATAATATCGATCCCATTGGCCACTGCCCGTTTTACAAATTCCTCCACCACATCGTCGGCGTAGTGCCTGTAACCCACAATGTTTTGGCCACGCAAAAGCATCTGTAATCTGGTACGGCCGAAAACACGGCGCAGGCGGCGAAGCCTTTCCCAGGGGTCTTCGTCAAGGAAACGCATACAGGCATCAAAAGTAGCCCCACCCCACACCTCCAGTGAATGATAACCCACACTGTCCATGAGTCCGGCTACAGGGAGCATCTCCTCCAGGCGCATTCGTGTAGCCAGAAGAGATTGATGAGCATCACGCAGCGTTGTATCGGTGATCCCTATTTTCTGTTGATCTGTCATTCATTTTACCCCCCCACATTTATTGGTGCTTGCACGCAATAACCGCCCTATTCCCGGACCCGTAAGGCCGCAATTTCACCTACACGCCGTCCCCAGATTATTGCTTCAGTCAAAGCGGTCCCGGGCATGAGGGCGGTGCCGTTTAAACCGCCCGCCGTCTCCCCGATGGCATACAACCCCTCTACGGGGCGTCCATCTCGCAAGACTCTCCCCCATTCATCAACTGCAACCCCACCCAGGCAATATGCAGCAGCAGCCTTCACCGGGCAGCCGCAGAAACAACCGTAGGGATTGCTAAACCAGTGGCGCAATGACGGAAGATCTATCATGTAGGCCTCCATGAAAGCATCGATTCCTGCATAACGCGGCCAGCTTAATTCGTATGCCGGGGGCAAGGTCGACTCGGCAACGACTAAGTAGCCTTTTCCAAAGGCGTTGTTCAAGAGAAGCCTGACAACACTAGAGGCATCTTGTTGAGAACAAGGGATTATCTGACCGTCTACAATCAGAAGTGTCCCGGGAGGCGGCTCCACCTCCACCCATTTCTCATTCTCCTCAACAGCAGGAATATAGGAAAATTCACCTTCATCTATCAGGTCGAGACCGGCAGCACGGGCCAGCTTAACCCCCGCCGCCTCCCCTCCACCGCGCAGGGATATAACATCTATTTTCGGATCAAGCTCCTGCAACAGCCCGGGGTTATTGAGGCAACCGCCGTCAGCCAGAATTATTGACGGGGCATAGGCTGCATGCTGAGTCCCCGATGAATCAAGCAATGTCATCCCGCCAGCATTGCCCTTTTCATCGATGATCAAAGCCTGCGGGACAGCACCCTCAATGAAGCGGATCCCCTCACCCAGAGCACTGTCAATGAGGCGGTTTTGGGCTTGACTATAAGAAATGTTATCGGGCAAAACTCTGAACATACCCTCTTGCATCAGGAGCAAACCTGTCTCCCCAGCCAGCCATGCCAGGTCTTCATCGGCTCGCCCGGCAAGCAGTTCATAATGCCATGTCTTGCCCTGTCCTTCTCCAAATACAACCAGGGCTTCCAGAAGCGTTTCCGTGGTATTACCATCACCGGCAGTGAGGGCTCCATCGCTCCACATCCAGCGATCATCCTGCAGTTCATTGTAACAAAGCACCACTGCAGCACCATGTTTGGCCGCCTCCAGGGCGGCGGTCAACCCGGCAATTCCGCTGCCTACAACGATTACATCCCCTGTAAGGGGCAGCGCCTCCATTTCCCGCCTGCCGGCTTCGGGATAGCAACCGGCAAGAAGCAGGAACAGCAAAACCGGCAGCAGCTGTAAAACACTCCGCCACCTGAACAAATCTATTCAACCCTCTCCTCGGGAAGCCCGATTAGATCGACAACCTGGTCACCTTCCTCAAGGCGGATCAGGGTTACTCCCCGCGCATAGCGACCCAGTTTAGAAACTTCCACTGTTTTTTGCCTGATGACCAGCCCTCCGGCGGTAATGATGATAAAATCTTCGTCGGCCTCGCTCATGACCATGAATCCCCTCAGGGGACCACTTTCTTTCGATATTTTCATGCCAATCAGCCCCTTGCCGCCGCGGCGCTGCGGGCGAAAATCTTTTTCCGCAACCCTTTTACCAAATCCAGAAGCAGATGCCATCAGAATTACTTGCCCCGGGCTGATCAGATCGGCACCCACCACCCTGTGCTGCGGTTTCAACGTAACTGCTCTCACCCCGCGCGCAGCCCTCCCCATAGGACGGACATCGGTTTCAGAAAAGCGGATAAAATATCCCTCATCAGTTCCGATGATAATTTCCTCATCACCGCCGGTAAGTTTTACAGAAATAAGCTCATCTTCCGGAGTTAAACTAAGAGCGATTAATCCTGTTTTCCTGGCATTAGCAAAATCCTTAAGAGCTGTTTTTTTAATATAGCCGTAGGCGGTCACAGTAAGCAGGTATTTCTCCTCACTGAAGCCGGTGATTGGCAATGTAGCGGAAATATATTCTTTTTTCTCCAGGGGAAGCAGGTTCACCAGGGCAGTACCCCTGGACTGGCGGCTGGATTCAGGGATCTCGTAAATATTTAATCGATAAACTTTACCCCGGTTGCTGAAAAGGAGAAGCTGATCATGGGTTGAAGCGAAATAGCACTGCTCCACCAGGTCGTCCTTGCGCATCTGCATCCCCACAATCCCCTTGCCGCCCCGCCTTTGGCTCCGATAAGTTGCAGCGGGAAGGCGTTTGATGTAACCACGGTCGGTAATGGTGATAACCACATCTTCTTCCAAAATCAAGTCGGTCAGTTCAAATTCATCAACCCCGGCGATAATCTGGGTGCGTCGTTCATTGGCATGTTTATCTTTAATTTCCTGTAATTCATTTCGAATGATCGCAAAAACCAGGCTCTCATCAGCCAGCACGCTGCGCAGATAGGTAATTTGTTTTAATAACTCATTGAACTCCTCCTCAAGTTTAGATTGCTCGAGGCGAGTTAATCTTTGAAGCCTTAAGTCGAGAATAGCCTGGGCCTGCTTTTCAGTGATCTCAAGAAGTGCCATCAGACCGCTCCGGGCAGAGGGAGTATCAGGGGAACGGCGGATTAAAGCAATGACCTCATCAAGCCTGGACAAAGCGGCGCGCAGACCTTCAATAACATGCAGTCTCTCTTCGGCACGATTTAGATCAAAACGGGTCCGGCGCACAATGACCTCTTTTTGATGGTCAAGATAGCAAGAGAGCATCTCTTTTAAATCGAGAACCTTTGGCTCTCCCTTGACCAGAGCCAGCATAATAATACCGTAAGTTTGCTGTAACGGCGTATATTGATAGAGCTGGTTGATAATCAGCTGAGGCTCATACTCCGGACGTATTTCCAGAACTACACGCACCCCTGAATGATCTGATTCATCCCTCAGATCGGTGATTCCCTCAATTTTTTTCTCTTTGACCAGTTCGGCTATCTTTTCCACCAGTTTTGCCTTGTTCTGCTGGTATGGCAATTCACTAATCACCAGGTGATCGTGCCCTTTATCCATCTTTTCAAGGTAAACGCGGCCCCTCAGGCGAATGATACCCCGCCCGGTCCGATAAGCTTTGTTTATGCCCTCATGTCCTACAATCATACCCCCGGTGGGAAAATCCGGCCCCTTAATCAGCCGCTGCAATCCCTCTATGGGTATCTCCGGCTGCTCTATGAGACAGTGCAGGGCATCGATGAGCTCCCCCAGATTGTGTGGAGGTATGTTTGTAGCCATTCCTACAGCAATGCCTGCAGAACCGTTTGCCAGCAAATTGGGGAAGCGCGAAGGAAGGACCACCGGTTCCAGAAGACTTTCGTCGAAATTGGAGCGGAAATCCACCGTCTCTTTGTGAAGATCAGTTAGTAGTTCCATTGCCACAGGCGAAAGGCGAGCTTCAGTATAGCGCATCGCCGCTGCGGCATCACCATCGAGTGAGCCAAAATTCCCATGACCGTCCACCAGGGGGTGACGCGTAGAAAAATCCTGAGCCAGGCGAACCATAGCCTCGTAAAGGGCAATATCTCCATGAGGATGGTATTTGCCGAGCACTTCACCGACTATTCGTGCCGATTTACGATGGGGTTTTTCCGGCGTTGAGCCCATCTCCAGCATGGCATAAAGTATCCGCCGATGCACCGGTTTGAGCCCATCACGGGCATCTGGAAGGGCACGGCTGACAATGACGCTCATGGCATAATCGAGAAAGGAACTTTTTACTTCTTCATGGACACTTACAGGTATAATTCGTTTTTTTTCAGCCATCCAATTCCCCCCTTGTATCTAACGCTTTGTCGATTTGCCCTTCTTTGTTTTTTTCCCCTGCTTCTTAATATTCTTCCTTAACAGCCGGTCCAATTCTTGTTTCTGTTCCGGAACCACCACCCAGGTCTCGTTAATCTGTTTTTTAGCGGTTCCAATTTTGAACTGCAGGACCGTACCGCTCCACTTGTACGATTTGATCTGATCCCAGGGCCAGAACCAGCGTGCAGAGGAGATCCCTTTTTCCCGCAGCGCCGGACGCTCCAGTTGCTTTGCTATAAAGACAGCTACCAAAACAATGTAAAAAACAATCCGGCATCCGTAGATTAAAGGGCCATCTACGGTGCCCGCCTCTGACCCCACAATTACAATGAATTTTTTTAGATCAGACCACAGAAAATAAGCACATAAAGCACATACAAGAAGTATGGAAAGCAACAGATCTAAATTGACTCTGTTGAAGAGCTCATGCTTTATTTTGAATGTCACCTTTCCTGTTTTATGGTTCCGGTAGAGCTGATAGGCCGTGGCCAAAATAGCCAGCAGAAGAAAAGGAATGGCCATATAGGTCATTTTTGTGCACCTCGCATAAATAATGAACAATAATTTCCCCCCGGCAGAGGAACTGCCGGGCTGCAGATGAACAATCTTTTACGATGGCCAGAGATAATATAAAACGCCAGGATTTTATATATCCAAATTCCGGACCATGCCGGCGTTTTTTTCAATAAAGCGCCGCCGCGGCTCCACCTTGTCACCCATGAGAACATAGAAAAGATGATCTGCTTTTTGTGCATCAATTAATTCCACACGCTTGATAAAACGCGTCTCAGGATTCATCGTTGTATCCCACAGCTGATCTGCGTTCATCTCACCAAGTCCTTTGTAGCGCTGCACCTGAACACCATGACGCCCCCAGCTGTCAAGCAGTTTTTCCAGCTCATCATCCCGGTAAAGATAGCGTTCTCTTCTACCTTTTTTCACCTTGTAAAGGGGCGGCTGGGCAATGTATATAAAGCCGCTCTCAATTAATTCCGGTAAAAAGCGATAGAAAAATGTGAGCAGGAGCACCCTGATGTGCGAACCATCTACGTCTGCATCGGTCATGATCACGATCTTCTGATAGCGTGCTTTTTCTATTGTAAAATCTTCACCGATCCCTGTTCCCACAGCAGTGATGATCGTGCGGATCTCCTCGTTGCCCAGTATACGGTCCAGCCGGGCTTTTTCAACATTGAGTATTTTACCCCTCAAGGGAAGAATGGCTTGAATGCTACGGTCACGGCCCTGTTTAGCCGAACCTCCGGCAGAATCACCTTCCACAAGGAAAAGTTCGCTTTCTCCCGGATCTTTGCTGCTGCAGTCGGCCAGTTTTCCAGGAAGGTTGGTAAAATCAAGAGCGTTTTTACGGCGCGTGAGCTCCCTGGCTTTCCGGGCAGCCTCGCGCGCCCTGGCTGCGCGGATTGCTTTTTCCACAATCCTTCGAGCCGTGGAGGGGTTTTCCTCAAGAAAGGTTCCCATCCCCTCGTAACAGACAGTATCCACAGCGCTGCGAATTTCAGGATTGCCAAGCTTCGTCTTAGTTTGCCCTTCAAACTGCGGATCGTGCATCTTCACACTCAATATTGCAGTTAGCCCCTCGCGGACATCATCTCCGCTAAAGTTGTTCTCATTTTCTTTGAGTAAACCTGTCCGCCGCCCATAATCATTTATTAACCGGGTTAAAGAGGCTTTAAATCCCTGCTCATGAGTACCGCCTTCCCTGGTATGAATATTATTTGTGTATGTGTAAATCAATTCGTTGTAACTGCTCTGGTATTGAAGCGAAATTTCGATTAAAAAACTGTTGATTTCACGGCTGATATAGATCGGTTTTTTCGGCACAACATCTTTACCCTGATTCAAAAAAGCAGTGTACTGGTTGATACCGCCATCATATCGAAACTGTTCTCTAACATCGCTGCGTAGATCCTTAAAGGTTATCCGTATGCTCCGGTTTAAAAAAGCAAGCTCCCTAAGCCGCTGAATGATAATCTCATTTTCAAAATAAATCTCTTCAAAAATATCCGGATCGGGCCGAAAAGTAATCTTCGTACCGGTCCGCCTGGTATTTCCGACAACCTCCAGGCCGGTAATTATTTTTCCCCTCTCATAACGCTGCCTGTAAATCTTGCCGTCACGGCAAATTTCCACCTCAAGCCATTCCGAGAGAGCATTAACCACTGAAACCCCCACACCGTGGAGACCTCCGGCAACCTTGTAAGTTTCATTGCTAAATTTACCCCCAGAGTGAAGGGTTGTCAGAACCACTTCCACTGCGGGACGTTTTTGTTCCGGATGTTCTTCAACGGGGATTCCCCGCCCGTCGTCAGTGACCATAACGCTGTTATCCGGGTTAATAGATACTTTGATGTTTTTACAACCGTAGGGTACTTCATCAATACTGTTATCCACCACCTCAAAAACAAGGTGATGTAACCCTGGACTGCCAGTAGATCCGATATACATACCGGGACGACGGCGGATTGCTTCCAAACCTTCAAGAATTTGGATCTGAGCTGCACCATACTTCTGTTCTCCATGGCTAAGCTTCTGCCTTGTCATCACATACCTCCATAATCTATCCATACAGTTCAATTATATCATCAATTTCAACAGACTTAAACTTGACCTTTCTTTATGC
>CAYXKD010000081.1:0-7885 GCA_964464625.1 uncultured Syntrophomonadaceae bacterium
CCTGTTCCAATGCGATACGTCCGACTACTTCCCATACCTTTTCCAGATATTCAGCCAGATTGATCCCCTCACCCGCAGCAGTTTCAACACTAGAGTAACGGCTGAATATCTCCAGAGCCGGCCCGATACAGGCAAAAACCAGATCCGCCCCGCGGACACCCTGCTCCTGTAGATATTCCATCCAGTAGCCCACCCGCTCCGGCAATTCGCGCAACACCTCGCCCCAGTCGCCCACGGGAGCATCTTCAGGGCGGGGACGGCACACTAAATGAATGCTAGTGGCCAAGGCGGCAGAATCACGAGCCCTTAGACGTGCACCCATCTCAGTAGCAATAGGCCATGATCCCGTTATGATCCACCCTCCCCGGATCATGCCGGTGAGGAAAGCTTCCCAACCTTCAGTAGACTTATGGGCAAAGACAACGGAACCGATACCATCATCGCGCAAAACACGATGTCCTTCCGCAAAGGCTTTACCCATTGTACCTTCAAACCAACCCTTGTTTTTCTCCTGCCCATTATCTTTTTTTGTTTCATCTTGGACTATTTCTTGGCGTTTAGGTGAAAGAAAGTTTTTTGATTCATATGGATCGCAAAGCAAGGGGTGATCGGGTAACACCCGCTTGAGCCAAACAAGGAAAAAATCAGATAGGTCAGCATAGGGGATCGCATCATAGTAGGGTGGATCAGTAAACCATATAGCCACAGTCTGATCGGGAAGTGGGTGTTTAGTCGCATCAGCCAATTGAACCACAGCATAAACATCACGGTTATAAATTGAGGATAAGCATTTTTCTATAACATTTGCCACCCAATTAATTGCTCCTTCCAAGCTACCGGTTGCTCCACTATACAGATTCACCTCTACAAAGTCCCAGATCATAGAAAGTGCTTGACGGGTAAATGTGTGTCCAACGAATTCACCATGTGGAACCCACGTGCAACTAGCACTATTGTAATCCGCACAACGATCTACAACTAATCCTACTGATTCATGAATACCATGGGACAATAGGGTCTTATTTGCATTGCTAAACCTTGATGCATACATAACAAGACTAACAAGCGCCAATTTTTGCCTAACTGTAAACAAATCACCCCACTGAAGCATGCCATATTTTTGCACACTAAAAGCCCGACCTGCACCAGAACCACCTCCTGCAGGGGTCGGTTCATCCGGCACCGGGCATAATCCCTGTCTGCCCCCCTGCTCCCATTCCTCTATTATCTTTTCCAGCCATATTCTTGCTTTTTTTACCGCAGCATAATCCCGCTCTTCCGGCAAACGGTAATGTCGCCCCGGTTCATCCGGCAGTAGGGTTACTACCGCCAACAAACGGGCGCCGCCAATACGGTGACCCTCCTGGTCGAATATGACGTCAGCGCCACCGCGCTGCTCGCTTAATTGGGCCCGCACACGTTCGGGAGGCAGGATAGTACCGCAGCAAAAACAGGTCGCCTTGGCGCGAGATACAGATCCTGTGGAAACTTCAGAATCTGTTTTTGGTTCAAAAATTTCAAATTCGACCGACGGGGGGCCGTCTGTGTTCTTTATAGCCCTGTGTCTCAGTGCTACTTTCCGATTCTTTTTCTTACAAAGCCAGAAAGAACGAGCCAGTGGTATCTCTGCTCCGCAGTTCGGGGATTCGCACCTGACAGTGCGCGCCCAAAGGTAGGCTATGGGCGTGGCGCCATCCGGATCTCTTGGGCAGAGCTCGGCCAACTCCTCCCCTGCTTTCTTTTTTATTTCTGCGCCAACCAGGCGGAGTTTTTCAGCCAGTTCCGGCCCGTGCCGGGGAATATCCTCGAGCATAACTTTTAAAATGAGACAGGCGACAGGATTCAGGTCACTGGCAAAGGTTTCACAACCCAGCCTTAGCGCCTCCAAGGGGATGGAACCGCCGCCGGCAAAAGAATCCACCACCAGGGGGTTTTCTTCGGGGTGAGCCGCCTTGACCAAGCCACGTCCCATTTCAAGAAAAACAGGGTTGCTGGAATTGTCCCAATCGGCAAATTCCCCAATAAACCTCAATATTGCTTTTCTTAAATCAATATCCTCGGTCCCTGTGTTGGTAAACTTCTGCAGGATCTGGCGTGCCTTTTTTTTGAACTCTTCTGGACAACGCGGGTCACAGGGGTCGGGCAACAGCAGGGCTAGCAGCATCGACCGGCATGACGCCAGCGGGCGCCGCGCCCACCACAGGTGCAGTGTGGAGGGATGCCCATGGCGGATCGACTTCTCCCGCGCTGAATGCTTGGACACCACAGCAATAGGAAAATCCACCTCGGCCAACCGTTTACATTCCTTGGGTATCATGATTCCCTTTCTTTATACAAAACTCTTTAAGATTATTTTCGACCCAACTAGACAAGCCTTCTTGATATATATTACTAATTCCGAAAAACCTGCTGTAGCGTTCTGCTGCGGCATTGTCTTTCAGCACCGCCATGTAATCCCACTTCGATAAATTATTACGGGCAAGTTGTGCGGATTTTAATAGATGACGGAATTCAAAGTCGGCTTCCGGCATTGAATAACCGATAAATAACCAATTGTCAGATCCACAAAGGACATTATATGCTTTCTCCCATACAATGTGGAACTGGCTTATGGAAAAATTTTTTTGAAAACTAAAGGTAGCCACTCTACCTGTTACATAACCACCACAGCATTTACACTTTCTATTGTTTTTCCTCCTTTGGTGATCCTCAGCTGAATAGTCTCCCTTGTATCCAAACAGAGCAAAGTCATCAAGCTCTATATAAGCGTTACGATGTAAAGCACTTTTCCCCTCGCCTACAAATAGCTTTCGACAACAGTCACAATACAACCAATTGCTCGAGCCGTGGACCTTCAGTAGTAAAATTCTATCTGCCTCTGAAGTATTTCCAGTCCTATCCAGAGGTTCAATTTTAATACCATAATTCACGCCACCGCTGATATGTTTTTCGACTACAATGTCCCAGTTCAGAGTTACCACGGAAACGTTAAAATACGAATTTAGTTCATCAAGTAGCTTTTCGATCTTGTCGCTTTTCTGGAAACTTAGATCAAGAAGTTGAAATAATCTATGAATGCTCATCCGCCGTATCGCGCGTAATTTTTTTGGCGTATACTTACCAAGGGTATGCCCAGAGTTGGCAGCTAAATCTAGTACGGTAAAATGATCCTCCAAGGTTGGATGATTACCAGCGGTAAAACTAAATACATACTCCCAGTAGTCTCTCAATATACAGGTAATCTTCTCTTCAATATTACGATCTATGACACCGTTTCCGGGTATAGTTAAAAAATGCTCTGTAAGCTCATCTGTACATGGTAAGTGAGCCTCCTTAGAAAAACCTGAACCAAGAACTAGGGCTAAAGATGGTTTTTCCTTGTAGCAATACATAATTCTTAACCCTCCCTCACCCTCATCGGTCTGGTCATAGCATCCACTCGCAGCCAGTAGTGCTGCACCTTGGTCACCTCATGCCAGGGGAAACGAGCCGGATCTTTAATCGGTTCCTGCATGGTAGGCTCAGCAGCACAATTGGTAACTATATAGAGCCAGTAGCAATCGCGGCGGTCTTCGGCCACACGGCGTTCATTGGGCGTCAACAGAATCGTCCCAGTAGAAGCAGCCAGCCCCTTGATCTCGATGAGGCGAAGTTCTCCCGAATTGAGATCAAGACTGGTAATATCGTAGCCCAGGTTTTTCTCATGGACATCGAAAACCTGGCGGCCCATGCTCCTTTCGTGATCCATAACCACCTGCATGGCCGTCATCTCTGTTTCGGGATTGGGACGCATACCCCGGAGATCTGGATCCTCGCGTTCAGGATGCGGCAGCACCAGGACAGAAGCAATCCGCTCCACACTCTGCAGGGTAAGGGAACGCTGCTGGGCTAACTCAGTGCGGCGGCGGTCACGCCGGGCTATAAGCTCAGCATGTCGGTTTTCCGCCTGGGCAAGGCGACCATCAGCCCCGGGGATGCCTTTCTCCTTCTCTTCAAATACCCTGCCGATCTCTGCGTCGGCTTTTTGAAGGAGCTCGGTAAGAGATAGTTCGATATGAGAAGCAATTCGCTCCACCTCGGCAACCCGCTCAGATCGTATTTTGTCCAGAAAGGGCTGCAATGCCTGCTCATGAAGCCAGCTCAGCGGCTCCGGCGCGCTTGCTATTTCCGGCAGCTCATCCGGTTTTTCCGCAGGTGTAAAATTCCCTAAAACATCTAATTCGCGTAGAAAAAAATCACCGGTGCCTGCCTGCTCCACGACAAAAAGGCGCTCATGAACAACTTTACCCAAACCATCCACTATGCAGGCACGATAAAAATCGATCCGCGAAGGGTTTTCGTGATCTAGCGAATAAAAAGCCGCACCTACCTCAAATTCCTCAGTAGCCTTGTTCAGCACATGCCTGCGCACAGATTCAAAAAGTGGATGGCCGGGCATAACCCATTCTAAATTATGTTTTTCTGCCGTTTCACGATCCATGGAGCAACGTGGATAACGGGCAGCAAGATCCGGCAGCTTCCAATCGGGCTGGCGCTCAAAGCGCTTCAGAGTTACGGGCGTACGCTCAGGCTCAAAGGTGTGGGGCATCTCTTTGATAACTCGCAATTTTAGGGGAACGCTTCTAGCCGCTTCTTGAAAAAAGCGGGCTATTTTCTCAGGCACCAAGCGATGTTCGCGGGCTTGCGCCTGACGCTCCAACAACATCTTCAAATTAAGTTTTTTTGAAGCCAGTCCTTCCAGAGCCGTTTGACAGATCTCCCGAAAGCGGCCTTCGTCAACATTTTGCAGCAGCCTCTCTTCCAAATCGACTTCGCTTAGCTTGCCGGCATAGTAATCACGCAATGTTCGTTCCATCTGGGCAGAAGGCAATACTTCGCCCAAGACATTAAATACGGCATCATCATCCAAAGCATCGCGGATTTCCTGCAGTTTCTTCAAGAGGCGTTGTAAAACGCGACCTTCAATAGTGTTAGTAGCCACGAAATTAAAAATTAAACAATCCTTTTGCTGCCCGTAGCGGTGAATGCGACCCATCCGCTGTTCTAAGCGATTGGGATTCCAGGGAATATCATAGTTAAAGAGAATATTGCAAACCTGAAGGTTAATCCCTTCCCCTGCCGCCTCTGTAGCTACAAGCATCTGGATATTACCTTCACGAAATTGTTGTTCAGTATAAAGACGGGTACCAGGTTCGTCGCGTGATCCTGGTTTCATCCCGCCGTGAATCGAACCTACCGTAAATCCCCACCCTTTAAATTTATCCACCAGATAGCTCAATGTATCTCGAAACTCGGTAAATATGAGCAGGCGTTGCCGGGGATTATCAAAGAAACCTTCCTGTTGAAGGAGATCTTTCAATTTGGTAAGTTTAGCTTCGACGCCGGCCTTCTCTACAGCCCGAGCTTCCGAAGCCAACTCTTTAATCTCTTCTATCTCCTCCTGAACCTGTTCAGCGTTATTAGCCAGAGTAATTGCCTCCAGCAGCTCTTCCAATTTTTCTCGTTCGTGATCTTCCATCTCCTCCAGCTCTTCCTCTGTGGGGATATCAGGTGGAGCGGTTCTGACAAGCTCACGGGCATGCTTCAATCCTTCTTCAAGCCGGCGAGCCCGATTTTCAAGGCTACAGCGCATGGCATAGGTGCTGGAAGCCAGCCTGCGCTGATAAAGTGACATCAGAAAACCGACAGCGCGGGCCCTGGGGTCATCTCCCCATGCCGCCGCCCTGGCGCTCTGCCGCTTCACAAAGCGGGTTATTTTTTGATAGAGCTCAAATTCTTCACCATCGATCTTGAAATCAGCAGTATGGGGAATGCGTTTGGTGAAAATCTTCTTTGCAGCCCATGTTCCATCGCCTTGGGGTTCAGGAAAATAGACCATGGCCTCTTTTGTACGACGCAGGTAAAAAGGAGCGCTTCTGCGTTCCATCGCCTCATGGATAGAACGGACATCAGCATAGACATCCTGATCCAGAAGCTGTAGAAATCGGGTAAAATTCCTTGGATCACCTTTATGCGGTGTGGCCGTGAGCATAAGAATATGATCGGAGGTATCGCGTAAAACTTCTCCCAGTGCATAACGAGCAGTCTTGCGGGCCGGCGGGGTCCAGGACAAACGGTGAGCCTCATCAATGATCACCAAGTCCCATTGAACCTGCTTTATGCCAGGCAAAATCTCGTCACGCTTGGCCAGATCAAGAGAGGTAATTATCCTGTCTTGCTCTAGCCACTGGTTAATTCCAAACTGATCGCGGATATTGGCTCCTTTAAGAACGATAAATTTTTCGCCAAATTTCTCTATCATCTCCCGCTGCCACTGAAAAGTGAGGTTGGAGGGACATACCACCAGGATTCGCTCGGCCAGGCCGCGTAGCTTTAGCTCCCGAATAAGAAGACCGGCCATGATAGTTTTTCCTGCACCGGCATCATCAGCCAATAAAAAGCGTATCCGCGCCGGTTTTAAAAAATAATTGTAGACTGCTTCAAGCTGGTGCGGCAAAGGATCTACTCGGGAAAGCGAAAGCCCAAAATAGGGGTCAAATTCGTACGCTATCCCCAAAGTGTAAGCCTGCAAGCCCAGACGTAACAGCTGCCCGTTGCCGATGTATGTAAGTTTAGGCTCAGTCACTGTAAGATCAGCAAGTTCGTCAGGACCCAGCGTAACACGACGAAAACGCTCTGATTGTACACCGACCAGGCCGAGCATCCAGGTATTGTTCCCGCCTTCTTCAGCGGTCTCTACACGCATAGGTTCATCAAATAAAGTCCCTTTGAGGATCTGACCTGCACTGGGAATTTTCTGATCCGACATGCTAACAACTTACCCCCATAATTATTCAGCTATGACCTGAAAGCCCCAATTCAGAATATACCTACTTCTTAAATTAGATATTGGACGCGAATATCCTTTAACTTGTCATGTTTCAGGACAGGCAACCCGCAGGCTTCGGTCGGTTGCTCACCATCTGCCTAACCCTTTCAGGCGAACTGATAAACCCGTTAATGAGAAGACAGCCTAACTTACCGCTTTATTTCGCTGCGGTTCTGCTGTATCCTGCCGCTATTCGATCCCTATCAGGCCGGTGGGAGTGATCGCTTCCAGGACATGGGGACAGGTTGCTGAATCAAAAACCTCGCCTGTGGCAAGATCCGTGATGTCAATCCTTACGGCAATATCCTCTAGCTCGACACCGCTGAAGAGCTGGTAATAGGTGGCGTCCATGGCCAGGCTAAAAACTGCAAAAGCATCAAGGCTTTTTTTAAATGCCTCCTGATCCACCGTCAGGGTAATGGATGACAGATCCCTACTGTATCTGACTATTTTTATGGAACGGCTGTCGTTTTTTAGATCTTCAAGCTTTTTACGAAAACCCTCTTTCAGCTCCTTCATCATCCGGGCATGAACAGATCGGGACATCCTGTAGGTTACCGAGCCGTCTTTGTTTACCGCTGCCTCATCGACTCCCTGCGCTCTGGCTTCTGCAACGGTTGCCTCAATATTATGGGGGTTTACCATTGAGGCGGGCACTGTGATGATTACATCGGCAGACCCTTTTTCAACATCTCCAGGCCCTCCGCCCTTCACCGCGATCTCTGAAACAAAGCCGCCACAACCTGTTGCTGCCAGCAAAATAGACAGGGCTATCATAATCAGTGCTCTATTCATGCTTTGGCGCCTCCTGCTTTAAAGCAATAGTTAATTCAGACTATTAGGGTGATTTGAATCTTGCAATACCCCTGACAACGGGAGTTCTTTGAAAATTGTAGCAAATTGCGATGACAGGACGATGTCGGTCCGAGTGCAAATTAGGGAGCTTTATTTTAGGGGGCTATGGTTTTTGCCGGTAAAACTTCAGCGTTTCTTCGAGGCTTTCGATGAGCTGTTCTC
>CAYXKD010000082.1:0-7833 GCA_964464625.1 uncultured Syntrophomonadaceae bacterium
GCATATAGAGCTTAACCCGTTCTTCTATGGAATTGAAGGAGGCGTTTGCAATCAGCTCATCATCTTTAACGATATCCACTCCGCCCAGCGCCGCCTCGCGGAAGAGCCCTGCCCCCACCTCCGCTGTATATCCCGTACAGGGTTTGATCATGTTGTTTAGAAGAGGGCGCTTGGGGATGTTCAGCAGTTTCCTGACTCCCTCCACACCGAACTTCGGTCCCTGAAAACCGGCTACATATTTTTTCGGCAGGTAAATATCCAGAAGCTTGATCTCGCCGGCCAGGGAGATGTTTCCCACAACTGTGGTGAGCATCATGGAGATTTGAGATCCGAAATTTAAAATGGGAAAGGCAATCTGGATGATGTATGTTCTAAAATCGACCCCGCCGGGCACAACGTGTTCATAGTCCGGCACTTCATATGTGGCTACTACCTTGGCAACATGTTTTTGTCTCATCTCCGGAGTTTCTCCGGGTACCGGGACCCAGGTTCCCGTGGATTGTTCTACCGCCAGCAGGGGGGCCAGCTTCGCCACCGGGAACCCGGCGGGGAACTTAACCATGTAAGTTGCGACCATGTAGTTCTCAATGTCAACATCCTCCATCATGGCAATGGGTAGTGATTTTACATTGGCGCTGTCCAGCATGTTACTGCCTCCTCACGATTGTTTTTAATAAGTGACTCAAACATTTGCCTCCAGCTGTTCACGCTCAGAATTAACCTCATGGTAAAGTTTCTTCAAATTTTTGTAGATAAGCCTGTAGGTTTTAAACAGCCTGTCGTAGATCGCTTTCTTCTCCAGCCTGGGCGAAAAAGTTTTCTCAACCCTGACGTTTCTTGCCGCAGCGGCGATGTCGGGGTAGATCCCCAGCCCCACGGCAGCGATGAATGCTGCCCCCACGGCGCCGCACATCTGGCATTCCGATACCTTTTCCAGCTGTCTCTGGGTAACATCGGCCAGAATCTGCATCCACACATCGGAATTTGAACCGCCGCCGATGACCCTTAAAATGGGTAACGGGAAACCGTATCTCTGGCTCATTATCTCCAGAATCCAGCGTAGATTAAGGGCGATTCCCTCGTACACCGCCTTAAGCATATGCTCGCGCCTGTGAGCGGCACTCAGATTAAAGAAAGTGGATTTTATATACACATCGCTCACAGGGCAGCGTTCGCCGTAGAACCATGGGGTGAAAATCAAGTAATCAGAGCCGGCGGGGATCTCTTTGATGCTTTCGTCCATAAGCTTGTATATGGTAGAATCGCCCGGCTCGTGTTGCTCATGCCTGTAGAACTCGTTTTTGATCCAGTCCAGACACATGCCTGCTGTTTCCATCTCGCCGAACAAGAGGTTCAAGGAGGGATCGCCCGACTTTAGCGTCACCACTCCTTCTCTTCCTGTGGGGGTTTTCACCGTGGTCACCCCCACCCAGGCGGAGGTGCCCAGGTACAGGTGCCCTTCGCCATCGGCAACCGCACCGGCGCCGATGGCGGCGCTTTGCATATCACCGCAGCCCCCAAAAACGGGAATGCCCTCCACAAGCCCGCACTGTGCAGCCGCCTCCTCGCTGACGGCACCCACTTTGTCCGTAGACCTTACCAGCCCAGGGAATTTATCTGTCTCTATACCTACCCGGTTCATCACCAGCTTCATCCAGTCATTCTTTTTTAAATCAAAACCGATCGTGGAGGCGCATGACCATTCGTACACCTGCCGCCCCGTCATTCTATGAATCAGGTATCCGTTTACATCCATATAGTATTCCGTCTCCGCATGCACCTCTGGCTCATTTTGCTTGATCCATAGCAGTTTGGCAATGCCGTCTTTACCTGTTATAGCGGTGCCCGCTATGCTGGAAAATATGGCCTTTCCGCCGAACTTGTTCATCACCTCTTCAGCCTGGGCTGAAGCCCGTCCATCGAGCCAGATTACTGCGGGACGAAGGTGCCCTTTTGTTCTTGTTATGGGGATAATACCAACGGTCTGGGTTGTAAAAACCACGCCGGCAATATCTTTTGGAGATATCCCGGCCTCTTTCAAAACTCTTTTTGTGGATTCGCATACAGCCTGCCAGTAATCATCGGGATTCTGCTCTGCCCAGTTTACCTGGGGATAATCGACGGGATAGGGCTCTGTAGAGTAAGCTCTGACCTTTCCATCAAACTCCACCAGTGCGGCCTTGGTAGAGCTGGTGCCAACATCATGAGCAATAATATACCGGGGCCCCGGCATCTTTTAAAACCTCCTCTTATGATCATGAACTGTTGAGGCTGCTCTTCATCTCCCTTTTCTTAATCCGGGAAGTCTTTGTTAAAACAGGAAGCGTGCTGGTTATGCCAAATCGACCCAACTATGCAATTGGATTTTAAGTAAAAAAGGTAGAGAATATTGCCCTAATTGGATCAACTAGATAATAGCATAGTCCATTTTTGATGTAAAGCAATGAAAACCTTTGGGGGTCAGGTCTTGAAATATAAGGTTTTAAGGCATACAGCTATGTGATATGTTGGGGGAAGGCCCTCGCATATTATTGGATTTCAGCACTCCTTGTAATCACATATGCCTGGGCCTATTTCCAATTCCAGGTTACTCTGCTCACAATGTTTCCGGTAGAATATTATATCCCAAGGGCCGATTTCCTCTTCTATTTTACTGAGAAAATAGCGCCGGTATGCGAAAAAACAGTTGAGATTATCTCAAAAATTGCTTAGAATCAGGTTGCAATGTAGCATTGATATAAAACACGGTGAGAAGGTGAGACAACTCATGGAGAGGTTGTCTGAAAACTCTTATGCCAATGAGACGCATCTGCTGCTGGTGTCTATATCCCGGCACCTTTATCTTTCCAGGGAGGGTGTGCTGAAGTATCAGCAAAAGTCCATGGAGGTGAATGCGGGCAATTTCCATCGCTCGAAAAAAAATCATCTGGCCTATTATATCCTGCAAGATGTTTTTAGCGGCAACTATATTTTTTCAGTAGCTACAACTAAAAAAATGTTGCCCCTGCTGGAATTTCTACACTTCGGCTGGAGAAAAGAGAAGGGGGAAGAGCATTTCTGGGGCCTGCCACGGAGAGTATCAGTGCCAAAGTTGATTTCATCTCCAGAACTGCTTGCCGGTTTGCAGCAACTGGGAGTGGAACCCTTCCATCCTTCCAGCGGTTTTGCTTCCGGAGTGCGCATCATCAGAGACATTGAAGATAACATTGGCTACTTTGTTCTGAGCCGCTCGGCGATCCATTCACTTGCCACCGTGCAAAGATGCAAGAAAAGCATTTACCGCTACATGTTAGAAGGCACCGGCAAAGTTAACCGGATTCGCATATGGCGAAACAGTCTGCACCCGGGTCATCCCCGTGGTCTTCCTGATTACAATAAATTTACTGCATTTTTCCCTGTTCCGACTGAAGATAAACCAGGTGTGCCTCTCTTTGGCGCCCCGGCAGATGACGAAGCGGCGGAGGCTAAGCCGGGTCTGGCTGATTTTATGGAATCCCCGCTGGAGAGTAAAAAATTTTCACCTGAAAAGTTGGAGCAGGCGGGGGAGCTGCTCTATGCAGCTTATGACGCTGATTACCGGGATAAAGCGCTGCAGGGGGCATATGAAGCCCTGAACCGCTCCCCTTATTGCGCTGATGCCTACAACCTGCTGGGATACAAAAGCCGCTACCTTGATGAGAAAATTGCTCTTTTTCGGCGTGCAGTCCGGGCGGGGGAACTCTCCCTGGGAGAGCTTTTCTTCAAACGAAATGAAGGTCATTTCTGGAGCATCTTAGAGACCAGGCCCTACATGCGTGCTCTTCACGGCCTGGCGGCTGCTTTTTGGGAAAAAGGACAACATGAAGAAACATTCGGTATCTATGAGGAAATGCTCCGGCTTAACCCTGGTGATAACCAGGGTATCCGTTACCTGCTGGGCTTTTGCCTCATCAAAGAAAAGCGTTATGACGAGATGGAAAAGCTGTATAGGGACTATGGAGAAGATTCCTGTTTCATGCTCTACAATCTGGCGCTTAGCCGCTTCTGCAGAGGCTACGCCAGTGCAGACAATGTGCTCCGCCGGGCCTTAGTAGTCAATGAATATGTTCCCGCCTACCTGATAGGCGAAGAAGAGGTGCCTTATCCCTTACCGGATCGCTACAGCCACGGCAGCGAAGAGGAAGCGGCAATCTACGCCGGTGAGGCCCACGCCGCCTGGCGCAAAGCCGCCGGCGCACTGGACTGGCTGCAAAAAAACCGCTTCATCATGCAAAATGAAACCTGATCGTAAAACATTGGGGGTCAGGTCTTGAAATATAAGGTTTTTAGGGTTTGCATCAATTTGATATATAAGAGAATATGTTGCCTATAATTGAAATTTTTGTGCCCCTGGGGGTGCCATCGCATATGACCGGGCTTATTAATAAAATCCTTCATCCGCCGGTGTCCTTTCGGATAAAAAGTGATATTTCAAGACCTGACCCCTTTATCCCTATGACCGGACGGGTGAGTCAAAGATATTCTCTCCGACTCATCCGCCCAAAGGTTTGCCTAGATGTTACCAAACTGCTGCCGCAACTCAAATTTTTTCACCTTCCCCGTGGGAGTATGGGGAAGCTCGGTAACAAATTTGAACTCCCGGGGGATTTTGTATTCGGCTAATTTATCTGCCAGAAAATCTTTAATAACACCATCTGTCAGGTCTGCATCGGGCTTAGATGCAATATAGGCAATAACAGTTTCACCCCAGTCAGGGTGAGGACGGCCGACAACTGCTGCTTCTACCACCCCTGGGTGGAGGGTAATAGCATCCTCTACCTCTTTGGAGTAGACATTTTCACCGCCGGTAACGATCATATCTTGTATTCGATCCACTATGTACAGGTAGCCATCTTCGTCAACGCGAGCTAGATCACCCGTTCTGTACCACCCATCAACAAACGCTTCTTTAGTTGCTTCGGAATTACGAAAATAACCGGTCATCATGCTGTCTGCCTTAAGCCAAATTTCTCCGGTTTCGCCTGGTAAAGCAGGGTCAATTTTATTTTTCATCACCAGCATGTCCGCACCTGGCAGTGCTCTGTTTCCGATGGAACCGGCTTTACGCACCTGATCCCGGGGAAACAAGGTGGTTCCGGTTGGGCCAGCTTCGGTCATCCCGTAGACCTGGTAAAATTGATCGTTACGGTATTTTTTCATTAGCATCATTGCAACATCACCGGCAATAGGACCGCCCCCGTAAGCCCAGCAGCGCATGGATGTTACATCAAAATCCTCAAAGTTAGGTACCATTTGAAGAGGTGCAATATAGCTGATGGGTGCACCGAAATAAACGGTACATTTTTGGTCTTGGACAGCTTTAAGAAAATGCAGGGGATGGTACTCTCGAAGCAGTATGGTAGCTGCGCCGACATACTGTGCGCCCATAAACCAGTTGTTAAGAGGGGAAGAGTGCCAGATGGGCATGGCCATTAATAAACGATCAGTTTCATCCATTTTCAAGGCCATTGCCCCGGTAATTCCAGCGCATATGACATTCTTATGTGAATGCATGCATCCTTTCGGTTTGCCAGTAGTGCCTGAAGTGTATAGAATTTCAGCTAAATCGTCATCGCTAATGGTTACAGTTTGGAAAGCCGGTGCTTGTTTCATCACTTCTTCAAGTTGTTCGAACCCGTCAGCCCCGGTATCCATAGCCAAAGATTGCACTTTTACAGATAGCTTATGGATCACTGGAGCTAAAACCCCATCAAACAGAAGCATCTTTGCCTCACTATGATCCAGAATGTAGTCTACTTCTGGCGCGACAAGCCTGTGGTTTAAGGGTACCACAGCAGCGCCTGCTTTAAGGACGCCATAAAATGATATGGCATAGGCTGGGGTATTATGGCTCATGATGGCTACTTTGTCGCCCCTTCGTATTCCCCGGGCTTGAATTAAAGCTGCTACCTTTTCGGCTAATACCCGCAGTTCAGCAAAGGTAAGAACAGTATCATTGTAACAAAGGCAATCACAGCCGGCGAACTTCCTGGAATTCCGATCTACTAATTCCACCAGATTCACGACAGGCACCTCCCGAATCATTATTGTTTGACTTGACGCCATAATTATAATATTTAGAATGTTCCTGGTCAATGAATAAATATTTTGCAAAGAAAACCTGGGGTCAGGTCTTGAAATATAAGGTTTTAGGGTTTGCATTAATTTGATATATAAGAGAATATGATGCCTATAATTGAAATTTTTGTGTCCCTGGGGGTGCCATCGCATATGACTGCGCTTATTAGTAAAATCCTTCATCCGCCGGTGTCATTTTGGGTAAAAAGTGATATTTCAAGACCTGACCCCATTTCCCGCGCTGTGTGCTAAAGCGTAAGCCTTCACAAGTTTAGCAACCCCAAAAAATTCTCTTCCTTTATAATTTCAATGGCATAGCCCTTCTTAATTAATTCGTAAGCCCTTTTTTCTTTCAGGCTGATCCCCTCCGGGCCTACAAACGCTTTATCCTGGATGCCGACAATGACGATGTCGGTTTTTCTGGACACATTACTTTTAACGACCCCACCCAGATTGACCACATTTTGCATTGCTGTTCTCCTATCCATGCTTTGAAGGTCGCCGGTAAACACTATGTTCTTACCATAAAAGGGGTGGGATCTCTCGAACGATTCTACAGTGGCAGCAATTTCAGAAATGGCTATTCTTTGAAATCTACGGTACCTTGGACCAAAGTACTTTTGAGGTTTTAGCTCAGTAAAATTTTTTAGCGGGAGGTCATTGTATCTTTCACAAAATGAATGGAAGGTAATGTCGCCGGTTTTTTTAACACTTTCAATGACTATGTGGGCACATGTTTTTGCATCACTTAAGGCATTGTGATGTTCATCCATGGCTATGCCAAAGTGCCAGGCCCTATCCATTAGCGAAATGCCAACTTTTTTCCCTTGACAGGCAAAATTAGATATTTGAATGCTGCAGAGATAGTTAAAGTAGGGTATGTCCAGTTCATGCTCAATAAAGCCGCATTTTAAAACTGACATGTCAAAATGGGCATTATGAGCAACAACAATATTGTTTACAAAATATCGCTGAGTTTTTTTCCATACCTTGGGGAAAAGTGGTGCATCTACCACAGAGTTGGGTGTAATGCCGTGGATTTTGATATTATTTTCATCAAAATAAAGAGATGGCGGCTTGATTAAAAAATACTCGGTATCAACAATTTCCATATTTCTCACTGCAGCCAAACCCATAGAACAAGCACTGTTCAAATTGTGGTTCGCAGTTTCAAAATCAATTGCTACGAAATCATATGATGGCATAGACAATTCACCACCAATCAAAAGGTTCCAGCTTCGTGAACAGCGTTAATTGGCGAAAGAAGCAATGTAATAGTTCAAAGTAGTGGATTCAAATCTTTAACCGAGTATATCGATATACTGTTATGGCTGTCAACAAAAATATCTATAAACTACATAAACTACCAGGCTTCATCATAAGGCAATAGTGGCTTATAGCCCATGGGGTCACCCACGGGGTCAGGTCTTGAAATATAAGTTTTTTAGGGTTTGCATTAAGCCCATGGGGTCAGGTCTTGAAATATAAGGTTTTAGGGTTTGCATTAATTTGATATATAGGAAAATATACTGCGTATAATTGAAATTTTTACCCCGGGTGCCATCGCATATGACTGCGCTTATTAGTAAGATCCTTCATCCGCCGGTGTCATTTTGGGTAAAAAGTGATATTTCAAGACCTGACCCCATTTCCTGTGCTGCCGCCGCTATCAATTTCGAATCGTTCTCCGCTGCCATACCACAATTTAAACAATTCATTTGACAATCTTTATTACGG
>CAYXKD010000083.1:0-7751 GCA_964464625.1 uncultured Syntrophomonadaceae bacterium
AAAGCACAGGTTCAAACTTTAACACCATGTTTTGTTTTTTATTCCTGAAGTCAGGATTTAAAATGACAATATGCTTTTATCCCCTGCCTTTTATTTATTACCGTATTTTTCCTTCCTGCGAAGGCCGGCAAGCAACGCGGACCTAGGCAGCATGATCCCAGGCTAAAAGCACAGCCATACCGGAATCGGAATGAAGTGCCCGTGGATCGCCCGCGTACGTTTTCGGGGCAACAGAAAAGCTGGAAAGTCAAAACAGCCACATAAATAGCCGCCTTGTACCTGTCCAGCTTTTACCGTTTCCACGGCAAACAGACAGATGGAGCCACCCCTCCTGGCGCTATGCCTCCAGCCCTTTAATAAATGCCAGCACATTTATACCCAGAACAGTGTGATTGTAACCGCCTTCCAAAATGCCGAAACAACCACCCCCATTGCGCCGGGCAGTTTCCTTCATCAGCCTGCCCATAAAAGTGTAATCCTCGGTCTTTAAAAGACCGCCCCAGTCATCTTCATGGTTATCGAAACCTGCGGAAGCAGCAATCATATCCGCATCCGTTTCCGCGAGCTCCTTCTCAACTATTTTCAGGTAATCGGTGCGGCTTCGCCCGGGGGGATTGAGGATTTTAACATAATCTTTGCCGCCTAGAAGGTTGACATTGCCGTCGCCAAAATGCAGATCAAAATCAAGAATAAATGCTTTTTTTATCCTTCCCTCATCTTTCAATTTCTCTAAAGCGATGGCCATGTTATTGAAGTAGCAGAAGCCCCAGGAATTATCTGCCGAAGCATGATGTCCCGGCGGGCGGATCAGGGCAAAGCAGGGTTCAGCCAGACCAATTTCGGCAGCTTTGATTGCGCCGCCGGCAGCCAGCGCTGCGATCTCGTAAAGACCTTGCCGCCTCACATATTCCACATGTTCCGTCGTATGCAACCGGAGGATATGATCTAATGCGGCGGCCTCCGGTTCAACAAACGTCACTTTCCCCTGGAGAACTTTTTCAACTGCTCTGATTCGACCGGCGGATGCCGCCGGGTCGGAGGTGTAAACTATATTGTAGTCTTCATGGTAAACTACTTTCATGTTATTGCTCTCCTTCAAAGATTTTATTTCCTGAACCTTTTATAATATTCTGGAAAGAGAGGACAAATCCTTTTACCCGAATACTTAGGGGATAACCACATGTTACTGCATCCCTCCCTTTAACACCGATGCAATGCGTTTTGCCGCCATTTCAGCCATGATTCTGCGTACATTCAGGCTGCCACTTCCCGTGTGCAGAGCCAGGATCAGATTGTCCAGTTCAGTCAGGCCGATCCGGCACCTTTCTGCCACCGTGTTTATATAATTTTATCTATGATATATTTAAATCAATGAATGCCGGTTCAACCATAATGGTGGAGAAAAATGTGGAAGCGGCAGTTGGGTGGGATTGATCCTGGAATTGATCACAAGAGTAATCAGGCAGCTCCTTGTAGGGCTGGATCAAGATTTTTCTTTCCGGGCGGCGCAGGATATTGACGTCCCGTCGCTAAAAAAAACAGGCATCTACATCCATATTCCTTTCTGCAAAAATCTTTGCCCCTACTGCCCCTATAACAAAATCGGCTACGATGAGGAGCTTGCTGAGCCCTACCTTCAGGCTTTACTCGGTGAAATTGAACAGTATTATAACCGTATCGGCAGGGCGGAGATCACTTCCATTTATATCGGCGGCGGCACACCCACCAACCTGATAGATGAACTGGGAATCGTTTTAGACAAAGTCAGGGAGAGATTCCATGTTACCGGCGATATCTCTGTGGAGACAAATCCGGCTGATCTCGACAGGGAGAAAGTTGAAAAACTGCTTCGATATGGAGTTAACCTCATCAGCCTGGGCGGACAGAGCTTTGATAACGGCTACCTGGAACTGCTTGGCCGGAACTATCGCGCAGCTGAACTGGATCAGGCACTCGATATGGTGCATGATGCCGGTTTCAAATCGGTCAACCTCGACCTGATGTTTGCCCTGCCGGGGCAGGCCACCGGAGAGGTGATCAGCGATCTGAACGCGGCTCTCCGCAGCGGTGTGGATCAGGTTACCACTTACCCGCTCTTTTCTTTTCCCTATTCCACCGTTGGCCGCTACCGCAAACTGAAGAAAGTCAAGATGCCGAACCTGGCAGCAAGGAGAAAGATGTTCCGGGCTATTCACGACTTCTTCCTGGAGCGGGGCTTCCGGCGCGTTTCGGTATGGGGCTTTTTGCGCGGCGAAGCACCCCGCTATTCCTCCGTGACCAGGGAACGCTACATCGGCCTGGGGGCGGGAGCAGGCTCATATGTTCCGGGTGTTTTTTATCTGAACACATTTTCGGTAGAAGAATACATCAGGGTCTGCCGGGCCGGCAGGCTGCCGGTAGCATTGAGTATGGATTTTACCGGGCCGATGGCACTGTACTACTGGCTTTACTGGAGGCTTTACGACACCCGTATTCCAAAGGATCAGCTCTTTTCACTTTTTGACGAGGACAATCGCGAGCTGAGACTTCTGCTTCGCCTTTTATCAGTTTTCAAGATGGCTGCAGATGAGGACGAAGAGATCGTGCTTAACGAACGCGGCGCTTTCTGGCTGCACCTGCTGCAGAACTATTTTGCGCTGCCCTATATCAACAAGGTCTGGTCCGCCGCCCGGGAAACACCTTACCCCGATAGGATCAAGATCTAAGGTGACCAGGGACGATTACCTCACACCTCTTGAAACTGGACAGGGATCCGTTTTAAAAGAGTGCCTGAAAAAGTAACATTTCAAGACCTGACCCCAGAGCGGACAGAGCGGATCACCTCTTCATATAAGAAGGTCTGTTATCGGTGAATCCGTAGCGTTCGATGATCTCGACGTTTTCGCGGTATTTTTTCTCCAGCCTCTCCAGTTGCGATTGGTTGAGATTGAATTTTTCAGGACCTTCCTCGAAGACCTCGGAGAGGACCAGCATGCGGTGCCGCCACTCGCGGTAACACCAGTGAATATCATAATCAACGTTGCTGACCCAGGCCCTCCCGCTGTCCATATCCTTGGACAGCTCCAGGTTCAACAACATGCCGTACTCCACCAGATCCGTGGAGCAGGAGGGGTAATGCTGATCTGTGTAAAAGTTGCCCAGGGAATAGATCACCGGGACTGAGCGGGTGCTGCCATCATCCTCTACCAGATCAATCCATTCACAGGGCTGCACGAGCTTTGGGTGTCCGCCTATGATCATATCCGCACCGGCGGCAGCCATTGCCCGTGCCGCCTCCCGCTGCTCTTCAAAGGGATAGTCCACATATTGTTCTCCCCAGTGGGGGATGACCGCCACCAGATCTGCTCCGGAAGCGCGCGCCTTTTTGATATCGGCTATAACAGGTCTGATCTCCCTGAATTTAGGATCAGGGTAGTTGGGGATCATATTTGCCGCATATTCTTCTCCGGCGGGGATGTCAATACCGTTAGTCCAGTAGGTGTAAGCCACAAAAGCCACCTTGATTCCGTTGATCTCCACGATATCCACAGCTTCCCGCTCTTCCTGATCCAGATAAGCCCCGGTGGTGTGGAATCCCAGGTTACGTACATTTTCCAGCGTAGCATGTAGCCCTTTCACACCCCGGTCCATGCAGTGGTTGTTGGCAAAGGAGTAAAGATTGATCCCGGCTTTTTTTAACGCCTGGGACAGCTCAATGGGAGCATTGAAAGTAAGAATGCTCCCCACCATATGACCTGTGTATCCGGAAACCCCCCAGAGGGCAATCTCCGGCCCCGCCTGCATCGTCTCCAAAGTGAGCATGGCAATGTCAGCTTTCTGAAAATAGGGGGCGATAAACTCAAAGGGAGGCCAAAAATCGTAATCTTCACCGCCCGAACAGTTTTCATTTAGGACAGCCAGGTGGGGGTACAACCCTCCCACAGCGGTCAGGGTGATGGTGTGGATATCAGGTTCCGGAACAGGTTCTACCCCGGATTGAAACAGATCGGGGTCTTCGGGTGCAGAGGGCGAAGAAAATATATCCAGTTTAACCGCCGCCAGGATTGCCACAACCAGGACCAGGAGCAGGAGCAAAGCCAGGACATGAATTCGGCGCATCGGAAACACTCCTTTAATCAATTTTGTTCGTCTGTTGCCGCTATTTCAGGCTAATAGCATCCGAGCAGGCGTATAAGCAAGAATGCGTACTGCCCGGAGCCCCTTACCATTATAGCAGAACACTTGAAGCTCCAATCAGAAAATACTGCCCCTTTCCGGGCGTAAATATACGTGATGGCAAAGATCCATAGCGGCTTTCTATTTCTCAGTTGCTCCGCCATACTCCCGGGAGCGCGGATAACCTGCAGGGATGGATAAATTCCTTTTCATGGCAGGAAATCTGCTTGATTTTACCGAATAGATTAAAGAGAAAAGGGGTGTTAGCAGTGGAATTCAGCGAATGCAGCGCTGTGATCACAGGTGGGGCTTCCGGCCTGGGTGAGGCGGTGGTTCGCAGCATCGTAGCTGCAGGGGGAAAAGCGGCTATTTTTGATCTGGATACATCAGGGGGCAGCTCGCTGGCGGGTGAGCTGGGCGATGCAGCTCTCTTCCTGGAGACCGACGTTACAGATGAGGAGAGCGTGCAAAACAGCCTGCAGGCGGCATCGAAACGCTTCGGTGAGATTAACGTCCTGGTCAACTGCGCCGGCATTGGGCCGGCGGCCAAGGTGCTAAGCAGAAAAGGTCCGCACGATCTGGCCCTTTTTAACAAGGTGCTCCAGGTCAACCTGGTGGGGAGCTTCAATGTATTGCGGCTGACAGCGGCAATAATGGCCCTTAACACACCAGGTACAGAGGGTGAACGGGGTGTGATCATCAACACCGCTTCCGCCGCCGCTTTCGAGGGGCAGATCGGCCAGGCGGCCTACAGCGCATCCAAGGGAGGGCTCGTCGGCTTCACCCTGCCCATTGCCCGGGAGCTGGCTGAGCATGGTATCAGGGTGATGACCATTGCACCGGGGATTATGGAGACACCCATGTTAATGGGTATGCCCGATCACGTGAGGAAAGCGCTGGGTAAAATGGTGCCCTTTCCGCAGCGTCTGGGTTACCCGGCAGAGTTTGCTCAGCTGGTTCGCCACATCGTGGAGAACCCCCTGCTCAATGGTGCCACCATCCGTCTGGACGGCGCCATCAGGATGCAGCCAAAATAACAATATCTGGTGTATTCTGTAGCAGTCAAGCAGTTCTTAAGAGAACATGAGTCCAGGAGTAAAAAGGCTCTTGGGTATGTTAAGCAGAGCCTGCTTTGCATTGTTTGAAAGAGTGAGTCACAGGTCAGGGCAAGCCCTTGTCTATTCCCTTCTGTGCTGCGCCCGGCCTGATCATCTGCTTAAACCTGCGGGGGTTCACCGTAAATATACTTGCCGGCTACCCTGCTCCCGTCGGGGTAAACAGTGGCGCCCCGGCCATGGGGAATACCGCCCTCCAGGGCGCCCTCATACCTTGCCCCGTCAGGGAAGATGTAGGTGCCTTTCCTCGCAGGTTTTCCTTTTTTAAATCTTCCCATAAATTTACCACCATCGGGAAAGAACAGTTCGCCCTGACCGTGCGGTTTGTTGTTTTGCCATGCACCGGTGTAAGAACATCCGCCCGGCCAGACCTGGGTACCCTGCCCCTGCCTGACATCATCCAACCATTCTCCCGTATATGAACGACCGTCTGTCCAGGTGAGAGTCCCCTGGCCGTTCATGGAAGAATCTTTCCAATCACCGGTGTACTCCCTGCCATCAGGCCAGTAGTAACTACCCCGTCCTTCGTAAGATCCCTGGGCAAACTCTCCCTCGTAACGCCCGCCATTGGGCCAGTGGTAAGTACCGAACCCATGCATCAGGTCGTTTTCCCAGCTGCCGATATATCTTCGCCCATCATTGAAATAATAGGTCCCCTGGCCGTGCATTTTATCTTCCCGCCAGAAACCTTCATATTTGTCTCCATTTGCAAATATATAGACACCGTACCCGTGATAGAAACCCTGATGCCATTCTCCAGAATATCCGCTGCCATCTGACCAGGTCAGGGTCCCCCGACCATGCTGTTTCCCATCTACAACTTTTCCCTGGTATGTCGCTCCCTCCGGTAGTTTCATTGCGCCCCCCACTTTTCAGTTTATTTACCGTCCGCCTCCCGCAAACTCTATTGTCAGAAGAAAGGTGATTCATGCAGAAAGGGCCGAAAGATGCTGTAGCGCAGTTTTTTATGTATGTTAGGTTCTACATGCCTCCGGAGAATCCTTTGAAAGAGGCAAAACGTTAAGGGGATCATTCTGAAAAAGGTTCTTTTCATTCAACCACCCGGGAATTGTTTTTAAAGTCAATTTCAACAAGAATAATGCCCATGAGCATGATCAACGCTCCGAGATAGGCCTTTAAAGCAAGTATTTCACGGACGAAGAAGAAGGCGAAAAGCGCCGCAAAAACCGGTTCGAGAGTCAGGATCAGTCCGGCATGCGTCGGCGTTGTGTGTTTCTGAGCCGCAGTCTGCAAAATAAGTCCAAGGGCGTTTGAAAAAATGCTCAGAGCCAGAACAATAAGATAAGATCTGGCTGTTTGCGGCAGCTGCGGTTTTTCAAAGATAAAAGAGAAAAGAAGCGCATAAATGGCCACGAAACCAAGCTGCAATAGAGCGAGCAGAATAGGATCATCGGTCAGCCGGGTTAACTGTCCCGTGGTGACAATATGGAGTGCAAAAGCAAGTGAGCAGAGAATACAGAGAAAGTCACCCAGGTTAAACTGAATCTCACCGTTAAATGTAAGAAGGTAAGCCCCTATAAATACCAGAAGGACGCAAAAAACAGTTTTTATATCGGGTTTCTGCTTTAAATAAAAAAACCCGATCACAGGAACCATCACCCCCGCGAGGCAGGTCAAAAAACCGGCGTTGGAAACAGAAGTATGCTTTACTCCAAAGGTAAAAAGTATATAGTTGAGAAAAAGTATTGCCCCCAGGCCGGCAGCATGTTTTACGACAATGAGGTTTGCAGCTTTTAACCTTTTCCAGAACAGGGGCGCCATCAAGAAAAAAGCAATGATAAAGCGCAGCGCAATAAGATTAAATCCTTCTATGTCCTCCAGCCCCATTTTTGTCAGAAAGCTGGTCGAACCCCAAAACGCCGCCACCAGGACCAGAGCCAGGTCTGCTTTTTGTTGAACCTTCATTTGCATCATGCCGCCCTAGTAAAAGTCTAATCATGACAGAACTTCGCGAAGATTAAAATCAAATCCTGCATTGCTAATTTTCCAACCCGGGTACATTTGGTAAAAAATTAGCAGGAGTTGGAGGAAAAGCAGAGAATAGCTGATCAGCAAAGAAAGAAGGAAAACCGGGCATATAAAAGCATAAAATGGGACAAGGAGAGTGAGACAATGATCGGAAGCGGTCTTACAAAAGACCATCTGCGTCTGTTTTTTATATCTACCTTGATCCTGATGCTGCTGGCAGGTGGTTTTAACCTCCTGATCTATCCGCAGACAACAGCAGTGCTCGAAAAACTGGAGAGGGAACACCAGGACAACAGCGCATTGCATGAGGAGCTTGATCGGCTGAACAGCAGCTACAACGAGCTGCAGAGCAGGTACGAACTCCTGAAACAGGAAAAAGAGGAACTGGAGATCCAGCTTCAAAAGAATAGTCTGCCCGTCAAGACAGGCGGAGGGCCTACAGCTTACCTGACCATTGATGACGGCCCTGAGAAATACACGGCACAGATCCTG
>CAYXKD010000084.1:0-7738 GCA_964464625.1 uncultured Syntrophomonadaceae bacterium
TCATACCGCGCAAAGCCGCACCACTCAGCTGTTTTTCAAAGAACGCAAATGGCTCCGAATTAGTGAACTTGGTGCCTGGCACCGAGTTCACTAATTATTTTAGTTTTCACAGTAGATGAGCCTTTTTTCAAAGATGCAGCGCAGGTTCTCCGCTGCCCGGGGATAGCGCAGGGTGACGCTCCGATGCAGCATGATCCGGCGCGGCGCTACCGAAACAAGCATGCTCACAAGTATATCTTCGTAATCGCTCTCTTCATCAAAATCCCTCAGATCCAGCTCTTCCCACTCGCAGGGATCGACTTTCCTGAGGCGGTGATCGGTAATCCGGATCTGCCCTTTTTGATCCACGAAGAGGTGGACCAGATCTATCCTCGGCTGCTGCATGTTCAAAAAATATTTCAGCAGCCGTATAAACTCCCTATGTTCTTTCTCGGCAAGGTGGCTCTCCACAGCCTCGTCAACCACCCTGCGCAGTTCGCACCGCCATTCCCGCAGCCGAAAATTGCAGTATCCCTCGATATTCAGATGATCATGAGAACCCTCCAGGTAAGCACAGATCTTTTTTTCCATCATCCACCGGTGGAGATCCCGGCGCCGGCAGGACTTCACACTTTCGAGGTTGCGGCAGGCAATGGTAAGGATCTCTTTGCGCTCCTCCCTGTTAAAATAGAAATAATGGAAGCGTAGTAAATCCTGGAGATGGCAAATCTTCAAATCCTCGGTGATGAACTGTGCCGCCAGAGAGGCGAGCTCCTCTCCAAGCCTTTGACAGGAATCGCCGGAGGCGGACTTTCCCGGGGTGAAAACAAGCATCTTTCCTGCGCTTCCGCAGTCGACCCAGGAGCGGCGAAAGGGCAGCTTATCCAGAAAGACGCCCTTCTGCTTCAGCCTCCGCTGCAGCCTTTCAGAAGAGCGCCTAATCATAATCGAAAATGTTTTCACCAGGCCTCCTCCTTCCTGCTCTGCTTTATTATATGAGGAGTACCCGCCATCTACTACCTTCCACTCAATTAAGTGGCTGTCCTAACCCTTCACCCGCAGCGCCAGAGGCAGCAACTCCATCTCCACCGGCCCCCTGCCCGGCTGCTCTCCGTCCAGGTTCAGAAGCGCCTCATCAGTCTCAATAGCTACTTTCCGTCCGCGCCTGCTGATACAGTTGGGGTGGCTCAAATGAGTCCCCCTGTAGACCTTGGGCAGGTTGACAAGCAGGTTCGGCTTGCTGAGACTGTGCATGATTACAATATCAAAAAGTCCGTCATCCATCACTGCATGGGGAGCAATGCACATCCCTCCGCCAAAATAGCGCCCGTTAGCCACAGCCACTATTGTCACCGGCCCCTCAAAGAGAAACTCACCATCCAGGGTCACAGCCATATCTTTGTTGCGGTAAAGCATGAGGCTGACCAGGGTCCCCCAGAGAAAAGAAATAAAACCGCCCAAGGCCTTGCTTGCCTTGTTGACGCGGTCCACCGTATCGCCATCCAGCCCCAGACCGGCAATATTGATATAATAACGGATCTTTTTATCGCCTGCGTGACTGATAAAGCTAATCCTGCCCACATCAATTTCACGCGTACTGCTCCCGGCAAGATGCCTGAGCGCCAGGACGGGATCCTTGGGGATCTGCAGCGTTCTGATAAGGTCACCCCCCGTGCCCATGGAGATGAAGCCCAGCTGCGCCTCCTTGCACAGCACTCCATCAGGCGTAAAAAAACCGTTCATAACCTCATTGTGCGTTCCATCGCCTCCCACAGAAACTACCAGCTCGCTGCCCTTCTCGATCGCTTTACGGGTCAGCTCCGTAGCGTGCTCAGGAGCCTCCGTCATGAAAGTTTCAAAAGAGAACCCTTCCTGCTCCATCAAGGCGGCAATCTCCGGCCAGCGCCGGGCAGTAGCTCCGTTCGCCGAAACCGGGTTCACCACCACTGTGGTTTTCAGTGCTTTCAATTTAACACCCCATTTTAATTACTCAGTTGACAACCTTTTAACACCGCTGTTTTAAAACAGCCAGAGCCAGAATCCCGGCCAGGTCCAGCACCTTCCCACCTCCAGCCTGGAGATTTTCGTAGCAGAAGGGGCAGGATGTAACCAGCGTTCCCGAGGGCGGCAGCTCCTCCAGGCGCCGCCGGGCTATCTCAACAGATTGTTCCGGGAAAGTGATCTGGAACATGGCCCCGCCGCCGCAGCAGCGCGTCTCCCGCCCCCCGGGCAAAACTTCATCAAGCTCCAGCCCGGGGATACTCCGCAAAAGTTCGCGGGGTTCAGCACATTTTTCCGCCACCCGCGCCCAGATACAGGGATCATGGTAGGCAATTTTGTCGATCCCTTCGATCCGTTCCGGCCGGAGCCGTCCCTGCCGCACCAGCTCCAGAAAGAACGATGGAGCATCGACCACGTCCAGGCCAGGCTCGCTGCCCCAATCTTGATAACGAGCAGTAAAGGTATGCCAGCATTCCGGACAGTCAGTCAGCAGAATAGCGGCGCCGCTTTCCGCCATGCGTGCCGCATTTTCAGCAGCCAGCTGCCGGGCCAGCTCCAGATCGCCCCAGATCTGCGCCGGGTAACCGCAGCAATACTGGTCCAGCACCTGGAAAGAAACACCGGCAGCTTCAAGCAGCTCCAGGGTGAGCTGCTGCGTTTGGGGGTGATTGGCCTGCGCGGTGCAGTTAATAAAATAGAGCACCTCGGGGTTTCCGCTCCCCCCGGAAGGGCCCAAGACAATAGAGCGGGCGCCGTAGGGGCTGCCGTATTTTTTTAGATTATTCAGATAAGGTGCCGCAGCAGGCAGGATCGCCCCCGCGGGGAAGGCTTCTCTTCGCACCAGAAGCAGCTCTTCAGCCAGATCGAGTTCGGGAAAGGGACAAAGCAGTTCACAGCCGCGGCAGCCGAGGCAGGCAGAGAGCGCTTCCAGCAGATCGCTCTCCCACTCAATATGCCCCTCCAGCAGGGAGTGAGCCAGGCGCGCCTTCCCCGAAGGGGAAACCGCTTCGCGGCGAAAAACCTGGTCCACGGGGCATTCGCAGCGGCACATGTTGGGACAGGTTGCACAGTCAAGCAACAACTCCCGATTTATTTCCGCCATTTTTCCACCTCCCCCAGGCCGAGCTTGCCCGGGTTCATGATCCCCCGGGGGTCAAAAGCATCCTTGACCCTTTGCAGCGCCTGCAACGCCGGTCCGTGCTCCTGCTCCATCCAGAGCCCCCGGTGCAGACCGATGCCATGATGATGGCTGATAGCGCCACCCAGGGCCAGGCATCTCTCCATGGCGGCGCTCCAGAGACGCCTGTAATACTTCGCCTTATCGCCGGAAGGAAAGCTGACCAGGGTGATGTAGAGAGCCGTTCCTTCAGGATAGACATGGGAGTAGTGCCCTGAAGCAAGTGCCGTACCTTCCACAGCCAGCAGCGCTTTCTGCATGGCATGATAGAGAGGCGCCGCATTAGTCCATGTCGTGGAAACTTCAATTGTATCAACAAGAGCCCCCTGCCGGAAAAGTTTCGAAGCAAGCCCCACATCAAATCGGGTCTCCAACCAGCGTTCTACAGGTCCGGCGCCTGCGGCCAGGCCGCCTTCCTCGCGGGCCAGGCTTGCAGCTACCTTCTCTTCAGCAGCGATGATCCCGTCACTCCCTTCAAATAACAGGATCAGAATAACCCGCCCCGCCGCCGCTTCGCAATCAGGAAAATGATGCGATGTCTCCGCTGTATCATAAAGCCGCACCACCGCGGGTCGGGCTCCAGCCTGGATGAGCCGGCGAATTGCCTCCAGGGCTCGCTCGATACTCTCGAAAGCGTAGGAGCTGTAGATCCGTTTTTCCGGGTAGGGCCAGATGCGCAGAGTGACAGCCGTGATCACCCCCAGAGTACCTTCGGAACCGAGGAAAAGGTGATCCACCCTTGGACCGGTAGCGGTGCGCGGCAGATTGCGGCCGCTCAGCACAGTCCCGTCGGGCAGCACCGCCTCCAGGGAGACAACCATATCTTCAATTTTGCCGTAGCGGGTGGAAAATGTCCCCGCCGCCCGGCAGGCGGCCCAGCCTCCCACGGTGGAGCAGCGCAGTGATTGGGGAAAATGGCCCCCTGTAAATCCGTGCCGGTTAAGGTACTCCTCGTAGCGCGATCCGTTTAGCCCCGGCTCCACGGTAACCATCAAGTTTTCCCGGTCCAGCTTCAATATTCTGTTCATCCGTTTCAAGTCCAGCGCGATACCGCCCTGCAGCGGGATCGCCCCGCCAAGCGCCCCGGAACCTTCGCCATAGGGAGTTACCGGAACATTATTGGCCCCTGCCAGCTTGAGCACTGCGGCTACCTGAGAGACACTGTGCGGCCAGACCACAAGGTCCGGCAGCGCCGGGCTCTTCCCTTCAAGAAACCAGAGCGTCCCCATGGGCCAGTAGTCGCGGCAGGTTGCCAGCCGGTCGGCGCCCGCTGCCGAAACACCTTCACTGCCGACAATATCGCGGAGTTTCTCCGCAAGCAGAGTATAATCAGGAACGGGAAAGCGCCTTTCTTGAATTGTCCCGCTGGGATATTCAGCCAAGAGATCTCCTCCTTTCGGTAATATGCCGCCGGCTCTCTGCCGGCTGGAGAGGCAAAGCCCATCTGATCAAAGAACAATATCCACCATTATCCCTTGCCATCTTTGCGTCCTGTAAAGATCAACAGGTATTCATGAACCTTGTTCACGCGAAATACTGAGGGGTAGCCAAGCGGCCGCAGGGAGTTGTATTCATGGCGCCGGTCCCAGATAATGATATCTTCCAGCTGAAAGCCTGCCGGCTGCAGGGCGATGCACAGATCCATGTGCAGGGGGTAAAAGCAATTCTTTTTACGCAGATCCATGACCACCACGGCGCAGACCCGGCCCGGTTTTAAAACAGTATGTATTTCTTGAAAGATGGCAGTCAAATTCTTCAGGAAAGACTGGTAATCACCGGAGCGCCCCAGATCGTCGGCATGCTCCCCATAATCACGCTGCCGGCGGCGGTCAGCGGAGCGTCTTGCCGTGAGAATATCCCAGTAAGGCGGTGAGGTGAGAATAAAATCAACGGAATCAGGCTCCAGGTAACGCCGCAGGTTGAGGGCGCTGTCATGGTAAAGGCGGGGGCGGATCCCCGCGGTTCCCTCCGGAACGGCCTCTTCGGAGCAAAGCCGTTTTTCGAAAAGCGCCAGGTAGCGATCGTAGATTTCAAAGCCCACTCCCAGGCGGCCCTTATTGAAAGCTGCAAGAAGGGTTGTCCCCGTACCGGCAAAGGGATCGAGCACCACTTCACCCGGAGCGGCGGTGAAGATCTCGATACAGCGCCCGGCAAGCTGCAGGGGAAAGGCGGCCGGGTGATCCAGCCTCGACTCCAATATAGATCTGCGCAGATCGCTCCAGACGCTGATGCTGTAGCGTGTCCATCTCTTTCCATCCAGCTCATTACAGCGCTTCCTGCCACCGCCCACAGCCCTCCACCTCCCATAAGGTCTTATTCGCACCGGCGCCGGCATTACCCTGCAGGGAAGTTAACTTAAGGAGGTGTTTGTAAATGAAAGGAGATTTCAGACACGGATCATCTTTGGGGGGATCACATATTCAGAAAACAGCGCTTTCCTTATTGGCAGTATATTTCGCTTTTATTTTTTTGGCCGTGGGGTGTTCTCCGTCACAAAGCGGCTTAAGCGAGGGCAACCTGGTCACGGAGCTGGCTGATGCGATCGCTGAAGAGATAAGGGGACTGAATAGCAAAAATAATATTTTATACAGCTTCCCTCCCAATTAAAATCCATAACTGCACCAGGATTGCCATAAAACAATGTGTGCTCTGCTCAGCCTGACAGGAGAACGGTGTGGCGCTATAACTGCAGTTCAACTACATCGCGGTCCTCCAGGGGGTAATCGCGGGCCACCGCCTGGCCGTCAAAGCGGGAGGAGCCCCAGACCAGGGCGTTTTTCAACTTCTTGGGAAAATCCTTATGCACCATTTCTGCAAATTCAAGCACAGTGCTCCCCTTTCTTAAAATAAAGGGCCGCTCTTTATCGGGGGAACGCCCCTGCGCTTTGCCATAGATCCGGATCACATCCAAAATTTCAAATAGCTTCTGGCGCAATTGGTCCAGGCCCGGACCATTGCAGGATACAGGATCAATCTCCAGATCGGGCCTCAGTTCACGCAGCAACTGTAAATTATCTTCGCTGCCCGGCAGATCTATCTTTGTGGCAACTATCAGAAAAGGCAGGGGAGCGATGATCTCTCCCTCCTCGGAGAGGTCGATCACTTCCCGATCCTGGAGCAGCTGCAAAATCCCCTCAAGCTGGTCCAGGCACTCCGGGGAGGCTGCATCAATGACGATGAGAAGAGCGTCGGCGGCTTTGAAGGTGCCTGTCAGACCGGGCGGAATCGCTTCGGTTGTTGCAGGGGGTGTATCGACAAGCTGGATATATGTATCTTCATAAGGCATCATCCCGGAAACCGGCAAAGCCGTTGCAAAAGGATAACTGGTCACCTTAACCCTGGCCCGGGTTAAAGCCCCTACAAGAGCCGACTTGCCGCTGTTGGGATAACCCGCCAGGACAATCTGGCCCGCCCCCTCCTTCTCCACGGCAAAGGGATCGGCGCTCCGGGTCGCTTTTTTCTTCTTTCCCTCCTCCTTGAGACGGGCCAGGCGTTTTTTGATATCCGCCTGCAGTTTCTCCGTTCCCTTGTGTTTGGGGATGAGCGCAAGCATCTCCTGCAGCGCCGCTTCTTTATCCTCCGGTGTCCTGGCATACCGGTATTTATCCTCGGCAGCATGATACTGCGGGGTAAGATTAGCAGGCACAGCCCACCCTCCTTCCTCTTTTGATTATACATATTGTAGAAAAGAGCAGCTGCCTGCTGCTCTTAGACATGGTGCGCCCGGCAGGTATCGAACCTGCGGCCTCCTGCGCGTCAAGCAGGCGCTCTCCCCCTGAGCTACAGGCGCATGGGCGTTAAACATCCTTTTGGTCCATCGATTACATTATAGATTGTCTTCCCAGAAAAAACAAGGGGCTGAGCTCATATTAATGTACGAATCTCCATCCCTGGCTAGTCGACAAAGTAAATGCAACGGGGCATCCACCCGTCTTTAGACTTTAGCACCATGAATCTTTAGACGTTAGGAAAACATAAAACGTGAATTAATAGCGCAGATTAGCGCTTTTTTTGTGTAAAAAAACACTTGCAAAATATTTATTTTCCTGTATAATAGATGGTGTTAGATGGTGTTACAAAGGAGGCGTATCATGGCTTACTTTCTTAAAAAAACAAACCTTAAAAAGGGGCTCTATCTCCAGATCTATGAATCTTTTTACAACCGCACTAAAAAGGAAACCGCTCACAAGTCATTCCAGACCCTGGGCTACGTAGAGGATCTGATTAAAGCCGGTATCCCCGACCCTGTTGCCCATTACACCAAAGTGGTCAAGCAGATGAACGCGGAAGCAAAGCGCATTAAAGAGGAAAGTAAGGTAAAAAAGATCGGTGCAACCCCCGAAAGGCATCTAGGCTATTTTCTTTTACATAATATTTATAGCAGTCTGAAGGTCTCCGGCTATCTGGATCTAATGCAGTCCGTCAGGGGCTTCCGCTTTAAGCTGTCCGATCTCATGGAAGCTCTCATCTACAGCAGGGTCGTCGACCCATGTTCCAAGATCAAAACTTGCCATGATATCCTCCCTAAGCTGTATGAATTTTACGGGCTAACCTATGACCAGATCTTAGATGGCGTCGAGT
>CAYXKD010000085.1:0-7613 GCA_964464625.1 uncultured Syntrophomonadaceae bacterium
ATCCACAGGTATCCACTGCTGTGTGATACCCCAACTCCCGGCAGCGTTTCAGGAACTTTACCGCAAACTTCAGTTGGCTCAAAGGTTCTCCCCCGCTAAGGGTTACCCCGCCCCCGCTCTGCTGGTAGAATACGGCGTCTTTATTCACCTCCGCAAGGAGCTCTTCAACGGTCATTGTTTTCCCCAGTATTTCCATGGCCAAAGAAGGGCAAGCAGCGGCGCATTGCCCACAGCGGCTACAGAGTTCTCTCTTTATCAAGAGCCCCTCTTCAGAAGCTTCGATGGCCCCGGCGGGGCACAGTTTGACGCAGGAGAGGCAGCCGATACATCTGTCTTTATGCCAGAGAATGTCTGCCTCAAAGGAGCGGGCCTCAGGATTATGGCACCAGGCACAAGAAAGCGGGCAGCCTTTAAAAAACACGGTGCTTCTTATGCCCGGCCCGTCATATATGGAATACTTTTGGATATTAGTGACTAGCGCTGTTGTGATGGTCAGGACTCCTTGCCGGTTCTTAATTCGTCTTGCCGCAGAAAAATCCTTCTATTTGGATCACCATGTGCTGCCGGGGATCAGCTTATGCCGCCACCGGCGCTCTCTTTTGAGTATATCGTACCAAGGGGAAGGATCTAAGTGGCCGGTTTAAGAAATTTAAAACAGATCAAAGGAAGGATTCTATAATGGATACCTACGAGCGACTAAGGGCAATTTTAGATTCGCATCCGGATATCGCCCCGAAGGCAGAAGCAATGAAATCTTAAGAATACCATTTACGCCGCAAGAGGCCGTGGTGGTTGTGATCATGAGCTCTAAAGCAAAAGGTCCGGAATTAATTGCCCGGAAGGCGGGAAGTATTGATAACCCAAGTTTCAATGTCATGTTGACACAAAAAACTGGTAGTTGCTATAATTGATATGGGGTAAACCATATTCCAGCTTTACAAGGAGGATAAGCGATGACCGAGGGATACAAACCGGGTACTTTTTGTATTGATATTCATTGCCCCAGGCACAAGGAACTTGAGCAGCTGGAAGGGGATGCTTACCTGGAGAAGAAGAAAAAGTATTGCAAGGACTGCTTGGCATGGAAATTTTTTATCTGGCTTGGAGAACGTGAGTTCAGAATAATTAAGACATTCGATGAAATACCGGCCAAAGAGCTGGCTGCCCGGCTGAAAGGGATCGATCCTGTAAGGGTGGAGCACCTTACCGTCGAGGAAATACTTTGCCTGTAGAGCCGCTTGTACTTAGTCCCGAACGATGTTATAAGATTTAAATTTCAAGTCTATTTTTGGGCAAGCTGCAAGGAGGCTAAACCGGTTCTTTCCCACGCTTAAACGCTGGAAAAGCAGCTAATTGTCTATTGCCCTGATTAAAAAAGCTCTCATTAGAACAGACTGAAGCAAAGAGCTTTTATCCGATTGGCGGTTGGTGACCCCGGTACCAGCACCGGGTTCATTAACCGCTGTTTATATGTCGGAAAGAAAAGGGCGATTAATTGAAAGTTTTCGTCCCTTGGGATATAATTTGCCCGGAAGGATATAACACCCATGGAAAAACTGGTCACCCTCGACCGGGGTAAAATATATCAGGATCTGTGGCGCCTCTCCTGGCCGGTCATGATCTTCATGGTGTTTCAAACTACCCTGGAGCTGGTTGACCTGTACTGGGTGGGCTACCTGGGCACCGACGCCGTAGCGGCTCTTTCCCTTTCCAACAGCCTTTTCTGGATGCTCTTCACCTTTTCAGACTTGATCTCCATCTCAACGCTGGCCCTGGTGGCCCGCTATCGCGGCGCCGGGGATACAGGCAATGTTGCAGTTGTTGCCCGGCACAGCTTCTGGCTGGCCGGTTTCATCTCTATAGCGGTGACCGTGCTTATTCTTGGTTTGAGCAACACCTTTATTTCTTTGTACAGCGTTGAGCCCCGGGTGCATGAAATGGCCGTGCTCTATTTAAAAATTATCGGGGTGAGCATGCTTTTTGCCTATTCAGGCATGGCTATGGGCGCAGTTCTGCAGGGAGTGGGCGATACCCGCACTCCCATGATCATCCTGGTAACGACGAACATCATTAATATTGTGCTCGATCCTATCCTCATCTTCGGCTTGCTGGGGGCGCCTAAAATGGGCATCCTGGGCGCTGCCCTGGCCACGCTGCTGGCGCGGGCAGTTGGCTTTGCCTGCATGTTCTATATTTTGATCAGCGGAAAAATATCTCCCAGCAAACTCAGAGTGCCCGGGCTTCTTAAATTAAAATTCAAGGCTGCCTATTTCAAGAGGCTGATCGGGATCGGCCTGCCCGCCTTCATGCAGACGCTGACCCGGCCCCTGACAGGGCTGGTTCTGATGTGGCTTGTCGCCCTTTTCGGCACCGGGGCTATCGCCGCCTTCGGCATCGGTATGCGGGTGCTGGGGTTATCCTTCATTCTGCTTTCGGGTTTGACTGTGGGCACATCAACCATGATCGGCCAGAGCATCGGTGCGGCGCGCCGTTCTCTTACTTTGGAGATTATCCGCAAAGCTATGCTGCTCAGCCTGGCTGTACAGGTGGGAATGACCGCTCTCTGCTTCTTTGCCGCCCCGCACATTGTGGGCCTTTTTACCGGCGATCCCGTTGCCCTTGAGCTGGGGATAAACTATCTAAGGATTATTTCAGCCTGTATGATCCTGATGGGTCCTTTTCATATTATTGACGCCGTCTTCAAGGGCTCGGGCTATACTGTGCCCTCTATGGTTAGCGCCCTTGTAGCCAACTGGATAATTAAATTACCCCTTGCCTATGTTTTGGCTATGCCGCTAAATCTTGGCACCGATGGCATCTGGTGGTCCGTGAGCATATCCGTACTTGTGGAGCTACTGATCTTGCTGCCCTGGTACCGCAGCGGCGGCTGGTCTCAACGTGAAATTCGCGTTACAGACTAATACCAAAGGAACAGACTAATGAACATTGACAAAATCAGAGAGTCGACTTAAGATCTGGTCAGGCTGTATAGACAGCATACCTTAATGTCTGAGGAGGTAAATTTATGGCAAAAGAGTTGATCGATACAATCGTGGCTATGAACGGGGAGAAAGCAATTGAAATGTCTCGGCAGTTGCTTGACAAAGGTGTCGATGCCAACACGATTTTGAGCGATTGCCATGCGGCCATGGAAGAGGTTGGAAAGCGTTTTGAAATGGGCGAATATTTTTTGCCCGAGCTGATCATGGGCGGTGAGATTCTCAAGGGTATAACCGAAGTAATCAAGCCTAAGCTGGGAGCAGTCCAGGATGAGCGCCCGTCAGCGGGGAAAGTGGTTTTCGGCACTGTGTTCGGAGATATCCACGATATCGGCAAGGAGATCGTCATTTTTATGCTTGAGACGAATAACTTCAAAGTGGTAGATCTGGGCGTTGATGTTCCCATTGCCAGATTCGTGGAAGCAATCCGGGATGAAAAACCCCATATCGTCGGGATGAGCGGTTTTTTAACCAAGACCTTCGAAGCGATGAAGGAAACCATTTCCGGAATCACTGAAGCGGGTTTGCGCGACAGTGTCAAAGTTATGATTGGCGGAGGCACGGTAACAGAAGATGTTGTTGCTTATGCCGGCGCCGATGCCTATGGTGAGAGCGCCATGGATGCGGTGAGGATTGCAAAATCATGGACGGGAGGCAAATAGCATGAGAGAAAAGCTTCAAGAAAAAAGAAAGCGGATAGACGATGTCATCGCTTTGAAAGAACCTGACCGGGTGCCCTTTTTCCTTGTGCAAAACTATATGCCCGCCAGGACAGAGGGGCTTGCTTATAAAGACGCTCACTACAATATTGACGCCTGGGTGGAAGGATGCCGCAACTTCATCAATAAATATGACCCGGATATGTATTTTATGATCGATGCACCCAGCATGGGCACCGGGTTTGCTCATGATATCCTCGGTACTGTCTCCATAAAATGGCCGGGAGGCACCCTTCCCGACAATATTCCTCATCAGTTTGTGGAAGGCGAATATATGCTCCAGGAGGAATATGATCATTTCCTTGACGACCCTTCGGATTATCTCATCAGGGTGTTTGTACCCAGAATTTTCGGCAACCTGCAAGGCCTTGCCAAGCTGCCGTCTCTAAAAGCCCTCTCCCTGGGGCATGCTGGCGCTACAATTTTTGGGATGGCCATTTTCGATCCTGAAGTAACCGATGCTCTGCAAAGACTTCTGGAGATGTCCAGGCCGGCGGCAGAATTTATCATGAAGGTAGGCCAGGGCCACGCTGAACTGCTGGGTGAAGGCCAGATATGCTCGAGCACAGCACCTGCTATTGTTCCTTTCGACATCATCTCGGACTTTCTCCGGGGGATGCGGGGAACCATGATCGACATGTTTCAGGTGCCTGAGAAGTTGATTGCTGCCATAGAAAAGCTCTACCCTATAATCCTGGATAGTGCCATACAGGCGGCGCAAATTACCGGTAACAAGCAGATCTTTATACCGCTGCACCGCGGTGCTGATGGTTTCATGTCACCCAAACAGTTTGAAAGGTTTTACTGGCCCTACTTAAAGCAGTTGATCAACGATCTCATCGATGCAGACCTTATCCCTTTGCCCATGTTTGAAGGTTCTTATGAACAGCGTCTGGAGTACCTTGCACAGCTGCCTGCCGGCAAGATCATCGGCTGGTTTGATCGCTCCGATTTGAAACTGCTCCGGCAAAAACTGGGTGATGTTATGTGCGTGGCTGCAGGCATGCCTGTTTCACTGCTGCAAACAGGTAACGTAGAAAGCGTGCGCCGGCAAACAAAAGAGGCCATCGATATCTTTGGCAAAAGAGGTTTTATGATGGCTCCCTCCTCGGTGCTTGACGAAGCCAAACCGGAGCTGCTGCAGGCATGGGTTGATGCGACCCGCGAATTTGGTGCCTAGTTGAGCTAAACTGCTACTGTAAAAATGGCTGCCGGCGCTGTTTACAACTTCAGCGCCGGCATGTTGTTTGCCGCTTCACCATTGTCTCTATTGTCATGATTGACGAAAAGTGGATTAGCCGATAAGATAAAAATTGTTAATAATATCTGTTATGTTTAAAAATAGTGACAGGGATTCGGGCAGGAGGCCTATCAGGTAATATGAAGCAGCCGGCGTTAGATAAAAGTTCATTTGTCCCCATCTATTACCAGCTCTTCAAGCACTATGAAGGGTTGATCCTATCCGGGGAACTGGTTCCCGGCGACATGCTGCCTACGGAGATGGAGTTTTCGGAACAGCTGGAGATAAGCCGTATGACGGTGCGCCGCGTGATCAGTGAGCTGGCGGCAGCTGGAATGGTATATACTGTTAAAGGCAAAGGGACCTTTGTTGCCGAACCCAAGCTCGATGAAATAACCTTCAGTTTAAATCAGCGTTTCGAAGACCTGGGATACGGCCTTGTCTCCACGCAGCTTCTGGAATGTAGAATAATCAAGGCTGATCACCTCATCAGCAGCCGTCTCGGGATAGAGAAAGGATCGCGCTGTCTTTTCTGTCGCATGGTCACATGCACGGGCCCGATCCCCCTGATCTATAAAACCTATTATGCCATCTATACGAAAAGGGCTCCCCTCATTGAAAACCAGCTGAGGGATATGAGTCTTATCAGCATTGCTTCCCAACACAGCAAGAATATGCCTTCCCGGACAAAGCGCATCCTCATGGCTTCAGGCGCCAGGAATGATGAACCTGATGTTTTATGCATCGAAGATAATGCTCCCGTCTTTTTCATGACGGAAACTATTTATGATCAGGAGAACAGGGTTATCGCCTGGGGCAAATCAATTTTTAGCGGCAAGCACTATCGTTTTGTCAGCTACAGTGGATGGAACCTGGAGGAGCTGAAGAAATCAGAAGGGGGCCTGCGCGATGTTTGAACCGCTGATCAGGGCGATTGCCTCTTTGGAGATCGACAGCGCTACTTCCCTGGTCAAGCGCTATTTGGCTGAAGGGGTGCCTATAGTCGATATCATTGAAAGCTGCCGTAAAGGCGTGGAGAAGGTGGGTAAACGATACCAGGAAGGCGAATACTACCTCTCCGACCTGGTAATGAGTGAATTCATACTCAAAGAAATAATGGAACTGGTGGAGCCCCATCTGCCTGCTGTCCCTGATGACAACTCCAGCCGCTTCCCCCAGATTGTTATCGGAACCATTGAAGGAGACATTCATGATCTTGGTAAAAGTATCGTGATTTACCTGCTGCGCTCTTCCGGCTACAGAGTGCTTGACCTGGGGGTAGATGTGCCCAAAGAAACGTTTGTGGATGCAGCCGGGAAAAGTGGAGCAAAGATCATCGGCATCTGTTTTTTGTTGACAAATTGCGTGGCCGCCGTCAAAGAGCTCATTGATATGCTGGAACAGGAAGGATTGCGGGGAAAATCCACTGTGATCATAGGCGGTTATGCCGCTGACGAGCCGACCCGGGCATATGTGGGGGCGGATTATTCTGCCAACACCACAGCCAATATTATTCCCCTTTTTGATACCATCCTCGGTGTTAAGCGAAACAAATAATAAACTTCGATTTTCGGGGGTCAGGTCTTGAAATGCTAGTTTTCCGCTCCTGGATGCCCCAGGCCAGGCTTCTTTCCAGGGGCTTTAAGAAGAGGAAATTGGTAATATTGTTGGGGAAATCGATATAAGTGAGGGGGTAGTCAGTTGAAAAACAGTTTCAAAATAGCGGTATTGCTGCTGGTACTGGCTCTGATCATCGCCGCAGGTTGCGCCAGACCGGAAACGGGAGAAGATGCACTGGAGCCCGGCGAAGAGAACGGGTGTGAAGTGAACGGCGCTGACAACGGGGGTGATGGAGAAGAGATCGGTAATGACAATGGAAAAGAAGATGCCGGTAAAGACAGCGGGAACAGCGGTGGCGGGGAGACCGGTAATGGCAATGGCGACAGTGTAGCCGATGATCCCGAGGGCGAGCTTATGCAGGATTCCGGCACCTACCTGGGGCAGGTTGATCCTCACTCCATAGAGATCCACATCAGCGGTGTTCCCCCGGCGATGGATCCCCAGGTTTTTCAGTTAAGCGGCAAGGTCATGAAAGAGTTTGAAAACTACGGTTTTGAAACAGGAGACCAGGTTAAATTCAGCTATATAATGGGTGACCACGGTGGGATAACTACCATGACAATTATAGAGATAGAAAAAATCAAGAACTAAATTGGGGTCAGGTCTTGAAATGCTAGTTTTTGTATTGAGATCCGGATTTAAAAGATTATAGTTATACAGATTTTATGTGGATTTTAAATACCGGGCGTCAGGTTTAATTCCCTAAAAAGTGATATTTCAAGACCTGACCCCCAGTTCATGCGGAGGGATGGTTCTCCTGTGCCCTCCAGTGGAACCAAGCCAGTTATCTAAGGAGGAATACTATGGACGAACCCCGGTTTCATGCTTTTGTGGAGGAAATGTTAAGGTGGCAGCTGGAGCAGTGGCCTGTTGCGGCTACCTACATGGGGATACATAACTATGACCATTTGCTTGCCGATTTACGCCTTCCGGCTATGGAAGCAAGATACGATCGGTTCAAGGAAATACTGGCAGAATTACAGAAAACTGATCCGCTAGCCTGGAGCAAGGAGGGACGGGTCGATTATACCCTGA
>CAYXKD010000086.1:0-6686 GCA_964464625.1 uncultured Syntrophomonadaceae bacterium
CCCTGATGGTGTCACCATCGATATTTTCGCTGCGCGACAGGTTCAGGTAAAGGTTGACCGGAACCAGGCCAGGTGAAGCTTTTTCCTCGTCTTCATCGTAAAGCTCGGCAACTAGAGCAAAAGAGCCCTCTGTAGTATTCACAGACATTTTTACCTTATCTTCGCAAAAGGTGTATTCCTTAACTACTTTAGTTTCAGATGAGGAAGAGATTGACACCTCGGTAAAACCTAACCCTACGGGCCTGTCACAAACCCATAGATCCAGCATGCCACCGTAATTGCCATCATCATGCTGCCATATTAGAGTGTAACTTATTACGTCGCTGCCGCGGTAGCGTTCGACGGTTTCGACCACTCCGATGATGGTTCCCAGGGGTACAGCAGGATATACCAGGTGTTCGCCACCTACAATAAAATCGTCTTTGCCAAGTCCGGATACCGGGTTGTTGCGATTATCCCTAGCAGCTATGACTTTAAAGGTGCCGGTGCCGTCGCCGTTATCTCCCAGGAACTCACTCCATGCATGGTCGAACTTACCGTCTTCAGCAGGGGGGAAGGGCTGCCTGGTATGAGTTGCTTCATTGGTTTCCAATTCATTGCCGTCAACTTTAATTTTCACCCGGACATGGTAGACATCTTCAAATACAGGCCCGGGCCCGGTCGCCCCTGGAGTGGTAAAGAAGTCACGCCAGCCCCGGCCCGAAGGGATCGTGGCTATTTTAACAGTCTCCCCTGGTGCTAATACCTTTTCTCCTTTAAATCCAAGCCAAGCGGAGTCCAAAACTGCCCAATCATAATCTACCCCACGTTTAGGAACCCAGACTTTTGCATGGGTGGGGGGCTCGATGGTTACACTGTCGCCTGAGTTATTTTTCAACTGCAGTACCATGGGGTGCCCTTGCAAATTCACCTGCTCAGGTGTCTCTAGAGTAACCGGAACTACAGCAAGAGCCGACCCGGAAAACAACATAACCATAAGAACAACTACACCTAGCATTGATAGCATTTTTAATTTTTTCATATCAGACTCCTTTTCGAAAGTTAATCCCAAACTCGCCGATTAGGACTGCCAATGGGCATGCCCCCCTGTGGCATCATCAGCTACTGTCCCAGCCCTACCAAGTTTTACACCCCTTAACGAGTATAGCAATATTCCGTCATGGGTGTCAACCACATATTATCCAGATCCTGCTTTGGATTACACAATATGGCACTGATTAAGGGCGGTTACCCGGCTTGAAATAACCGGGGGCAAGCAATACTATCCGAACACCCAAAAGATGTGAAATCATGCCCTTATTTTGGACATAGTAATCCGGTTAGATAACTCATGGTTTTTTTTGGGGTGTGCTAAAGGTGTTGAAATGAATGAGAAGAATTCTATTATGTCCAATTAAACAAGGCGTTGGAGAAAATTGCATAATAGGGATTTGTTTCAGTTTAACTTATATTTTTTATTGACGTAGTACCAATAACTGACATATTCAGTTGTTGGACATTCACCAAGGTTTCTTTCTTGCATTTAGGACAGAACAATGGGAAATTCATCAGCATCGTGTCCTGTCGCAGTTTTATGCGGGTTTTATTCTTGTACACAGGACACAAGAGCCAGTTGCTTTTATCCATAATATCACCTCTCTCACCCTGTTCCTGTGCCTAATACTTATCAAGCAGATAATCCCTAACACCCTATATAAAAATATAAAACCAACCCTTCTCAAATTATGTAAGCATCATTTCTTTGAGCGATACCTTTGATACCTTTCGCCTACTTCCGGCGATATTTCTTTATAGCCGCTCATTGAAGCGTAAAACGAGGGTGCGATCACCATTCCCGAGGCATAGCCCGCAAAAGTGCCGACAAAAACAGGATACCCGAATTTAAGAAATGACGATGCGAGTACCCTTTCCGAATAATACCATAATATCTACCGGCAAGTTATCCGGAGGGCTCCCGGGGAATTATTTTGGTGACCAGTTGCATCAATTCCTCCACATTGAAGGGTTTCTCCAGAACACCGATTATATTTTCTTCCACTTTGACCTGATTTGTGATTGCTTCTCTGTAACCAGTTACAAAAAGGATCTTCACTTCATCATTGATCTGACCGATCTGGCTGGCCACTTCAAAACCGTTTATTGCACCCAGCTTGATATCTACAATGGCCAGATGGGGATGATAACGGCTCACGGCATCGATCCCCTGCATGGCGCCGCCAACGGCGGTACAGTTGAGATTGCACAGGGCCAGAACCTGCTGCAGTGCCCAACGAATGCCTTCATCATCGTCAATAATCACCACATCAACCCGGTCCATCTTTTTTTCCATCAGGCGTCCTTTGAGCCTGGTCTGTTGTGTAAAGCTTCATCCCTGTAGATGGGCAGTACCAGGTTCACCGTGGTCCCCCACCCGGGCTTGCTCGCTATTTTTAGATCTCCCCCCATCATCTCCACGATCGATGTGGAGATTGGGAGACCAAGACCGGTGCCTTCACGTTTAGTCGTAAAAAAAGGCTTTGTCAGCGCCGCCATGTTCTCTGCGGGAATTCCCGGCCCGTTGTCCGAAAAAGTAACCCTGGCCTGACCATTACACAAAAGTGTCGAAATTATCAGCTTACCTCCTTCCCCCATCGCCTCAATAGCGTTGCGGGCCAGATTCAGGAACACCTGCTTCATATTATTGGAGGAACCGAGAACCACCGGCGGATTGCCGGTGCACAGGTTGATCTCCAGTTCAACATCGCTCAGCAAAGCCTCACTGTTCAGTAGATATGACACCTCGCGCAAAGACTGATTAAGATCTACCGGCTCCTGCACATTCTCTTGCTGCGGTTTGGAAATTTCCAGAAAGTTCGTCAGGATATCGTTCATCCGGTCCATCTCACGCTCAAGCTTGGCCAGCAGCTCTTGCTGTTTAAGGGGATTCTTGATTATTCTGGCGAGTTGAATGGCCGCCTTGGCCGTAGCCAGGGGATTGCGAACTTCATGTGCAATGCCAGCAGCTATTTCTCCAGCTGTAGTCAGTTTTCCCCAATCATGAATTTCCTGACGTAATCTAACCTGCTCAGTGATATCTTTAAATACCAGCACGGCGCCGGCGCTGCAGCCATCTTCGCGCTGCAGCGGTACAACATCCCAGTACAAGTGCAACAGTGAGTCGCCCTTGCCGATTGTCGATCGTTCATGCATAAAACTGCAATTGCTTCTGGCAGCGATGCAAACTGCCCTTTCTATCTGCCCATCGAAACCGCTACCGGTAATTGCCTCACCGGCCAAAGGAACAACCATGCTATATCCGTTGAAAAAGTTTTTTGCCGCCTGGTTAATCATAATAACAAGACCCCTGCTATCGACGACAATGATACCCTGCCTGATAGAGTTGAAAACCATTCCCCAGCGGTATTGAAACACCGTTGACAGCAAGGAAATTTCCAATGCGATGGTTGCTTTTTCCGCCAGTGCTGTTAGCGCTTCCTTGAAAAGTTCGCTCTCCGCCCCGATGAGGCCCAGATAGAGAGAACCACCATTACATCTCCGATAGGTCCCTTCAAAGATGGTTCCAAATTTTTTTTCCACCTTATCCCGGACCTGGCTGTCAAAAACCTTTGCCGGCTCTTCTACCCGCCCGATTGTTTCCCAATCAGCAGCGAGGGTTTGCATAATTTCCGGACCCCCGCCGCACCATAATGTCAGTATCCGGCCGGGATACTTGTAACTAAAAGCAAAAGCGCCCCTGCCTCCAGTGAGAGCCGTCAGGAAAGCGGAAATAAGTTCCAGGATAGCCTGTAGATCAGAGTAGCCAGGATCGAAAGTCAGGGCGATGAGACTGTTCACACTTTCAACAACCAAAAGAAGTTCTGGCAAGCCCTGTTTGCTGCAGTAGAGAGATGATGCATTGTGTAGTCCCACAACCCTCTCCAGATAGTCATCCAATATCTCCGGAGTGATCAGCGCCATCCCGGGCAAGTAGATGCCGGTTTCAGCCACTTTCACTTCCTCCAATTTTTTTGGGAGCCCGCCAAAACGATGAAGTTCCTCTTCTTCCAGGCGGCAGCCTATAAGTAAATATGAACCATTTTCGAGTCTGGAGGGCTTCCAGTGAATACCCAAAGAGTCAAGGATCAGCTGATTTTCCCCGGGAACGCCATAAATCCGGGGCACATTCCTAAATATTTTTTCATAAATGTTCATGTGCGAAAATACTTTTTGGTACCCTGCCGCACGAGATAAGGGGTTGTAAAGTGAAAGCACATGTCCATGAGGATCAAGCATTGCAATGCTTATTTTCAATGTAGAGGAAAGGGCTCTCCAAAAAAACGGCCACCAGGAGGGAGACATTCCCCCGGACGAATCCGGCATGCTATAAGACAATATGTTGATCACCCCTGAAGTAGTAATCAGGGCAGATAGGCGCTGTCATATCGATCCAGGACCTGAACGACATTACAGAGCGGCAGCGTCTCTAAATATTCTGCTGTTTTTGTAAAAGCGTATTTTGCCAGATGAGGATGGGGTTTTAAGGTGGTATGTTTTTCAGAAAAATTTCCAGGGTTTTTGCCAGGCTACCCGCCACATTACCGGTTTACCTGTCGGCCCCTCTAGAAGTCACCGGATTGCTATTTATAAAAAAGTATACCAACCTGAGAAAAAAAGATCAAGCATTTTCTGCCCAGGCTTGCCCAGGCTAACCTTAGGCTATCCCCGGCGGCTATCCTGAACCAGGAAAAGTGAAAATTAATCCGGAATTACGGTATATCGCTTAATAACGCCATAATGCATATGTGTGGTAAACTATATTTATATCCCGTTGGATGAAAATCGACAAAACCTTGAATTAACCGGGAGGGATCATGAGGCAAATTTCTCGGCTGTTTTTATGAAGTCAAAGGTTTCGACAGTTTTTTCACGAACATTAAAAATTGTAAAGGTGACTTATACTTTTTACAAACCCGGAGGTTTTTGATGCTTTACTACAGTACCCGCGGTGATAAAGAGCTTTACTCGGCAGCAAGCGCAGTTTTAAAGGGACTTGCCCGGGATGGCGGCCTATTTGTCCCATCTGAACCGCTGCCCGCAATAGCCCTGGAACCGCTCATATACCTGAGCTACCAGGAACGGGCTGTAGCCATCACCAGCCCCTTTCTCGATGAATTTACCACAGCGGAAATTGCAGCATTTTTTCATAAGGCTTATGGAGGCGCCGGCTTCAGCGACCCGGCAATTGCCCCTCTTCACCGGCTAAGCGAAGATCTTTTCATTCTGGAGCTCTGGCACGGTCCCACCTGCGCATTCAAGGATATGGCGCTTCAGTTTCTGCCCCATTTACTTACCGGGGCAGCAGTTAAAACCGGGGAAGAAACTACAGCGGTCATCCTTGCAGCTACATCAGGGGATACAGGCAAGGCAGCATTGGAAGGGTTTTGCAACGTGCCGGGAACGCGCATAATCGTTTTCTACCCTCAGGCCGGAGTAAGCGAAATGCAGCGCAGACAGATGGCCACCCAAAAGGGAAACAATGTCCATGTTGTTGCCGTACGGGGCAGTTTTGACGATACCCAGGCCGGAGTGAAAGAGCTTTTCGCCGATAGTGCCCTGGCGGAGAAACTGGCTCACCGCGGTTTCAAGCTCACCTCAGCCAATTCGATCAACTGGGGACGGCTGCTACCGCAGATTGTTTACTATTTCTCGGCCTACCTGGATCTGCAGCGCAGCGGCGGTGTCCAGGCTGGAGAAAGAATTAATTTTGTCGTTCCCACGGGTAATTTCGGCAATATACTGGCCGCTTTTTATGCCACCCGCATGGGTCTGCCCGTGCACAGGCTCATCTGCGCCGCCAACAGGAATAATGTTCTTGACAATTTTATCCGCACTGGTCGCTACAACCGTAATCGACCCTTTTATCGCACCATCTCCCCATCCATGGATATTCTCGTCTCAAGCAACCTGGAAAGGCTACTCTTCGAATTTACAGGCTGCGATCCCGTGCAAGTCAAAGAATGGATGCGCTTACTGCAGGAAAAAGGCGCCTACAGGGTCAGCGAAGATGTCGCCCGGGCTACCGCCGACATCTTCTGGTCAAACTGGGCCAGCGAGGAGGAAACAATCGCAGCCATCGGCAGCACCTACCGCAAGTACGGCTACCTGCTCGATCCCCACACAGCTGTTGCTAAAACAGTTTATAACAAATACCGGTCTGCCACCGGCGATTCCACAAAAACTGTTATCACTGCCACTGCCAGCCCCTTTAAGTTTGTGGAAAGCGTAGCAGGCGCTGTGCTGCCCTCCAGTCAAATTGCTGGCCGTTCCACCTTTGAGCTGCTGCCGCTGTTGGAGCAGCTTTCCGGACTGGAGGCCCCCGCCCCTCTTAAGAATTTGGAGAGGGAACCGGTCCGGCACAGCGCTGTTGTCGATAAAAAAGGTATTCGCGCCAGCCTCCTGGATTATCTCGATTTGGAGGAGGACTAATCCCCTTGCCCGGCGGCAAGTATGCGCCGGCCTGTTGCAAACCCCGAAAGGGCCTTCCGGTGATCACGGAAGGCCCTTTTAGATCGGGAGGAAGCGCGAACTATCACGTTTTTTGAGGAGGCGCTTTGCTGGGTACGCAGAGCACATCGCAGGGAAAGAGCTTACCGGGATCGCTGATCTGCGGGTTGGCGGCAATGAGAGCATCCACTGAGACCCCAAAT
>CAYXKD010000086.1:6786-7543 GCA_964464625.1 uncultured Syntrophomonadaceae bacterium
AACCGGGCGGGCAAGAATGAGGTTCCCGGCACTTGTGAGGCGGCGCACCGCCAGGTACGCAGAGCACATCACAGGGAAAGATCTTACTGGGATCGCTGATCTGCGGGTTGGCGGCAATGAGAGCATCCACTGAGACCCCAAATTGCTGCGCTATGGTGAACATGGTATCACCGGCAACAACAGTGTAGCGCCCCTTGAAACCGGGCGGGCAAGAATGAGGTTCCCGGCACTTGTGAGGCGGCGCACCGCCAGGCACGCAGAGCACATCACAGGGAAAGATCTTACTGGGATCGCTGATCTGCGGATTGGCGGCAATGAGAGCATCGAGAGAAACACCGAAGCGCTGCGCAATAAAATACATGGTATCACCGGAAACAACTGTATAGCGCCCCTGAAAACCGGGCGGGCAAGAATGAGGTTCCCGGCACTTGGCAGTCGGCGGGCCGCCGGGCACACAGAGCACATCACCGGGAAAGATCTTACTGGGATCGCCGATCTGCGGGTTGGCAGCTATAAGCGCATCAAGAGAGACCCCAAATCGCTGCGCAATAAAATACATGGTATCACCGGAAACAACTGTGTAACGGCCCTGAAAACCGGAGGGACAGGAAAGGGGCACCCGGCCTTTTTTCGAATAATGCACTCCTGTAAGGGATATGGTTTCACTATCAGCGCCCGAAATAGAATCGCTGCTGTAATGTCTGACCATGAGGCAAGACCTCCTTTCAGTATGATCTTGAATGAAGGAGGTAAACAG
>CAYXKD010000087.1:0-7456 GCA_964464625.1 uncultured Syntrophomonadaceae bacterium
TTGGAGCATGGTCTTTATAAAATATCAGATGCTGAGGTCTTGGAAAAAGCCAGAATGGAAAACCGTGTGTTGCTTACGATGGATCTTGATTTTTTCGTTTACAAAACGAGACATCAGAGAATGTGAACCAGCGCCTATGTGAAGTGCTGACTCATCTAGCGGATGATTTGGCCGGCGGCTGGGTCATTGTGTCAGTTGGTGAAAAGAGAATGAGAGTTAGAAGATTTCCCCTGGAAAGTAAATATTAAAGCAGCCGTCCTGCTGGAAGCTGCGTTTACCCTGACCGATATGCTGGAAGTCCACTTCATGGAGTTGCCCAAACTGTTTGATGAAGGGATTGCCAGAGTCCAGGACGACCCCGTTGTGCAGTGGATGACCTTTATCAGAACCCAAATAAGCATACTGCAATGTTTAAAATACCCGCTGCTAATAGACGAATATTTCACCAACTTTAATTTCATCTCACTGAACCCCGTAACTGTTGGGAGAGGTGACCCTGTTTGAGTTTCAAACTCCGGCCCGTCATGGCCATATGCCTCTGTTATATCTCCGGCATTGCCCTGGGGCGGCTCTGGCTGGAGGCGCCGCTGTGGGCGCTGCTGCTGCCGGGACTGCTGCTCATCGCAGCGGGGTGGGCTCTCTGGAAAAGGCGGCTCAGCCTTTTTGCGGCGATTTTGCTTTTGCTAGCGGCGGCTGCCGGGACGGGCTCTTTTTTTGTGGCTTTTTACCCGCAAGGCGCGGGCGAAGAGATCCTCGATTATGCCGGCCGCCCCATATATGTGGAGGGGACAGTTGCCGAAGAACCCCTGCAGTATGACGATCACAGCGCCTATGTGTTGCAGGTGGGGAAGATAGAGATACCCGAGGGGCGTTTTGACCCTGCGGGCAGGCTTCTGGTCAAGGTTTACGGCGGTGAGCAGGAATTTTACCGCTACGGCGAGAGGCTGCGCCTGCGCGGCATCATTGTCGAGCCGAAAGGAAGACGCGTGCCCGGCGGCTTTGATTACGCCTTTTACCTGCGTTCCCAGGGGATCGATGGGCTCATCTACCCCAAAGCGATCCAGATCAGCTCCCTTGGGGACGGCGATCCGGGGCGACTGCCCGCTGCGGCCATTGCCCTGCGCAACCGTATGATCGCCGTCATCGACGGGAACCTGCCTTCGCCGGCTGCGGAGCTTTTAACGGGGATCCTTTTCGGGCAGCGCCTTCGACTGCCCGAAGAGGTGCAGGAGAACTTTCGATCAAGCGGTGTGGGCCACCTGCTCGCTGTTTCAGGTCTTCACGTAGGCCTGGTTGCAGCGCTGATCCTGGGGCTGTGGCGCAGGCTTGGCCTGCGGGGAAAGCTACCGCTGCTTGCAGCGATCATTCTGATTTTTGGTTACGCTTACCTAACTGGGATGCGTCCCTCGGCGCTGCGAGCGGCGGTGATGCTCGCTTTTGCCCTGGGAGCCCTGCTTCTTGACCGGGACCGGGATTTGCCCACTGCGGTGGCCCTGGCTGCCGTGATAACCTTGCTGATCAATCCTCTCCACCTTTTCACAATCGGTTTTCAGCTTTCTTATGCAGCCACCCTGGCCATCATCTATCTGCAGCCGCCCCTGGCGGAGGCGGCTACGAAGTTGAAGCTGCCCAAACTGATCCGCCCCCTTCTTTCGGTGACGCTGGCGGCTCAGATCGGGACACTGCCGCTCTGCGCCTTCTATTTTCACCATATTCCGGTGGCTGCGCTGCTGTTCAACCTTCTCCTGCTGCCGTTGATGGCTCCGCTGGTGGGGCTGGGGCTGGGCGGAGCGCTCGCAGGTCTTGTTTACCTGCCTGCAGCGAAAATATTGCTCTTCCCCTGCCGTCTGCTGCTTGAACTGGTGCTCGCCATCACCGGGCTGGCCCGCTATCCGCACTTCTACAGGTCTCTCTATCCGCCGGGAGCGGCGGGATTGGTGCTAATATATGGGTTGCTCATCGCCGTTACGGCTCTGTATTACCGTTTTCGCAAATGCCGGCAGCAGGAGAAAGCGATTTCTCCTGTTCTCCCAGAGAGCGGAAACGTTTTGACGCACAGACGCTCGCTGCTATCTTTTGTCACCTTGAAGGAGCCTTTCTCCCGCAAGCTGCTCCTCTTTTCATTCCTGGGGCTTGTCGTTATGCTGCTCTGGGGTTTTATCCTGATTCCACCTCGTCCACCGGGTCTGGTGGTCACCTTTCTCGATGTAGGGCAGGGAGCGGCAGCTCTAGTGGAGGCGCCTTGCGGGACAAATATTATCATCGACGGTGGCGGGGATCCCCCACATAGGGGGGATCCGGGGAGAACAGGTGAAATGGTGCTGCTTCCTTTTTTGCGAAGGCAGGGGATCCGCTGTGTTGATCTTGCCGTGGTTAGCCATCCCCATGAGGACCATTTTGGCGGTCTGCTGCCTCTCGTTGAGGAGATTCCTGTGAAAATGCTTTTGCTTTCTTCTGTAGAGGGAGAATCGCCGTACTATGAAGAGCTGCTGGAGCGGGCTGCAATAAGGGGTATTCCCATTGAAAAGGCAGGCGTCGGGTGCTGCTGGGGATCACCTTCCGGGCTGCTTATTGAAACTTTGGGTCCGCCCCGGGAACTGTTCATGGGTACAGGCAGCGATCTGAACAACAACTCGCTGGTGCTAAGACTCAGTTATGGTGAACTTAGCTTTCTTTTCTGCGGTGATATCGAAAACGATGGAGCCCGTGCGCTTCTCAGGGGAAAGTATGATCTCAAGGCTGATGTGTTTCTTGTCCCTCACCACGGCGGCTTTATGGCATTGATGCCCGAATTGCTCCGGGCGGTGCAGCCGCAGTATGCTGTTATTTCTGTAGGCACAAATTCATTTGGCCATCCCAGGCCGGAAACTCTCTCCGCCCTGGAAGAAGCCGGTATCAAGACCTTTCGGACCGATTTGCACGGCAGTGTCATCTTCCGGACGGAGGGCAGCCTGCTCCTGGTGGAAAGCATGCAGGAACTGGCGCCGGCCCGGTGACGTTTCCTGACCGCCGCCAAAGCTGTGTGAGGCGGGTCTCCATCCTCGTCTGCTGATTCTGTGCGGGTTGCCCAGGCAAATTTCCACGCCAATGCCAACAACAATTTCGCAATTAATCAACTGTTCCCTCCAACTTTTGACTTCCAATTTCCAACATCCAATGTGGGGCAAGTTTATCTGAATGCCGGGGATAATATAAGGAGTCACTAAAAAAGCCTTTTTTACTTTAACATCTGAAAGAGACGGAGTTGATCATATGCGGATACTGATGCTTACGTGGGAATATCCTCCCCGGCTGGTGGGCGGAATTGCCCATGTTGTCAGCGAACTTTCACAGGCCCTGGCGCATGAGGGCAATGAAGTGGTAGTAATCACCACCCTTGAAGAAAACCTGCCGGAAACAGAGGAGGCCGGGGGGGTGACGATCCACAGAGTGGCGCCTTATCACGGGCAGCCCCTTAATTTTTTTGCCTGGGTTCACCAGTTAAACCTGGCCATGCTGGAGAGAGGTGTCAGCCTCTGTCTGAAACGGCCTTTCGACCTGGTGCATGCGCACGACTGGCTTGTTGCCTATGCCGCCAGGGGAATAAAACATATTTTTCAGATGCCCCTTATCGCTACCATTCATGCCACTGAATTTGGCCGCAACGAGGGGCTGCATACTGATGAGCAGCGCTACATCGGTGAGGTGGAGTGGTTTCTGACCTATGAAGCCTGGAGGGTAATCTGCAACAGCCGCTACATGAGAGATGAAATTGAAAGCGTCTTCAACCTGCCGCCTGATAAAATATCCATCATTCCCAATGGGATCCGGCCGGCTGCTTTTCAGGTTTCCGCTCCTGATCCGGCGGTGAGGCAAAAATTCGCCGCGCCGGAGGAGAAAATAATTTTCTTTATCGGCAGGCTTGTTCGTGAAAAAGGGGTGCAGCTGCTGCTGGAGGCGCTGCCCCTGATTGAGGCCCGTTTCCCCCATGTGCGCGCCGTTATTGCCGGCCAGGGACCCTATGCCGAAGAGTTGCACCGCCTGGCCCTGCATTTCGGTGTTGACCGCCGGGTTACCTTTGCCGGCTACATTGACGAAGAGACGCGAAACCAGCTCTATGCCCACGCCGATGTCGCTGTTTTTCCCAGCCTTTACGAGCCTTTTGGCCTGGTGGCGTTGGAGGCGATGGCTGCAGGGACACCTGTAGTGGTGGGGGACAGCGGGGGTTTTGCCGAGACGGTATCTCACGGCATCAATGGGATCAGGGCTGCCGCAGGCAGTGTTGCCAGCCTGGCGGAAGAAATTTGTGCTCTTTTGGATGATCAAGAGCTGGCCTGTCGCCTGGTCAGACACGCCTTGAAAGATCTCGAAGAAAAGTATTGCTGGGCTTTCATTGCCCGTCAATATGAGGCAATCTATCAACAGATCGTTTTTTCACCTGAGGCCAGGCGCTGGCGCCGTGAAAAGGGAGGCTCCAGGGTTTCTTTACCGCAACAGGAGCCCGTTGCAACTGCACCGGGGGTTCCCCCCGCCCGTTACAGTTAGAGCCGGCCCAGAAGAGGCAGTCTTTTGGCGCATTTGCCCAACAAAGTTACCAGGCGATCTGCCGGGGCAAACCAATGTCAGCATGACACAGTGATGATACTTTTGCAGGTTGACGTCTACCCCCTCCAATTGCTATGATTACTCTGGGCAATTCTGAATATTACATCAGAGGCAACCAAAGATTCGCTGTACGCGCCTGCAAAGCTAACGGGGAGGTAAAAAAGCCTGGGAAAAGGCTTGTGAGTGCATCGCCACTGACCGGAGTCATCATGGAATGTGATAACTGTTGCCAAAATCAAAGGAGGTAAATAATGGATACCTACGAGCAATTAAGGAAGATACTGGACTCGCATCCAGCCACAGCCCCGAAGGCAGAATCTGTTAACGAAATCCTCAGAATTCTTTTTACGCCGCAGGAGGCAGCGGTGGCCGTGGCCATGAGCTACAAGGCAAAAGATTTGGCGGCCATTGCGGGGAAAGCGGGATTATCCGAGGAGGAAACAATAGAGCGCCTGGAAGCAATGACCGGTAAAGGAATTATTATTTCGCATCATAAAAAAGGAAAAAAGTTTTACGGCCTGTTACCTTTAATCCCGGGATTGTTTGAGTTCCCTTTTATGAAAGGCGGCGGTTCGCCAATGCACGAACGTTTGGGCGGGCTGTGGGAAGAATATCATCAGGAAGCACTGGGCAACTCCTTTGCGGGAAATCCTACGCCGCTGATGAGGGTGGTGGCCGTTGAGAAATCAATTACGCCGCAAAACCGGGTCCATCCTTATGAAGAAGTAAAAAACCTTATTAATAACGCCTCAACCCTGGCACTGGCAAAATGTGCCTGCAGAGTCAGTGTTGGCGGTTGTGACAAACCTAAAGAGGTTTGCCTGATTTTCGGCAGCGCCGCGGAATTCCTTATCGAAGGGGGTTTTGCCCGCCGAATTAGCAAAGATGAGGGGTTGAAGGTGCTGAATATTGCTGAAGAGGCAGGCCTTGTTCATACAAGCAACAACAGTGCGGATCGGGCAAATCTCATCTGCAATTGCTGCCCCTGCTGCTGCACTGTTTTACGGGGAAGAACCCGGCTGAAAAACCCGCATGCTTTTGAGCCCAGCCGCTTTGAGGTCACGGTAGACGCCAGTGAATGCACTGGATGTTCAACCTGTGCTGATGAGCGCTGCCCGATGAAGGCGATAGAAATTGTTGATGGAATCGCGGTGATCAATGCGGTGGAATGTATCGGCTGTGGCCTCTGTGTTACTGGCTGTCCTGCCGGCGCCATGGTTCTTAAAGAAAGAGGGCAGCCACCTTCGATACCGGCAACAATATCGGAAATGGTCATGACCGTACTCCACGAAAAAGGCAGACTGGAAGATTTCCTGAAAGTAATGCAAGGTTAATTTTCCGCTCTCTATCTGGCTTTGCCGGAGGTTCCGCCTCTATATGGGCTCATCTCTAAAAAGGGAAGTGATCTGTCGGATTGCATGAACTGCCGGTAACGAAGAGCATTTTGGATATTGCTTTGAAGCATGCTGCGCTGAACGGAGCCGGTAAAGTGATCACCATTCACTTGCAGATCGGCAGGCTCAGCGATTTGGAAGATGAATGGTTGCAGCGCTACTTCGATTATTTAAGCAAGGGTACCATTGCCGAGGGGGCAAAGCTGGAGATCGAAAGAATGCCTGTCATGGTGATGTGCAGCGCCTGCACCCACGCCTATGAGGTTCAACGGGAAAACATAGGAGATATGCTCTGTCCCGCCTGTGGTAAAACGAGCGGCACTCTTATTTCCGGTGGAGAATATTTTATCAAAACAATGGAGGTGCAATAATGACAGGGGTCAGGCTTATTGAAGTTAGGAAAGAAATCCTTGGTGATAATACCAGGCTGGCTGAAGCAACCCGGGAACAGCTGCGCAAGAAAAAAACAATGCTGCTAAACCTCATGTCTTCACCGGGTTCGGGTAAGACCAGCCTGATTATGCGGACAATAGAGGGGTTGAAAGGCAGTGTGAATCTCGGCGTAATTGAAGCCGATATCGATTCAGTTATTGACGCAGAAAAAGTCTCCACAACAGGCACTCCCGTTGTTCAGCTCAGGACTGGCGGCTTCTGTCATCTGGATGCCACCATGGTCAATGAGGGCATTGAAGCACTGGGGGAAAAAAACCTGGACCTGATTATCATCGAAAACATCGGCAATCTGGTCTGCCCGGCAGAATTTGATACAGGGGCACATAAGAACGTGATGATTTTAAGCGTTCCTGAGGGCGATGACAAGCCGCTAAAATATCCCCTCATGTTTTCTGTTTGTGATTTGCTCCTGATCAACAAAATGGATTACCTCTCACTTAGCGATTTTGACCCGGGCGCTCTGCGCAAGAAGGTTATGAACCTCAATCCCGGCATGGTTGTAGTGGAGATTTCCTGCAAAACCGGACTGGGTATTGAGGTATGGATTAACTGGTTAAAAACAGAGATAGCATCCTTCAAAAATGAGCTGTAACCATCTTTTGGCCTGCCCGAACACGGCCTGATTCCTGATAATGTCAATAACCATTTAGAAATGGGGAATTCCCCGGGACTTTCTCTTTAAATCTAAAGCTTCTTGAACATAGGGAAGAAGCTTTTCTCTTTCATTATTGCTTAATCCGGTGCCAGCATCACTGTGGGCAATGTCGGGGATAAACTGCCGCGGTTGCCGCGGGATCCGCGGTAGGGCTTTTAGTGATGACGCATCACGCGGGAAAGATATTACCATCGATGACTTTCAGTTCCTGCCCGGTGAAGTGAATGCCTGGCGCCGGAGTCAGAGGGTGCACCAGGTTAAAGTATTTAATACTGGGGCGAAGGGATACTAAAAAGGAGCCCGCACCGGCCGGGCCACTTTATCTATTACCATGGGGGTGAATGTTCTTGAAAGCGGTAATCATGGCGGG
>CAYXKD010000088.1:0-7214 GCA_964464625.1 uncultured Syntrophomonadaceae bacterium
CGTTTTATGTTTTCCTAACTCCTAAAGATTCATGGTGTTAAAGTCTAAAGACGGGTTTTAGCCTGGGATCATGCTGCCTAGGTCCGCGTTGCTTGCCGGCCTTCGCAGTAAGGAAAAATACGGTAATAAATAAAAGGCAGGGGATAAAAGCATATTGTCATTTTAAATAGATGGCAATATAATTGTTTTATGGTGATAATTTCTTGATTATAGCTGTGGTGGAGCCATTTCACATCAAAAAAGGAGAACATTTATGTCCAGGGTAATTCAAACAGAAAAAGCCGCTGCTGCTATCGGACCCTACTCTCAGGGGGTTTGCGTTGCAAACCTGCTGTTTACTTCCGGGCAGATTCCTGTCTGTCCTGAAAAAGGAGATATTCCCGAAGGGATTGAGGCACAAACTGTGCAGGTGATGGAAAATTTACAGGCAGTTGCCGAAGCTGCGGGCACCGGGCTGGAGAAAACAATAAAAACGACCTGCTATTTAAGCGACATGTCCAATTTTGCTCAATTTAACAGCATCTACGCCGGCTATTTTCCGGGGAAACCGGCGCGAAGCTGTGTGGCAGTCAGAGCGCTGCCCAGAGATGTGCTGTTAGAGGTAGAAGCGATCATTGAACTATAAGCAAACAGCTGGAAAACTCCTGGTGGGGAGGGCATTATCGGAAGGTAAGAGCGAAGGAGATCAGTCATGAGGCAGGGGAGCATTGATTCTTCACCCTCTCGCTATATTGTTTATATCATGCTGCTGTGCTGTTTTTTATATTTTCTTGGCGGCTGCTCTGTGGAACGTGATAACGAGGCTATCTTAATTCATACAGAGGCTTATGCGCGCTCCCTCGAGAGATCGCTTCAAGATGATCAGTTCTCAGTAAGGGTGGAACAAAAAAAGACAGCACATTTTCCGTACTATTTGCAGCGTAGTTTTGCGGCCGAGACTTATGATGCACAGGCTGCCCCCCTGATGAGTGCCTATAGTTCCTCCTATTACTGGTACCCTCAGTATTCCGCCACGGTTGTTCTGGCTATAGACCGCGACAGGACAGGAGTTAATGTGCGGGGCTGGAATGATCTTCTCCATGCAGGGCAGGAAGTCAGCCTGTCGCTCCTAGATCCGGAATTCCGCCTTCTTATCGGCGCAATTTCTTTTGCTCTTGATGATGACTTTTCCATAAAAGGCGCAATGGCTCTTCTCTCCCGTCTGCAGCGAGGCGGTTTTTTAAAGTATGATGATCCTTTTGCCCCCATTCAAATATGTTTCGACCACCAGGCGGCGTCACTCCTCCGGGAGGGGCGTAATTTGGAGATAGTTATCCCCCTGGAGGGGACGCTTACCTTTATGAAGGGGCTACTTTCCCATTCTGATATCTCTTTCTCTGAGGGGTTGAATGAAGAGCTGCTTAAGGCAGGCTTCCGCCTGCCCGATGGGCGCTGCGAAAGGAATATCTACCCCTCTGCGGCAGAGTACGCACGTGCCGTGACGCTGTCAGACTATTCGGGGTTGAACAAGGCGGGTGAGAATGCCTGGCGCAATTTCCGCCGGACTGTATTGAATTACCGCTTATATGCGCCGGCGGACAACAGGGAAAGTTTCTTTTCCGCCGTGGCGTTTATTTTGGTGACGATAGGCTGGGGAGGGCACATGATGAGGCGGATCATGGGCAGACGGCTCCGTGCTTTAGGTTTTACCATGGTACTGTTTCTGGTGCTTTGGGCCATTCTCCGGATATTCAAATGGCAGATGCCTGACGATAGCGCTTTAAACCGCTACTGCTGGTACGGTTATTATATTTTTCTCCTCGGGCTTCCGCTGACGCTGCTGCGCCTTGCTGATGCAATCGACCGGAGGGAAGATGCGCCCACACCTTTCTGGTGGAAAGTCTGTTTGGGTATTAACACTGTGCTGCTTCTGATGGTGCTGACAAACGACCTGCACAAACAGGTCTTTCAAATGGATATTAACACAGTGGGCTGGGCTATACATTACAGTTATGGGCCGGGCTATTTCCTACTATGGGGCGTAAATGTTATATTTTTTATGGGGGCAGTAGCCTGCCTTGTTGTAAAAGGCTGGAACAGTCCGCGCAGAAAAGGCATGACTCTGCCTGTTGTTTTTTCCATTCTCATTCTTATCTATTTGCTTCTCTACGGGATGCGTGTCCCCTTTGCATGGGAAAGCGATTTTACTATCACAATGGGTTTTTTCTCTCTTCTGTTTCTGCAAACAGCTATCTTTTCGGGGCTTATTCCAGTGAACTCTAAATATGCCCTGCTGTTCACTCATTCACCACTCTCCATGGAGATCCTTGACGCTGAGGGGAAAACTGTTTTCACTTCGGCAGCGGTTTCTTCGCCAGATGGTACCAACCTGCGCTTTAATGTCATCAGGGGCGGCCTAGCGGTATGGCAGGAGGATTTATCTGCTGTGCACGCCTTGCAAAGGGGACTTGCAAAAACTGTGACTGAACTTGAGAAGACCAATGACGTACTGCGCCATGAACACCGGATACTGTCGGACATGGAGGCACTGGCTGCAAAAGAGAAGATACAGGCTGATCTGGAAGATCTCCTTGGCAGCCAGCTGGCTGAAATAGATTTATTACTTAACAACATCGGCGGAAATGAAAAAGCGGACAAAGATATACTCGCGCGCGTCGGCTTGCTTTTATGCTACAGTAAGCGTCGCTGCCACCTCATGTTCTGGGAAAAGGAGCACAGTACTATAAGCTCCGATGAGTTGATTACATATCTGAGCGAACTTGCAGAACTGGCAAAAGCTGTTGGTGTTACCTGTGCGCTTATTCCTGCACTCCGCGGTGACCTGCAAGTTGATGCTGCGATTGCCTGCTATAGTTTTCTATTTAACGGACTTTGGATGGTCCTGGGGAAAGGACAAAAGGAAATCATCTGCCGCCTCAGTGCTCAAGGTGATCTTCTCTCCATGCAGCTTATGGGGGACGCTCCCTTTCACGGCCCTGACCTTGAAAAAGAAATGTGTTCCGGCCGGGTCGAACTGCGTGAGGACGGCTATCTTTTTCAGGCTGTGCTCCAGGTAGCGGGAGGTGCAACGGGTGCTTGATTTTTATCTGGTCCCCTTTTACTTCCGTGTTGCACTTCAATGCTTTGCCATAGCCGGTTTTGGAGTTCAGGCAGTGCTGTGCATTATTCACCTCTACAGGCCAGGCTGGAGCGAGCGCTATACAGCAGAGTGGCTGCTGGAACTGGCGACGCTTATGTTTACAGGCCTTATGGGCTATCTGCTAGCGGTGGTGGAACAGAATGCCAGGTCTAATTCCGTTGTGTTCTCTGGCATGCACCTTTCCTTCTATTTATTATTCATTATACTAATGGGTCTTGGCGGTGCTGTTTTTTACAAATATAAAAGCCCCGGCAATTTTTTACCTGCTCTTGCGGCATTTATGATTTTGCCCCTGTGGGAGAGGCAGGGCTATTTTGTACTTCTTTATTTGGGAGCTATTGGTCTGCTTGTTGCAAGGAGCGTTCTATGCATCCGTCACCAGAGGCGGAAATTGCGGAATAAGCTTTCAGCGCTCTCTATTAAAGATGCTGTGGATTCACTGCCATCAGGTATTCTTTTCTGTGAAGAGGATGGCAACACAGTGCTCTTTAACCTGGCGATGCAAGATCTTATGGAGCAGCTAATGGGGGGTCAGGTGCGTAATGGGCTAACATTTTATGAGGCTTTGAAGAACGGTGAAGTGTTGAGGGGGGAGCAAAAATATGCGCTGGCCACCTCTGTTGTGTATGAATTTCCGGACTGTTCAGTTTGGAGATTTAAGTGCGATGAAATTTTTATCGGTAATAAAATATACTATCAGATCTCCGCGGCAAACATTACGATGGAATGGCAGTTGACTAACGAGCTGGAAAATAAAAGGGGGAGGCTTGACAAGCAGAAGGAGATCCTGATGAGAATGCTTGAAGATATGGAGCAACTTAGCTATCAGAAGGAACTTCTAAAAAGAAAAAGCCGTGTTCATGATGTCCTCGGGGAACGCATTGCTGTTGTGCAGAATTTACTAAGAAGCGAAGCACCCGATATTACTGCTGTTGCCGCTAGAATTAAAAGTATGGAGAACGAGCTTAGGCAGGACAACGAGGCGGTCTCAGTGACTTTTGAACAGATGGCTCAATCCTTTAAAAGTGTCGGTGTTGAGCTGATGCTCCATGGTAGGCTGCCCGATGGAGAGACCGGCCTTTTTATACTTGATTTGATTCGAGAATGCTCAACCAACGCAGTCCGGCACGGTTTTGCCAGCCGCGTGGAAGTGAACTTTAAGAAGGAGCGGGGCGGATACTTATTAACAATTAGCAACAATGGAGATCTTCCCGAAGTTATTCGTGAAAGTGGAGGTTTGTTCGATATGCGGCAGCGGATTGAGGATAACGGTGGAAGTTTGGAGATTGTGACAAAGCCTGTATTTACCATGACTGCCTGGATTAAAGAGGAATGATAATGATAAAAATATTGATTGTCGATGATCACACGGCTATTCGAGACTCCTTTCGCCAAGCCCTGGAAGTATGTGATGATATGATTGTGCTGGACGATATCCCCGATGCTTCGGTTGCTCTGCATTGTTGCTATAAGCTAAAACCTGATATTGTTTTGATGGATGTATGTACGGCAGGAGGGGCTTCGGGTCTTTATGCCACAAAACAGATCAAAACTGAACTTCCCCATATCAAAGTAATTGTGATGACAGGTTTCGACGAAGTTACCTACCTGCCCCGCGCAAAAGAGTGCGGTGCAGATGCTTTTCTGGAAAAGAGCATGAGCCTGCCATTTTTTATCAATGTAATACGGGATGTGATCAATGGGGGAAGCTATTTTCCTGATCGAAAAATCATTCCTGTACAGTCCGGTGAATCTCCTTTAACAGAACGGGAAATCGAAGTTTTACGAATGATCTGCAAAGGAATTTCGCGCGCAGAAATAGCGCAAAACATGTATATATCAGAAAATACTGTCTACCGCCACATCCAGAACATAGCCGGGAAAATGGGCTTTGAGCGCACCAGTGAACTTGTAGCCCATGTTGTGCTCAATGGCTGGCTCAATCCAAAATATTGACAGCGGGAAATTAAAGATTGGCTGGACTGCGGATTTTTTTCAGTCGGCAAATGGTTGTTAGCTGTGATGTGCACCGGCTGTTATTTTGCTAAGTTAAGATCACCGGTCTCTCTGCTACTGCTGATTGTATATCCTGGTATTTCAAATAATGGGGTGTGGAGCCTTATGCTAGAATGCACTGATTACAGGTTGGCAGGCTTATCCTAGACCGAAAAATGTTTAAGGCGACTAAAAGGAGGAAATTGGATGGCGTTTTGCAGCAATTGTGGCTCTGAGATCAACCAAGAGATGAAATATTGCAAAAACTGCGGCACACCTGTTTATAATGTTAACCAGGCTGGTGAGGTTGTGCAGGCAGGGAAGCAGACAGAAGGGAATTACTCTTCGCCTGGCCCGCAGCAAAGCAGCTATGCTCCAGGGGAGCCACAGCAATATATGCCAACGGAACAGCAGCAGGGGGCTTATGCGCCGCCTGAGCCGCAGCAGGGTGTATACATTCCGCAGGGACAACCGGCCGCCGGGCCGGCCGGAGCAGAGAAGAAGCCCATTGATAAAAGATTCTTTATCTTTGGGGGCTCTGCCCTTGCTATTATCCTTGTTGGAGTGCTTTTAATTACGCTGGTGGGCGGTAAAGGGAAGAAAGGTCCGGCAGGTGATCTTGCCGGAGGGAACGGCGGGCAGGCAGGAAAAGATGTCCAGGAGATATGGAATGGCAATTGGTACGGCTACTGTTGGACTGTCAATGCCTTCGGGGAATGGGATCATTTTGACGACTATCTTTTTGACGCTTATATGGTTATAGATGTAGACAAAAAGGGTAGGGGAACCCTGAAAATTTATTTTGGCAATGACTTTGATAGTTGGGATGATTGGGTAAACTGGGATATTCATGCTGAAATAAAAGCGGAGATACATAATTTTGTGGTAATAAAAGGCTACTTGTGGGATCTGGATCTTGATCCCAAAAACTGGTGGGTGGGGCTTGATCCGGTGAATGTGGGTAACCATGTAATCATAACCGACACCTACCTTGATCCCGAACTCACCACGGAGGATGGTTTCGAGTATATATTTCGTTTTCGTCCCTACGGCGAAAGATGGGATAAGGAGATTGCTGAAGATGCCATGTTGCCCCCCGGCTACTACGATTACATTGAGGAATTGGGCGCCTACCCGGATGACTCCAGTGAAAGGGAGCATGCCGGTTTTACCGTTGCAGAGTTGAAAGCGATTTGTGACAGCCTGCTTGTTTCTGCCGATCTTGGTTACGAAGAAAGTGTGCGATCAATATTTTGAAGGCATTGATGGGGTTCTCCAGTTGGAAGACAGTAAAAAATCAGTTACAAGTGTGGGCCATTAACACGGAAGATCAAGACCCTTATTGGCAGCGGGGCCTATCTGCTGTAATAAAGGTAAAATGTAAGTAGAAGCAGTAATACAAAGGCATCAGGTCCCGCGCGGTTTCGGAATTGCAGAGGGACTGGTGGATATAACAAAAATTTGGGAGGTTTGACCATGCGTTACTCTATCGAAGGTGGTACTTTGCCTGCTGTAATTATCCAACTTGATCCCGGTGAAACCATCATTAGCGAAGCAGGTGGCCGCACATGGTTGCGTGGACCGGTGAAGCTTGAAACCAAGGCCGAGGGTGGACTGGGGAAATCCCTGGGCCGCGTATTTTCGGGTGAAAGCCTGTTTATGTCCCGCTACACGGCGCAAGGCCCTGCGGAAATTGCCTTTTCTTCTTCTTTTCCAGGCAGCATTGTAGTGCGGACACTTGAGCCCGGCGAAAGCATTATCTGTCAGAAAAGCGCATTTCTCTGTGCTACCTACGGTGTTGATCTGGCAGTGCACTTTCAAAAGAAGCTGGGCGCGGGTCTGGTTGGTGGTGAAGGTTTTGTCATGCAGCGTGTCACAGGACCGGGCATGGTATTTTTAGAGGTGGACGGTTATTGTCATGAGTACGATCTCGGGCAGGGCGAGCAGATCATCTGTGATACCGGCGTTGTTGCCATCATGGATGCTACCTGCCAGATGGATGTGCGGATGATCAAAGGTATAAAAAATGTGCTCTTTGGCGGAGAGGGGCTCTTTGACACCGTTGTTACAGGTCCGGGCA
>CAYXKD010000089.1:0-7141 GCA_964464625.1 uncultured Syntrophomonadaceae bacterium
GCCCGCCCAGGTAGGCGATGTTGGTGCCGGGGCGGATGGGCACATGCAGGTCGGCTACCGCCGCGGTGCGCGTGATTCGCGGGTCCACCACGATCAGCTTGGCTCCCCGGTTGGTCCGGGCATGTTCGATCCATTTCATGGAGATGGGATGGTTCTCGGCGGTATTGCCGCCAATATTCATTAACACATCACTGTTGCGGTAGTCGATCCAGTGATTGGTCATGCAGCCTCTTCCAAACGTGGCGCCGAGACCGGCGACCGTGGAAGAGTGTCAGAGACGGGCGCAGTGGTCGATATTGACCACGCCCATCGCTCTGGCGATCTTGTGGAAAAGATAGTTCTCCTCATTGGTGCAGATGGCGCTGCCCAGCCAGGCAATGGCATCGGTGCGGTTCACGGTGACGCCGTTTTCATCGGTTGGTTCAAAGGTGGCGTCTCGCGTCTCCTTGATCCTTTTGACGATCTCCGTAAACATCCAGTCCCAGCTTTTCTCTTCCCAGCGGTCGCTTCCCGGAGCCCGGTACAGCGGCTTTGTGAGACGGTTGGGATTGGGCCTGGGCTTGCCTTTGGCATCGTAAATATAGGAGAGATTATATAGGGAGCTCCCCTTGCTGCAGAGCGAACCCTCGTTGATGGGGTGATCAGGATCACCCTCTGTGTTGATCACCAGACCATCTTTCACCGAGCAGATAATCCCGCAGCCCACACCGCAGAATGTGCAGATTGTCGGCACCTCGCGGGCATAGTAAACCCGGATCTGTTCGGCAGCTGCAGCCCGGCTCTGCATGCCTGCTCCGGCCAGTGCAGAAGCGGCGGCGGCTGCTCCCGTTAATTTTAAGAAACTACGTCGTGAAAGCTTCATGGATTCAGTCACACCCCCTTGAGTTTAATTGCTCTTCGAAACCGAAGGCCCGGCCGGCCCAACGGCTGCCTTCTTGACCGGAAGCTCTCCAAACTTGGGTCTCCTGGTGAGCCGGTCAATGAGCGGCACGAAAGCATTCATGATCAGAATAGAAAAAGCCACCCCTTCGGTAGGGCCAAGCGCTTTCCGGAAAAGCATAACCAGGATCCCGATGGCAATGCCGAAGATGACCTCGCCTTTTGAGGTGATGGGACTGGTAACCCAGTCTGTGGCCATGAAGAAAGCGCCCAGCAGCAGGCCGCCGGCAAGCACATGGTAGAGCGGCAGCCCGGCAGCGATATTCTCCAGGGGGTTGCCCCAGAAAAGAGCGATTACAAACACGGTGGCGATCATGGTAACAGGGATCTGCCAGCGGATATGCTTTTTATAGAGCAGATAAGCTCCTCCGATGATCAGGGCAATGGCGGAAGTTTCCCCCAGGGCCCCGCCCGGTGAAGCGATGAACAGCTGTGAAAGGCTCAACTGATCGAGCAGCCCCTGTTTGAGCAGCGCCAGCGGCGTTGCCTGCGTGATCACATCCAGGGGACCGAAAAACTGGCGCAGCGGCCCAAAGCTCGCCGTGCTGCCCACATAGAGCGGGGAGAGCAGGGTGATGGCCGCCAATCCAAAGAGAGCGGGATTGAAGCGGTTCCAGCCCAGCCCGCCCATGAGCTCCTTGGCAATGCCCACAGCAAAAAAGGCCGCCAGAACTATGGACCACCAGGCAACTCCCGGCCTCAGGCAGAGAGCCAGCAGCAGGCCCGTCACCAGGGCGCTGCAGTCATGCAGGGTAGCCGGCTTTTTCGCTATTTTCCGAAATAGCAGTTCAAAGAGCACTGCCGAAAGCAGGCTCACGGCAATCATGAAGATGGCGTACCATCTGTACATATAGATAGCAAACAGGGTTATGGGAATAAGCGCGATCAGCACATCTTGCATCGCCGAGGAAACAGTGTCCGGCGATCGGAGGTGTGGCGATGAACTGATCGTTAATTTAATTTCTTTTTCAGGCATGCTTTACCTTTCCCTCCTTAAAGAAACATTAAAAACACATCGAGATCAAGCGGGTTGATCTGCGGCGGCTTTTACTTTGCCGCTGCGGCCCGCGCTGCAGCCATCTCTCTTTTTGTTTGACGGACAAACTCGACCATGGGCCGGTTTGCGGGGCAGACATAGACACAGATGCCGCACTCGAAACAATCGGCGGCTCCCCATTCGGCGGCCTTTGCGAAATTGCCTTTTTCGGCATAAAGGCCGATAAAGTTGGGATAGAGGAACATGGGGCAGTGATCCACGCACTTACCGCAGCGAACGCAGTCAGTGTGCGCCGTCTTTACCACCATTGAGGGGGTAAAGAGCAGGATACCGCTTGTTCCCTTTATCACCGGGGAGTCCAGGTGCGATTGCGCCCAGCCGGTCATCGGTCCGCCCATGATAATCTTGCCCACGAGCTCCGGCGGCAGCGGAAGCTCTCCATTTTCTGCCGGGGGAGCCCCCTTGATCCCGCCGCGCTCCTTAAGCACATGGCTGATCGGAGTGCCCAGCTTGACCTTCAGGTTACCCGGCCGGGCGGCGGCATCGCCGGAAAGCGTAAGCACCCGCTCGATAAGCGGCTTTTCAAAGCGGCAGGCCTCGTACACAGCCAGTGCTGTGGCCACGTTTTGCACAACCACGCTTACCTCCATGGGCAGCTTGCCCGGGGGCACCTCGCGGTCCATGGCCGCCTTGATGAGCTGTTTCTCCGATCCCTGCGGGTATTTTACCTCCAGGGGGACCACAGAAACATTGGCCTCTCCGGCGATCTCTTTCTCAAGAGCATCGATAGCATCGGGCTTGTTGATTTCCACACCGAAGACGACATTGGGCGCATCAACAGTTTTAGCGATGAGCTTGGCCCCTTCGACAAGGTCGAAAGTTCTCTCAATCATCGCCCGGTGGTCGCACGTTAGAAAGGGTTCACATTCGCAGGCATTGATCACAATGGTGTCAATGGGAACGGGCGGGCTCAACTTCACATGTGTGGGAAAGGCGGCTCCGCCCATGCCGACAATGCCGGCATCTTTGATTGCCGCCTTGATTTCATCCTTGCTCAGCGCAGCATAGTCCCGCTCAGGCCACTGCGGCTCTTTTTGATCGCTATCCACCGCAATAACCACGCATTCAGCTTTGCCGCCCGTAAAGGTCAGCCGCGGTTCAACGGCAGTGACAGTGCCGTCCACACTGGCATGGACGGGAGCGCTGACGAAAGCGCCGCTTTCACCGATTCTTTGGCCCGCTTTCACCTTGTCACCGGCGGCGACCAGGGCCTGGTTGGGTGCTCCGATATGCTGCTGCATGGGAATGATCACCTCTTGCGGCAGCGCAATGTTGCTGACAGGCTCACCCTCGGAAAATTCTTTGTAATGGGGCAGGAAAGCGCCCCGCTCAAAAGTTTTTACAGACATTCTCAACCACCCCCAAACAATTTTTGGCGGATTGCCTCTGTTCCTCCTTTCCCTGACCTGCTTACGCTATTTCATGACCCCCTCCCTTGTTGCTTTATGTGAAAGATTCAACATATTGAACGGACATCCCTGCTTGAGAGAAGAATTCTGGGCACAAAGAAACACTTTGATATTTTTTTCACCAGTGTTTATTAATTCTAAGCGTTTGTTCAAAATCCTTTTTTTTAAATATTGCAAATTGTTGTCGGAAAATTGTGGGGGGACAGGCACACTTTTTGCGAATCTCTCATAAGATTTAGGTACTCTCTTTTTAAAGGGGATAATGCAGGATGATCTTTCTATTTTCGTTCGTCGAGTTCTTCCACCAGATCTGGCTCATGGTGGGCCAGATCCAGAGCAACTCCTTTCCGCGTCCCCTTTCGGCGGCTCTGGAAAGCGAATGTTTGCAGAGGATGGCCGCAGGAGATCTTGAAGCCAGGCAAAAACTTATAGAGCACAACCTGCGCCTGGTGGCGCATGTGATCAAAAAGTTCGAGCGTACTGGTGAGGAAAAAGAAGATCTCATCTCCATCGGCACCATCGGCCTGATCAAGGCGGTGAATACATTTAACCGCCGGCACGGCACGCGCCTGGCCACTTATGCCGCCCGCTGTATTGAAAATGAAATACTTATGTTTTTAAGGGCGGCCAGCAGGAGGCGGCAGGAGGTTTCACTGCAGGAGCCTATCGGTACAGATAAGGAAGGGAACGAGATTACGCTCATGGAGGTGATCTCCTGCGATGACACCATCTTTGAAGAGGTGGAGCTGAATTTGCTCCGGGAAAAACTGCACAGGATGGTGAAAAATTTAAAAGGCAGGGAGCAAAAAGTTTTAACGATGCGCTTCGGACTTGAAGAAGGAGGGCGCTATACCCAGAAACAGGTCGCCGCCGTGCTGGGGATCTCCCGCTCCTATGTCTCGCGCATAGAAAAGCGCGTCCTGCAAAAACTGGAGCGCGAATTCAACGTCTCCTAACCGCCCGCCCCCCGCCCACACCGGATACAACCGCACACACCTCGTAGGGGCGGGCTTCCATGCCCGCCCGCGCATACCCCTCACCCGCCCGCACATACCCCGGACGCAATCGCCCACAAACGCACAGGCCGGGTTCCACCCCGGCCCGCCGCATACCCCACCCACACACTGCAACCCTACATTTGCACCGCAACAACCGTAGGGGCGGGCTTCCATGCCCGCCCGCGCATACACCGGATGAAATCGCCTACAAATGTACGGGCCGGGTTCCACCCCGGCCCGCACATATCCCCCGGCCCTGGACCTTTACTCCTTTTTGGATCGGGCCAGCGAACGGGCCATCCGCTCCAGCTTAAAAATGGTTGTAAATTCACTGTTCTTGCTGATCCAGAGATGGCGCTTCATAATCGCCTGGGTCAGCGAACCGCGGTAGCCCAGACCGTCGAGCAGCACCTCCAGATTGGGGCAGACAATGGTGAAATCGGGTTTGGGAGCCTCACCCGCCTTGACAGTGAGCTTCCCATCGTCAATCCCCATGACAAAGCTGCCGCCGGCGGACTTGACCTGGATTTCCCGGAACCAATCCGCTATATCCTGGCGGGCCCTGGCGCAGTCGTTCAACTCCGCCACCAGCGACTCCAGCTTGTTCATGTTGCCTGCGAAACGGCTCTTGTTCTCCTCCGTCTCCTCAGGCAGCTCCGGTTCAACAGCCCTCTCCCAATCGATTTCCGAAGAAAGCAGCCCTTTTTTGGCCAGCTGTTCCGCCGTTAGCTCGGCTGCGGGCACGCAGAAGATATCGGTAATATCTCCGATGCGCTCATCCTGGAAAACCACCTTCATCTCTGTGCCCTTGTTGATCAGGCCGGGCACCAGGATGCCCCTCGTTGTATAGCAGTTTATGCTCAGCGCAGTGTCGGCGCCCTTGAGCAAAATGCGGCCCCGGCCAAAGGGGACCTGCTTCTGGAAGAGAGAGTTGGCGAAATATGTGATGGGGGGGGTGGCGATCATCTCGCCTCTATCCTCCATCTCAATTATCTCCGTGGGGGCAAAGTTGCATTCCGGGCAGCGGAGTACAAAAGGAGGCACCCGCACAATGCCGCAGCGGGTGCAGCGGCAGCCCAGAAGTTTCTTCTCATCCCGCAGCGCCAGGAAGAATTCGCTGAATTCGCCCATGGAGCGCTGGTAGAATGTAAACATGGCGTCATTCATCACCAGGTAATCCTTGCCCTCAATGGAAACTGAAAAACCCCCCTCATCGGGAATTGCCTCCAGGGGAATTACCTTTTGAGTCATTTACTTTCACCTCCGGTTATTTGGAACTCTGGCTTAATCGCTCTCAAGAATAAGAACCGCACCGTACTGGGCCACTGTGCTGCCGGTGCCGTGCACCAGTCCGGCCTTTAGCTTGCGATTGATCATCTCATTGCGCGCCGACCAGGCGGACATGATATTGCTGGCTCCCACGGCATGGCCTGAATAGATGAGCCCGCCGCAGGGGTTGAGCAGAAATTCCCCGCCCGGCAATATGAGCCCCTCTTCAATGAGGTTGTCGGCGCGGCCGCGCGGCACAAAGCCCATCTCGGCCATGGTGATCTCCAGCTGGTGCACAAAGGCATCGTGCACCTCCACCACATCAATGGCTTTTACCGGGTCGGTAATTCCCGCCATCTCATAGGCGCGGTGCGCTGCCAGATGGTGTGAAATGATCCGGCTCATGATCTTGTGGTTCTTTCCGGCAAAGGAATGCTCATTGGCCTCGCCAACGCCGGTGATCCAGACAACCGGCTGTCCCGTGCGCTGTGAAATGGCTTTTGCGGTCTCCTCCTCGGCCAGAACCAGCGCCGCCGCCCCTTCGGTGTACACACAGGTCTCCAGCTCCTTAAAGGGGTAGACCACCGTGCGGGAATTAAGCACCTCTTCGGGGGTCACCTGGTCAAACTGGCGCTGGGCATAGTTGTTTGTGCGCGCCTGCTCGCTGAGCAATGAGGAGATCTTTGCCGTAACCTCCGGCTTGAGATCATTGGGAAATTCGTCCATATAGGCCAGGACCACTTCGGCATAGCTGTCCGAGGCGGTCCAGCCCAGCTTCTGCTCGTAGAAACTGTCGCCGGACCAGCCGATGGTTTTAATCACCTCAGGCGTGGCCGACATGCTCATGAAGTCGAAGCAGTCTGTGGCCTTCTCCACACCCAGGACCAGGGCTGTCTTGAAGCGGCCGGCAGCAAGATAGGCGTGCGCCGCCGACATGGTGTAGCAGCCCGTGGCCCCGCCATTGCTCACGCGCATGCCAAATTTGTTCTGCAGCCCGATAATCCCCTGCAGGGGGTGCTCGGGGATGCAGGTGCGCTGGAAAATATCATTGTAGATCCCGTAAAAAGCGGCATCCACTTCCTCAGGCGTCATCTCTGCATCAGCCAGCGCCTCGGCGGTAGCCAGCTGCGAGAGCTCATAGTAGGTCTTCTCATACCATTTTGCTTTGAAGGGCGTCACCGCCGCTCCGACGATACCTACTCTTTTACTCAATCCAGTCATCCTCCTTTACATTTTCTAGGGAATCGCGGGCGAGCACAGCCCGCTCCTCTTTTTCCGACTTCCGACTTCCGATTTCCGACCTCTTGCCTCTGACCTTCCATACCAGTCCTATCCCTTGATCAATTCCCGGGCAATAACCAGCCGCTGAATCTCCGAAGTGCCCTCGCCGATCTCCATGAGCTTGGCATCCCGCAGGTAGCGCTCCACGGGATAATCGGCTGTGTAGCCGTAGCCGCCGTAGATCTGCA
>CAYXKD010000090.1:0-7066 GCA_964464625.1 uncultured Syntrophomonadaceae bacterium
GCCTGCTTTTAAGCAACTCCAGCACCGCAGGGGCCGGCAAAGGCAGAAGGCCGTGCGCCGAGCCGACTCTCCCCCCTCCCAAAGGTAAGGGAGAACAGAATATTTGCTCTATCTGCAGCAGGTGCAGACCGGCGACACTGCCGACAATATCAACAATTGCGTCAACGGCGCCCACTTCATGAAAATGAACTTCATGGATCGATGCGGCGTGCACGGCGGCCTCGGCCGCCGCCAAATTTTCAAAAACTGCGCCGCTTTGTTCTTTAACCTTCAGGGGCAGGGCGCTTCGCTGGATTAGATTCTTTATTTCGGGCAGGCGGCGCTGCCGGGGGTCCGACTCATCTAGAAGTACCCGCACATCGGTGCCGGCCAGCCCATGGCGGATAACCTTCTCTGCTTCCAGGCGATAGCCGGGCAGGGCAAGACCCGAGAGCATCCCTTGAAGCGATGACAGCTTCAGGCCGCAATCGAGCAGCGCGCCCAGGATCATGTCGCCGCTGATTCCGCTAAAACAGTCAAAATAGGCGATTCTGTTTCCACCGGCGGTGACGCTCAATCCGCTGCACCCCCCCTGCCGCCCGAAAGATTGATCAAAGCCGCCATGTAACCGGCCCCGAAGCCGTTATCTATGTTTACAACAGCCACCCCGGGCGCGCAGCTATTCAGCATGGCCAAAAGGGGAGCCAGACCGTTGAAGCTGGCCCCATATCCTATGCTGCTGGGCACGGCAATAATGGGGCAGGGGGCCAGGCCGCCGACGACACTGGGCAGCGCCCCCTCCATCCCGGCAACTACTACCAGGACGCAAGCCTGAAGCAGCAGATCAAGATTGTCCAGGAGGCGGTGCAGCCCGGCCACCCCTACATCGTAAAGACGATTTACCCGGCAGCCCATCAGTTCAGCCGTCAGGGCGGCCTCTTCGGCAACGGGCAGATCGGCAGTTCCCGCGGTAAGCACGCCGACTGAGCCGACGGGCGACGCCGCCTCCCCCGCTCCGATGACCACTGCACGGGCTTCGCGGTGATATTCCGCTTCCGGGAACTCACCCTGCAGAGCCTCGTAAACCTCGGGCCCGGCGCGGGTGATCAGCAGCGGTGCAGCCCTCTTAGAAAGACGGCTCACGATCTCCAGGATTTGATCTGCGGTTTTCCCGGGGCTGTAGATCACTTCGGGAAACCCTATCTGCAAGGAGCGCCGATGATCGACTTTGGCAAAACCGATATCTTCATAGGGCAAGGCGCGCAACTTCTGCACCGCCTGTTCAACGCTCAGTTCACCCCCGCGGACCTGTTCCAACAGTGTCCGGTAGCTATCTCGCATGGGACAGTGCTCCTTCCATCCATGCACGGCAATTTTATTCTCCATTATATCACAAGGACATTATTCAGTTATGTCGCGGCCCCTCTCCTGCTTGCGCTCCCGGCCGTCCGGCAGGCGGCGAAAGAGGGATCCGGGCCTTGCGCAGGGAAATAGATGAAAGCAAAGCAAAGGGGTGATTATAATGATTATTCTGGAGTATAACGGTAAAAGTCCGCAAATAGGTAAAGATGTTTTTATCGCACCGGGAGCCGCCATTATCGGCGATGTGACTATCGGAGACGGAGCCAGCATCTGGTTCGGAGCTGTTATCCGCGGTGATTTCGGGCGCATCAATATCGGCAGGGGAAGCAGTATTCAGGACAATGTTGTGGTCCACGTAATGCCGGACTGTGAGACAATAATCGGCGAGAATGTCACCGTCGCCCATGGTTCCGTGCTGCATGGCTGCCGTATCGGCAGGGGCGCAGTTGTCGGCATGAGATCTGTAGTGCAGGATTTCAGCGAGATCGGCGAGGAAGCCATGATCGCCGCCGGCAGTGTAATAACAAACAGAATGGTTGTCCCGCCCCGCCACCTCGCCGCCGGTGTGCCTGCAAAGGTTAAAAAAGAAGTTTCGGGCGCCTCATTGATGTGGGTATCCGGCAGTTCCTCCTCTTACAAGGAGCTGGCCCAAAGCTACCTGAGGCAGGGCATGGGCCGCATAACAGAGTAAACCGGCAATGGATAGAAATATTTGGAGTGAGCAGGCTCAGCGGCCCCGGGCCGGGGAGAGGCCCGACAATATAAGAAGGCGTCCTTACTGCTGTTTTACAACCTTAAAACCGATGTAGGGGGGGTCGTCTTCAAAGCCATGCCAAAATTTATCCCCCTGTCGATCAATCCCTTCCCCCGTTACTGCGAGTCTCACCCACAGCGGCGCCGAAAATCCGGCTTTCTGCGCGGCATCCTCATAATCCGATCTGGAATAGTCTGAGAACCTTGCCGAAATGACAAGATTGCTCCGGTTATCCAGAAAATCAACCTGGATTCCACCCTCCGCGGTTTTCGAAAACCGCCTGTTGTATGCCGCCTTGCCGAGCCGTTGATAGCCGGGATTGTACGTTACCGAGCAAAATGAACCGCCTCTCTTCAGTGATCGCATCACAACGACAAAGGTCCGCTGCAAACTCGCTCTGTCGGAGGCATAGGGCAAGACCATGACCGAAACCGCATCGTCAAAGAGGTGTGCCGGGGAAAGAGGAGGCTTTAAGCCAACAAAATAGCTGATCCCCAAATTATCGATCTCCTCCCGCTTTCGGGCTTCCCTGATCTGTTCTACAGATGGATCGTAACCCGCCACCCTTGCCCCCCTGCGCGCAAGCATCCTGGTAAATGTCCCGTTCCCGCATCCCACATCCAGAACGCTTTTGCCGGCTGCATCTCCGAGCAATTTCAGGGCGCCAGGGTATTGCACATATATTTTCGCCGGATCTATCTCAACGAGTGCAGCATATTCGGCGCTCAGCCTGTCGTATTGCTCGTTTTCCTTACCCCCAGCAGGCCCCTCCATTTATAACCGGACCTCCGATGGTTTTGGTTGCGGAAATATGGCTGGATAGCTGCCCGATCAGCCGGGAAAGGATTGGGGCAGAAACAGGGCGCCGCTTTGATGAAGCGAGCGATTTCTTGAACTTATCTTGAAAACGCTCAGACGAGCCTGCCCGGCTGACCGGGTGGATATTACAGCGCTCCAGCACACCGCCCTCTGTCAACTGCTAGAACCAGTAAACAGGGTAGCTCTTCTCCTTGTCCAGGTTATTCACCAGGAGCGCAACTACCAGTAAAATAAGGGCGCCCACAGCAACCGGGGTCAAGGGCCAGATAAAGCTGCCCCCTGATGCAGTTACCCCGATGAGAGCCGTTGCTCCAGCCGGCGGATGCACCGTCTTTGTCAGAAGCATTACAATGATAGCCAGACTTACACCCAGGGCAACGGCAATAAATGTTGCGCCAAGCAGCTTAAAAACAATTACTCCCACGTAGGCCGAAAGAACATGACCGCCAATTACGCTGCGCGGCTGTGAAAAGGGCGCTGCAGGAGCGCCGTAGAGCAAGACTGCGGATGCTCCCAACGGAGCGAATAGAGAAAAGAGATGAGAATCTAAAGCCAGGTAAGAGACTATCCCGATACCTATAAATGCAGCCGCAAAAGTCCATAACAGACTGACTGCGCCGGGTATTTTCAGGGAGCATCTTGCCGTTGCCGCCCACTTAGCAAAATATGTTTTTTCGGCAGGTTGCAATTCGCTCATAGCTAAAATACCTCCTTTATTTTTAGGGTCAGCTTAAACACTCCAGGGATAAGCAAATGCCGGAACAAGTTCCGGCATTTGCTCCGCGTTCAAAGAGTCATCCTTGCAATTGTGCTACCAGGGGTACTCTCCCTTGCAGCTATAAGGCAGGAATTTACCGTTAAAAGTAATCACGACCCTATCACCTTTAGGATCCTTTATACAATCCACATCAACCGAGAAATCAATTGCGCTCATGATACCATTGCCGTCGGCAAACTTCTCATGGATCACTCTCTTGATCGCCGGGCCGAAGGTGTCAAAAACCTCGTGTAAACGGTAAAGAATCGGATCAACATTACCCTTAAACGGGTGCTCTGCCAGCACCGCAGCATCTTCACGGGATACCCCCAGAAGGCCGGCTACCTTGCCGACGTATTCGTCAGGCATCCACTGCTGTCCGTCCAGCGCACTGGCCAGCCAGACCTTGTTCACGCCCAGGTTTTTGGCAATCTCCTCGTAGGTGAGTCCCTTCTTCTTCCGCGCAGCCTCCAAGATTGCGTACTTCTCTGCCCGATAATTCCAGAGATAATCCATGTTGTTCATCGGTGTCGCTGACATTTAAAAGACCTCCTTGTTTTTTTTGCAACTATGGTTGCTGCTTAAACCTTAACACGCTGCAGCACTTGATTAAATAATCTGAAATGACGATTAATTTACTATTCCATTTGCCCGGATCGCTGGTTCATCCCTCCCGGTTGGTGTGGAAATATAGGTAATAAATAGCTAGTTCTAACTATCCATTTGCCTCCGGGATGAAAAGGGTAACAACGGCTCTTTGTCGAATAATGTAATTGGCAAAATATTTCAACTTTAGGGTGGGTCTTGAAAAGTGTCCAACAAACTTCTTGTTCTGCAGGCCTTGCTGGATTCCGTCAATGAAGCCATTTTGCTTGTTCAAAAAGACTTTGTGGTGGCGGCATGCAATAAACAATTTGAATATTATTTCGGCATACCTGCTTCTTCCATTATGGGCAAGGATAAAAGAGAAGTGATCACCAATGAGATCAAGTGGCGGACCCGCTACCCCGAAGAATTTCAAAAGAAACTATTTTGGCTGTATGACAACCCGGAGATAATTGCACATGACGAGGTTGAGGTCGTAATTCCCAGGCAGGTCACCCTGCACCGCTTCAGCGGTCCTGTTTTCTTAAAAGATAACAAATTGCTCGGCCGCGTGGAGGTTTATTACGATGTCACCGAGACAAAAAAGGTGCAAAGCGAGCTGGAAAAGAAAAACGAACACCTGTTTTTGTTGACTGCCGTCTCCAGCGCCATAAATGAAACGGTAGAGCTGAATAAGCTGGGGAATAATTTTATCCGCCGCGCAGCCCAGGCAACGAGCGCCGATACTGGAGCATTGTATATTAAAAGTGGGAAACAACTTGAGCTTTGCGCCTTCGCCGGTCAGATCGAAAAAACAAAGAAGCTGCCCTCTTTGATCAGCGATCAGCCGGTAACGCCGGTGATGTGGGGTTCAGTCAAAGAAAGCATACCTATCTCACCGCTGCGGGACACCTTTATGTCCGGCTACTATGTTTGCTTTACCGCCGCCGACAGCAAGGGTAATGTTAATGGTCTTTGCCTGCTGGTCTGGGAACATCTGAACCTGGTCTGGTTTGATCAGCAATTGCTTGAAGGTGTAGGCAGGCAATTGGGACTGGGAATCCAGAACGCCATTCTTTACAAGGAAGCGCAGCGTATCGCCATATTACAAGAAAGAGACCGCATCGCTGTGGAGATGCACGACGGCCTGGCCCAAACGCTGGGTTACCTCGGGCTCGGGCTGGACTCGCTGTCCCAACGTCTCAAGGAACAAAACCCCGAAAATTCACGCCGGCTCCTGAACCAACTGCGGAATGTCGTGGATCGCGCCTATAAAGATGTACGGGAGGCTATCACCGGCCTCAGGGTAGACATCTCGCATGAAGACGATTTTTTTCAGGCCCTCGAAAGCTATTTCGAGGAATTTCAGAGGTTGTCCAATATCGAGACGAAGTTGCTGCTGCAAGGAGACTACCATACGCCGAAGCCCGAAATGCAACCGCATATTATCCGTATCATCCAGGAATCTTTGACCAATGTCAGGCGGCACGCCCGGGCTTCGGCGGTTGATGTGATCTTTGATTTTAGAACAGAAGGGTTGGCAATCCTGATAGAAGATGATGGGCATGGATTCGACCTGAAGGAGCAGGACAATGGAGAAATGGCGTCTTTGCATCAGGGGATCCGGATCATGAACGGACGTGCTCTGGCACTGGGCGGTCGCCTGGAGATCAACACCAGTAAGGGCGCCGGAACAAAAGTCCAAATATTTCTTCCCGAGACAAACGGGGGGGGCGGATTATGACAGCAGGATTTTTGGAAACTAAAAGTGTGCTCATCGTGGATGATCACGCACTCTTCAGGGAGGGGCTGCGGAGAATTCTTTCGGACGCCGGGATAACCAACATTGCGGAAGCGGCCGACGGCAGGGAGGCCGCCGTGCTGGTGGAATCGTTTAAGCCGGATATTATCCTTATGGACCTGTATATGCCTGAGCGCAACGGCATAGATACCGCCCGGGAGATTCTTTCGAAAAACCCTCATGCAATAATTGTGTTTCTCACTGTTTGCGAGGATGATATTACAATTGCTGAGGCATTGCATGCCGGGGCGCGCGGTTATCTGGTGAAAAGCATGCATTCACATGAGATCATTAATTCGCTGCGGCTGCTCTTGTTCGGCGAAATACCCCTACCTAAGCCGATCACCCACTCCATCCTCAGGCAGTTAACTGAGAATGTCCATAAATCTTTAAGCAGGGCTTACAACCATGATTTGAACGAGAAGCCCCTGTTATCGCCTAGAGAAACAGAGGTGATGATGGAAGTTGCCCTTGGTAAAAGCAATAAGGAGATCGCCCAAAGCCTTTTTATCAGTGAAAATACGGTTAAGAACCATGTCTACAATATCCTGCAAAAACTCGGCGTCAGCAGCCGCACTCACGCTGTAGCCAAGGCCCTGGCCTGTGATCTGATCACCATAAATGAATACCAGGTCCTGAGATCCTGACTGCTGATTCATTCATGCTTTCATGCACCGCACCAAAAAAAGTGCCCGTCTCTGTCTCTCCAAGTATACGCCGGTTTAACGGAGAATCAGCGCATCGGCGGCCACAACGCGGCCGTCGGAGCAGATGACCAGCGGGTTTATCTCCATTTCACGGTAAGCCCCTTTCAGTGCGGCGGCAAGATGTGAGAAACGGGATACCGCCTCAACCAGGGCAGCGGTATTCACCGGCGCCCTTTCCCGGAATCCGCTGAGCAAGGGGGCGCCTTTCAGTTCGCCAAGCATCTCTTCGATCTGCGCCGCTTCCAGCGGCGCCGGGCGCATCGCCAGATCGCGGAAAAGTTCAACATGGATGCCGCCAAAAC
>CAYXKD010000091.1:0-6909 GCA_964464625.1 uncultured Syntrophomonadaceae bacterium
GGGCCCCCGTTATAATGCTTGCAGACTCTATTTTAGACACAAAGCGACAGGCTCTCCCTGGGGGGACAGAAAATGGTCTTTGCGAAAAACCGACCGGCGGTGATCTGCACTTGAATATTTTGTTGATTAACAATCAGGCTGAGGCCATGAGAAGCCAGAGAGAGATCATCACCGAAAACTGCGGCGCAAATGAGATCCGCTGCTGCAGCCCCGGCCTTGAGCTGTTTGAGGCAACGACATCTTTTACCCCCGACATGGTTGTTCTTGATGCCGGCAGGCAATCCTATGACTGCCTGAACATGATTTCTCATCTGCAAAAAATAAATCCGCTGGTCCATATTGCGCTTATCACGGGGCCTGAGGAGCAGAGCCTGCGGCAGGAAGCGAGGGAAGCAGGCGTTGGTGATATCTTCGCCGGCGTCCCCGCCGACAGCGATCTGATCACAAGCGTTAAAAAACGGCTTGATTCTGCGCCGAAAATAATTGAGCGCCGCCCCATAGCTGGAAGTATCTCCGCTCATCCCAGAAGGCGTGCCAAAAGGCATAAACCTTACGCGGCCGCCCTCAGCATTTTCGGCAATGTTGTTTTTGGGGTGCTGCTTGTGATAATGCTTACCCTGTCGTTTTTCCTTGTGCAAAGCAGATACACCGGAGGCATACCTAAAGTTTTCGGTCATCATCTTTACGTAGTCCTGAGCGGCAGTATGAACCCTGCTTTTGATACCGGGAGCCTGGTCTTTGTCCGCCCATCAGAGCCGGAATCGATTCAAAAAGGGGATATCATCACTTTCGGCAGCTCCGGCGGCGGCGCCCCTACAACGCACCGGGTGGTCGATATTAAAAGTGATGAAGGCCTTGCTTTTGTCACCCGCGGCGATGCCAACAACATCGATGATCCCAACCCGGTGCCGCCCGAACATGTGGTGGGCAAGGTCCGCGGTTTCGTGCCCTACCTGGGCTTCCTGATGGGCTTTGCCCGGACCAAAACCGGCATGATCTGCCTGGTGTTTATCCCGGGCATACTTGTGATTGCGCGAGAACTGCACAATATTTACAGAGTATCAGCGGAGAGGGAAAAACGTAATTGAATGTTTTACTGATCAGCAGCCGGTCCGAAATCACAGGTCAACTGGAAATGCTTGTCACGGAAATTGCCGGGACCAGCACTATTGCTGCCTGTTTTCCGGGGCTGGAGGTGACGGAGATTACCGGCGCCTTTATCCCCGATTTCGTTGTCCTGGACGCGGGGGGCCATGCATATGGATGCCTGCAAATAGTTGACCACCTGCTAAAAGTAAATAGCCGTGCTTATATCTTGCTGATCGCGGGAGCCCAGGAGCAGGCGCTGCTGGATGATGCGCTGCAGGCGGGGGTTGAGGATTTCATTGTTGGACCGCCCTCCAACAGCGAGTTGAGCCTCCGTCTTAAAAAAGGGCTCCGCGCTGCAGCGCTGGAAGGCGGACACTCTGCGGAGCGGAGAAACTCCCGTTCCGCGGCGCAAAAAAGCCTTCGCCCTGCTGTGCGCAAAGCGCGCCGCCCCGGTCCCGAAAAGGTTTTCTCCGCCCGCGGCGGGGTCCCGGACCGGCCCGGTCCGCTGGCCGCCGTCCGCAAGATCGGCGGAAACATTCTTTTTGGCAGCATGCTGGCGCTCCTGGCGGTGCTGGTATTTTTCCTGGTCCAGAGCAAAATGCACGGGGGGATCCCCATGATTTTCGGGCACCGCATGTTCGTGGTATTGAGCGGCAGCATGCAGCCCACATTTGGCCCGGGCAGCCTGGTCTTAGTCCGTCCCGTGGAAGCGGAGGCCATTGAAAAAGGGGATATCATCACTTTCGGCGGATCGCGCGGCGGCAATCCGACGACGCACCGCGTCGTTGACATTGCAGAGGAGGGGAGCCTGAAATTCGTAACGCGCGGCGACGCCAACAGCGCGGACGACCCCAATCCCGTCCCGGCAAAGAGCGTGGTCGGCAAGGTGACCGGTTCCGTACCCCTAGTGGGCTACCTGGTAAGCCTGTTCTGGACAAGACAGTACCTGATATTCATGGTGTTCATTCCCAGCGCCTGTGTGATCCTGTTGGAACTGTGCAATATATTCAGATACATGCGTGAAAAGGAGAGAGGGAGAAATAAGGAGGTGATCCGGGGGGGCCAACGAGGGACAGGCAAACAGTTGATTTGATGGCGAAGTACACTCCTGCATGCCGGAGAGGCGGGAAAAGAGATTGTTCAACGAAGCACCCGGCTTATGGAGAGATAGAAAAGGAGGAAGATAGATGAAAAGGAGTATAGTAGTCAGCTTGCTGATCATCGTGCTGGCTGTTGCCGCTCTCGGCGGCGGCACCCTGGCCTGGTTCACAGCGTCAGCGGAGATCAAAGACAATGTATTCACCGCCGGAACGCTGGAAATTGGAGCGGGCGAATCTTGGGACGAGGACTTTAAAGTCGAAAACTGGAACCCCGGCGACTGCACTGAAAAAAAAGTGGAACTTGCGGTTAAAGGCTCCAAAAGGGCGTTTATCCGGGTGCTGATTACTGAGAAATGGAGTTTTCCGAAAGAAGAAGGTTCCCCGGAAGTTGTTACCACATACGAGAGAGACGCTGCAAATGTGAGCTGGTCTGTGGGTGAGGTTTCCTGGCCTGGTGAACCTGCCGAATGGCAGATGATGATAACAGAGGATGGAACATACTGGTACTATAAAGGCATGTTTGACCCTGATCAGAGCGAAGAAGGTGGTCGCACACCAGATGGTCCGGAAAAAGTGACCGTTCTTAGCAAGGTTTGCCTGGCCGGCGCTGATACTGACAATGAGTATCAGGGTGCCACTTACACCCTTGGCATGAACTTCGAAGCCATCCAGGTAACTAATGAAGCGGTCAATGATGCCTGGGGCGTTTACTGGGACAGCACTCAAAATAAATGGGTAGAAGTCGAAGATGAAAACGGAGAAGACTGAGTCAAGGGGACGGTTCCTTTGACTCACCGTAAACGAGTTGACTGAATTAACCTGCGGGGGCGGCGGAGATGCTCCCTGCCCCCGTAAGGTGTTTTCCATCGCCGGAAGCAAACTTTCGGAGAATAGACACATGTGCAGGGGGTATAAAAAATTTGAGAAGGCTGCCCGGTTTAATATATTTTGCCATTGCACTTTTACTGATCCTGGCGGCGGCAGCACCGGGCCCGGGCCGGGCCGGGGCCGCTCCGAATGAAGCCGACACCATAGAAGTTGACAAGAGCGCCGAGCGGGTGCAGGGCTGCCGGGCTTACGAGGTAACCCTTGACATCACGGGAGAGCCGCCGGCCACCCTGCAGAAGGTTGACGTTATCTTGGTCATCGACTGCTCGGGCAGCATGGCCAACGGCACCCCCCAGCCGGCCATGTATTATGCTAAGGAGTCGGCCAAGTATTTTGCCGGCCAGATCCTGCAAAACAGCGACAGCCGGGTGGCGGTAGTGAGCTTCGATTATCAAGGGCATAAAGACCCGCGTACCGGGCAGCAGTATCCGCAATGGCTGCCGGGTGACTACGACAGGGATTCAAAGGTGGTCAGGGGGTTTACAAACAATATTAACCGGGTAAAATCCTCCATCAATGAGCTTACAGCCGATGGCGGCACCAACAGCGAGGCCGGGTTCCGGCGGGCCAAGGAACTGATGCAGGGGCTGTTACCATCATACGATGGAGGCCGCCCGTATGTTAACCGGGTCATTGTCTTCCTGACGGACGGCGTGCCCACGGTCAGCATCGGCAACAGCTACGGGCCCGACGACCCCACCAGTGACAATGTGCATACCATTGCCGCTTACACGGAGGCGCAGCTCAGCCACGGCCTGGGCTACCAGGTATTTACGATCAACATTTTATCCGCCATTCCCTCGCAGTGCCGGCCCCTGGCCAGGCAGACCATGCAGAGGTCCCAGAATGCCGGATATTACGAGGTGGAGTCGGCGGCGGGTTTGCCCGCAATCTACGATCTGATCGAAGAGAAAGTCAACTACTCCGCCACCAACGCCGTCGCCGTGGATACTATCCCGGCGGAGGGGTTTGAGGTGGTGCCGGGAAGTTTGCAATGCGACTCCGAAGCTGAGGTGCACTATGACCCCGCCACAGGTGTGATCACCTGGACGGCAGGCACTATCACCACCGGCACCACCCTGAAATATATCATCACGGCCAGGGAGGATTATGCGGGAGGCGACAATGTTCCCACCAACCAGTACGCCGACCTGACCTATACCGATCTCGACGGCAATACCCAGACCAAGGTTTTCCCCATACCCATAGTTGATGTGCCCGGCCCGCTTGCAGTGGAGGCGGGGCCGGATCGGGAGATGCCCCTGGGCGGCAGCATCGCTATCGGGGCCAACCTGGAGGTATCAGGGGGCACCCCGCCCTACACCTACCTGTGGACCTGCGATACAGATCCGGGCTGGAGTTCCACCGAGGCGAACCCGGTTGTCTCTCCCTCTGTGGATACAATCTACACGGTAACCGTCACCGAGGCTTACGGATGCAGCATGTCTGATACAGTCAAAGCAAAACTTTGGAAGGGTCAGATCACTGTCAACAAGATCGTGCAAAACGGCAGCGGCAGCAAAAAATTCCCCATCTATATAGAGGGCGATGGCCGCAGCTGGTGCGTGCTGCTGTCAAACGGGGAATCAGCCACGATTATGGGGCTAAAACCCGGTCAGTACCAGGTGCGCGAAGTCGTGCCCATGGGTTACCGCCTCGTCGGCATCAGCCCGTCAACAGTTGTCATCAGCGAAGCCCAGCCTGAGGGAGCTGCTACGGTGACCAACCGGAGGCGTAAACCGCCGGGGTTCGACGATGACGATGAAAAGAAAAATATTTTTCGGGTGATCAATTGATGAGCAGTCCGGGCGGAATGAGGTTCCATCCGCTCATGAGGGGGTTCTGGACTAGATGAAAAAATTGGCGTTGACGGCGATAGCTGTTCTCTCCCTGGCAGCCGTGCTGATCGGCGGAAACTGGGCCTGGCTTGTCGATAAAACGGGTCCGCTGACCAACCGCTTTACCGCCGGAACGGTCAGGGTCGAGATCAACGAACACGGCTTTACCGATGTGTCCGACTGGAGCCCGGGAGTGGCCACGGGTAAGATGATCAGCGCCAAAAACAGGGGATCCAAGGCCTGCTATGTCCGAATATCCCTCACGCCGATATGGGGCAGCGAGGTCGAAGGGGTTTTTACGGCCGAGCCGAGCCTGCCCGTTGACAATGTCCAGTTCAATTTTGTTGCCGGCTACGGCAGCAACTGGGTTTACCAGGAGGGCTGGTACTATTACAGGAGTATCCTTGCCGGGCGCGCCGAGACCGAACTGCTTCTGCAGTCGGTGACCCTGAAAAGCCCCATGGACGCTGAGTACAAGGGCAAGGTCCTGCGCATCATGGTCAATGCAGAGGCGGTACAGGCCTCGCATGAGGTTTACAAGGAAGCCTGGGGACTGCAAAATTTACCGCAGGGCGTGGAAGCATGGAGTGCGCCCCAGATCCCCTCCGATTAAGGGGCCGGGAGGTTTTTTGGAGAGATGAACAAGGGAATCCTGACCAGCCTGATGAGCATTGCCCTGGCTTTTGCCGCCATCATCGGCGGCACACTGGCCTGGTTCACCGATTCGGCAGGCATTGAAGCCAACACTTTTACCGCAGGTACGGTGAAAATTGAAGCGGACGAATCCTGGGAGGAAGGCTTCAGCATAGATAACTGGAACCCGGGTGACTGTACCGACAAGGTGATCACGCTGGAAGTCACGGGATCAAAAAGGGTCTTCGTCCGCCTCCGGATTACCGAGATGTGGGAAGATGCGGAGGGCGCAGGCGGAGATGATTCCGTGGCCTGCGAAACCCACACCAGGGACATTGGAAATGTGAATTGGTGGGTGGGCGGTCAGGAGTGGCCGGGCACACCGGCTCAATGGCAGATGCTTGCAGTAGACGGCGTCACCTACTGGTACTATAAGGGAATGCTTGATCCCGCCGAAGTTGAAGGGCCGGATAAAATTACCGTCCTGTCAAGGGTCTGCCTGGAATTGGACGGCACGGACAACAGCTATCAGGGCGCCGAATATTCCCTCTCCATGGAGTTTGATGCGGTCCAGGTGACCCATGATGCCGTGGAAAGCGAGTGGGGTGTTTCATGGGACGGCAGCGAATGGATCGGGGGCGATGAAGAGGAACCGCCGCCGCCCGAGGATATTTTCTTTGCCGATCTGGCGATTGGCGACTATATCTACATCCGGAATAACAGCGGGGTTGATGTGCTCTTCCAGAAGATCGGGACAGACCGGGTCCTGTTAAGGGGGACAACGGGCAGTACGCGGACCCAGGCCAATGCAATCAACGACGGCATAGATTATGAAAACGGCTTCCCCGCGGCGGTAAGGAGCAGTTCGCGCCTGCTTACAAAAGAGGAGGTGCCGCAGTTTGCGGTAAGTATTCTCGATATTGATGTTGATTGGTGGACGAGTAGCTGGGAAACAGTATGGTTGTTTTTTACCCGCCGTTATTATGTCAACACTGACGGTGCTCTTGCCAATACTACATCTTCACCTAGCTATTATGTGCGCCCATCTATGTTCCTGCAGCCCAACCTGACGGTTACCGGAGGCGATGGAACAGCCGGTAATCCATATGTGCTGATCATACCCTGATGGGCTGCGGTAACCGCGGCAGAAATGAATGTAGTAATATCTGAAAAGGAGGATGCCCTGGGGTTTGAAAATTTACCGGCGCCGCAACGGCGGCGACAAGGGCTCTTTCGGGAATCGAGCCCATGTTTACGCAGGAAGGAGCAGTAGGATGCAGCTGCAGAATAACGAGAAAATAATGAACAGAATTCCCAGGCGCAGCCTGGGCTCCGCTGCCATTCTCCTGGGCGCAGCGCTG
>CAYXKD010000092.1:0-6853 GCA_964464625.1 uncultured Syntrophomonadaceae bacterium
TAGGGATGTCAGTAGCTCCGGCTGTTATGGTCGCCTTTATCGCCCACGCCGGAGCCTCTGTCCAAACAAATATTAGTGCAATACTGCCGGCAGAAATAGATATACCGCTCATTGCCTATGCCCAAGAAATTGCAGATGAACTTGACAAAATTAAGGCTGATCCTAATCTAAAGGATAAAATGGGTGGCTTTGACTTTCCTGACCGAACCGCGCTCTCCACTGTAAAAATAAATATGGACGACAGCTCCACGGATGCGATCCCGGAAGAGTCGCTTGAACTTATGAAATCCAGCGACGTAACTACTATAACCGAGAACACCAAGATAATGGCGGCGGCAATGTTTGATCGAATGACCCCCGGCATCATCAGCAGGATCCAGAGCGGGATAGCAACTGGAATTGATGGAATAGATCGCTCAATTTCTCAGATGACCGATAGTAAACATCAATTGGTAACAGTAGAAAAGCTGATAAATAAAATGATTGCAGCAAAAGATTCTGTCCCGGCAGTGTTTGAAACTGCAAAAAACAATTATTTGAAAGAGATAGATCGAAAATCAGACGATCTTGAAAAGACCTTTCAAGATACTATGAACAAGGGCTTCAACAATGTTTTTGCGACTTCAGCCCTGTCTTCGGTTATGGCACTGTTATTGCTGGCTTTTTACTCGAAAAAGGAGGCTGAACTTATCTGAGGGTTTCGCCGGCTTTAGCAAAGGGCTGCCCCCCAACCCCTAGGTTTTTCCATAGGACCCCATACTGTTGCAATCATTGTACAAGTTTATGCCCAGCTTATGAACTCGCGGTATCCCTGCCGGCCTTTATCCCCTACGTTCTGGTGATGCGAGAATGGAGGCGTAATCGGCAGCCCCTTTCCAACCTGCAGCAACACCGCTGAAACCACTGCCCCTGCAACCGGTATGGCGCCACTGCCCTAATTAGTCAGATCCGGATCGTAATGTTTCAAAAGCAGCGAGCAGCCCACCATCGACACCAAGCTTAAGGCTATCACCGTCCCGCCCATAATGGCTGGAAAAAAGCCTAAGATGGCCAGGGGAACAGTGATCATATTGTGGAAAGCAGCTTGTTTCCGGAGTGCGTAAAATCTATTAGCGGATTCGGTCCCGGCGGGAAAGGCTTCCATTTAAAAGGAAACAGCAGCAAGGCGCGTAGCAGTTGGAGTTGTTATGCAAGTATCGAGTACCGTTCTTACGATGATGACGGCGATCCCTTTCTTCAGGAACTCCAGGGCAAAATAGTAGCCCAGAAACCCTGTCCCGCCGATGATAAACACATTGTTAACCGGATATTTCATCTTCTTCCTCCTTTTCAGGATCTATATTTCTCCACCCGCTCACAGCTGCAGGATGTCCTTGTAGGAATCCGCCGGGTAGAAATTATCCTCCTCGGGGCCGTGGGAATTGTACCAGGCCTGGGCAAAGTAGAGTACCTTTTTGGCCAAAGCGTCAAAATTCCAGGGAACGGGTTCACAGCACTCCGCGCACCAGAACCCGGCCTTGATCACCGTGTAGGGAGTAGCCTCGAACAGGTGGCCGTTATGACATTCCCAAGTCAGTTTAGTCCGGAGATCGCCTCGGGCCATGCTCTGCGCCAGGCACTTTCCGCCCCTGAATTTTGCCGCTCCCTGCATGTCGGCGAGCCCCAGATCGCTGTCCGCTTTGTTTTCGTCGTAGCCGTGGCTTAAAATCACCGCCCTGTTCTTCCCTCTGTACTCGTTGTCGGAAATAAAAGCGATCTCCTCCGGCGTGAGTTCTGTCCGGCCTCTCAGATCCAGTAGTTCTGCGGTGCTGATATCTTTAAGAGGGCCCGAGGGGACCAGCTTGTACTCCGCCCAATTGCGGGGGATCTGCTCGAAGGCCTCCCGGGATCCATAAAAAGCGCTGATCCGGCCCTCAATGTTATGGTTGATCCAGTACATGGGGGCATTCGCATCCTGATGCAGTCTTTCGATAACGTACTTACGGATCAACCCCGGGAAGAATTTGCCTAGCCGGAAATACCGCAGCTTGCGGGAAAGCCCGGCGAAAAAGTCCTCAAAGGATTCTGTCCGAAAGTCTAAAATATTGTTGAGTTCATCGGAGTCAAGATACCAGAAGCAGTGGAAGTTGCGGGCCGAGTTCCAGTGGGGTCTAAAAACATCCCTGGCTGAACGGCCCATGAGCTGAAACCCCCGGTCCAGGGTTTCGTAGCCCGTTACCCTGGCCCCTGCGCCGTTGCCGATATTATAGCACTTCTGCCAGAAAGATGAAGGCAGCAGACCTTCGTCATCCATCCGGATCAGGTTTATGATGAGCCGGCCGCTATCCCTGGCCGTGGACCACTCGATAAAGGTGTTCCAGCAGGTGTGAAACATCAGCCCACCGTTTAAGTTATTGAAAAGGACACCATCGTAGAGGATGCCCGACTGCCTTAAGGAAACCCAGTGCTTGACAGAAGATTCCACGACGCATCTTTCCCCTTTAATCTTGGTCACGGCGTAGTAATCATAGGGGCTGGAAAGCAGGGGATCCCCCACCCGTCCCCAATGGACCGGGAAAAACCTGTTGCCGTATTCAGCGATAGAGCCAATGTGGACATATTTTTTCTCGTCAGGGTTTTTTTCTGCCTCGATGGCCTGGACCAGGTTCCTAACCCCCAGGTGGTTGACCTTTTCGGCAGAGCCGGGGTCGATGTCGGAGGCAGGGGGGATCACCGCGGCGCAATTGATGATGTAGTCGGACTTCCCCACCACCTTGACGCAGTCATTAATGCTGGACAGGTCGCCGAAGAACACTTCAGCCCTGCTGCCGTAGCGTTTATCCAGCTCTTGTTTTAGCCTTTCATTCTGCGGCTTCTTCCTCAAGATGACGAGACCCTTGAACTTGCCCGCAGCCATTACCGCCTTGAGCACCTCGCTGCCCATGGAACCTGAGGCGCCGGTAATCAGTACTGTCTTTTGATCCAAATAGAACCCTCCTTTCGCAACTGCTACCTATCCGCCGCAAATGTATGGGATTTGCTTCTTTGTCGGGGATCGTTTTTCAACACCCCTCTGCTGAAAGCCTGCTTCGGGAGCTCAGGCGCAACGGTCAGCTCAGATTGCTCTGCGGTTTTGACAAAGTGCCTACAACCTGAGCCTTAAGCCGATTTTTAACCAAGCTTCTTGGAATGGAGAAAGAAATAATCGCTATTTTTGATCAGACGGTTTCCGAGCTTATCAAAATAAAATACCGGGAGTTTTGCGGGAACTTTCGGGCTTTCAGGATAAACGTGAAATAACCACGATGCCAAAAAAGCCCGTGGTTGTCATGTTTTCTGGTGGTGGGCGAAGCAGGATTTGAACCTGCGACCCCCTGCTTGTAAGGCAGGTGCTCTCCCGCTGAGCTATTCGCCCAAAAAATATGGTGACCCCTAGGGGATTTGAACCCCTGCTGCCAGCTTGAAAGGCTGGTGTCCTAACCGATTAGACGAAGGGGCCAAACGTGGTGGGCCCACCAGGGCTCGAACCTGGGACCAACCGGTTATGAGCCGGCCGCTCTTCCGACTGAGCTATGGGCCCTTTCGCATGGCGCTCTTTGTAAAGAAATATACGTCTGCAGCAACACTTTAGCGCTGTCCAAGTTGGAGTTTAGCATAAACGGGGGCCTGCTGTCAAGAAAAAAAGCGTCTTGCCCGACCCGGCGCGGCTGGATATAATTAGTCTTAGAAGGGGGCAGCCGGTATGGGACGGGGGAACAGCGGCCGGGCCGAGGTGCATTATTTTTCCGACTCTTTGAAGAATAAACTGGGCATGATGCTGACTGCGCCCGCCACCATGGTAGAAGCCCCCTCAGGTTATGGCAAGACCACGGCTGTCCGCGACTTTCTGGAGTGTTCCCTGGATCAGAGCACGCCTGCTTACTGGTTTACCTCCGCCGATGAAGAACCCGCCGCAGGATATAGCCGCCTCTGCCGTGAAATTGAAAGGATCGACCGGCAGGCCGGTGAACGGCTGCTCAGGATCGGGCTGCCCAACGCCGCAACCATTGGCGAAACCATCGCGGCCCTGCGTTCCCTGCACTGCCCCTACCAGGCCTACCTGGTAATTGATAATTTTCAGTTTCTTGACAGCGCCCTGCCGCCCGCTTTTTTAGCCGCTCTCATGGAGCATGGCGGCGGAAGCCTGCATATCATCGTGATCACCCAGATGCTTAAACGCAGCGCCCTGGCCCTGATTGCCGGCCATGGGTTTTTACATCTAACTTCTGCAGATCTGCGACTGGGGGCAGAAGATATCCGCCGCTATTTCAGCCTGGCCGGGGCGCACATTACCCCGAAGGAAGCGCAAGAGCTGGAACAGTACACCGAGGGCTGGATTATTGCCCTCTACCTGCAGCTCCGCACTTTCCTGGAAAGGGGAAGTTTCTCCGATAAACCCGGCATCCTCACCTTGATGGAGCACCTGCTGTGGAATAGTTTACAGGGGCCGCAGCAGGATTTTCTTCTGCGCCTCTCCCCTTTCAAACTCATCACCTTGCGGCAGGCCTGTTATCTTCTGAACTGCGCCTCACTGCCCGCATACGCCCTTGAAACCCTGGACAGCCCCTTTATCCGCTTTGATCCCGCTGACGCACGCTATGAAATGCATGCTATCCTCTCCGATCTGCTGGTGCAAAAAAGGCGGGAAAGAGGGGTGGCTTTTGAGCGGGATTGCCTGCTGCGGGCGGGTGATTTTTGCCGGGAGGGCGGAGAGGCCGTCTCCGCCCTGGAATTTTATGCGCAGGCCGGGGACTATGAACGGATGCTTTCCCTGGATCTCTCCCCTTTGATCCTGGAGACTGTAAATGGAAAGCCCTTTGCGGAGCTGGCGTGGGAAATAGCCTTGAATTGCCCTGCAGAGATAAGAAGAAAGCATCCCCTTTCCCTGCTGCGCCTGGCCCACGCCCTCTACACTGCAGGAATGAGTGAAGAGTTTGATCTGCTCATGGAAGAGCTGCGCAGCGCCCCGGATCAGGCCGGCGGGGAGCGGGACCCGGCCCTCATCGCTGAATGGACCCTGCTTGACTCGCTGAAAAGCTTCCCCCGCACAAAAGAGATGATCCCCGCCCTCAGAAAGACTGCCGCCCTTTTCGGCGCCGGCCGCTCGCGGGTAATCATCACCTCAAGTCCCTGGAGCCTGGGCAACCCCTCCCCCATCAGCTTCATTCATACCCGGCCGGGTGAAGCGGACCGGGATGCTGACGAACTGGAGGAGTACCTGGCCCTTTATACACCGCTGACAGGCGGACAGGGCAGCGGTGCTGATGTGCTCTTCCGCGCGGAACTGGCCTACCACCGGGGGGAAATCAGTGAAGCGGAGATCCTATCCTACAAAGCCGTCTTTTTAGCCGAAAGCAACGGACAAAACATCATCCACCTGGGCGCCACCCTGCTGCTGGCGCATATCGCCCTGCACAAGGCTGATACAGCGGGGTGGCAGCGCGCCATCAGCTCCATGGAGCGCGCCGCCGCTCTGGGCGCGCAGGATACCTTGATCAGCCGCACTGCGCTGGATATTGTCCGCGCCGTCCTCTTGAATGAGCTGGAGGATCAGTGCTCCATCCCACAATGGCTGCAAAAAGGTGATTTCGGCGGACAGCGCCTGTCGGCGCCCATGGCCCCTCTAGCCCACTTCGTACACCTGAGCTACCTCATGCACCAGGGGGAACACGCCCGCGTCGCCGGCACCGGCCAGGCCATGCTGCCCCCCCGCGGGCTGGGCCGCCCCTTCATGGAGGCCCTGATCACCCTGGTCATCGCCGTCAGCCAGCTAGCTCTGGGGTTCCGGGACCGGGCTTCCGGGCTTGTGGAGCATGCTGCGGCTCTGGCGCTGCCCGACAGGCTGGTTTTTCCCTTTGCCGCCTATAGCTGGCTGCTCCAAGATCTGCCCGAAGAGGTAATCGGGCAAAGATATCCCCACCTTCTTCAGCCGTACCACGCTATCCGCAGCCGTTTCTCCACCGGCTGGATCACGCTGCGTGAAACCATCTACTCGGATGAACTGCCGGCAGATCTCACCAGGCGGGAATCCGAAGTGGCCAGGCTGGCCGCTGCAGGCTTGTTCAACACTGAGATTGCAGAAAAACTGTTGATCACCGAAAGCACTGTACGCACCCATCTGCGCACGGTCTTTAAAAAGCTGCAGATCGACCGTCGCGCCCGCCTGGCCGAAAGGATCAAGTCCCCCTAAGAAACAATATCGTCCATTACGACGATATACAAATTGAAGCTTCCCGTTTTATAATTCAAGAGAAGTGGGAAGATTTTCTATGTACATATTGGGGTCGGGGAACTGTGCCCTATCCCGGAGCCGCAGATAGAGATAAGAGGAGGAGAAATTATTGGGGAAAAAGATTCTTAGTTTGCTATTGGTGTTCTCTTTCTTGTTTTCCCTGGCGCCGGCGCCGGCGATGGGCTTTATCGGCAGCGGGACAGAAGGGCAACAGGCAATTTTAGATGAACTGACGGCTCTCTTCGGTGATGAAGGGGCTGCCAGGGAGGCCCTGAATCAGCTCATCTCCCTGGGGCTGGTGGATCAAACTGGGCGGCCCCGGACGGGCCTGAAAATCGAGCTGGAGGGCCGCAGCCTGACCCTGGAGCAGGTCAAAGATCTGCTGGCCGCGGAGGGGACGGATCTGAGCCGGAAAGTCACGGTGGACGGCGTCGCGCTGACCCTGGGCGACCTGAAAGTGATGCTGCAGATCGAGGCGCAGCTGGAGCTAATGCGGCAGATGCTTCTGGGGAACGGGGTGGCGCTGACCGCACAGCACCGGGCTTCTTTGCAGAGCCTGCTGGCCCAGATCGAAAACGAGGGGATCAGCATCCTGGCGGAAGG
>CAYXKD010000093.1:0-6719 GCA_964464625.1 uncultured Syntrophomonadaceae bacterium
AGTGAAAACGAGGCCTCCCAGAGGGTCGCTGCTGCACTTTTTAAGGCTCTATTAAATTTACAGCCCGCATCAACTAGCTCGTCCGGTACACGGCTTTCTTTTTCCAGTTGCCTGGAAAATATGGCAAATAGCAAGATGCCTCCACCGACCAGGCCGGCAGCCATGAGAACCCCGGCGGCAGTATAGACTTGCAAACTGCTCTGGTAGGGCAGGATCGTTTTCAACAGTCCGGGAAAAATCCCGAAAAGGATACAGCATGCTGACAGCCCGATAATCGCCGCCTGCATCGGAACATCCAGAGTCTGTTTCAATTTCAATCTCCCTTTGATAAAGCCAAAGTAAACAAATTTGGCAAAGGAGAGAGCGGTCCCCACACTTGCGATTTGTAAAACCCAAAAAATTAGTGGCAAATCATGGGTGCCGTTTTTGAGCAGAAACTTGCTGACATAGCCGTTAAAGGGAGGCATCCCGGCAATGGAAAGCGCCCCGATCAGCGCGCCTGTCGCAGCAATGGGAATGACTTTCCACAAAGGCGGACCCTCTTTCCCAGGTTCCGGGTGGCGCAGTTCATGGATATTTTCGCTTCCCGTAGAGAGGAGCACCGCACCGGCGCTCATGAACAGCAAAGCTTTGTAGATCATATGATTTACCAGGTGCAGAAGCCCCCCGTCAACAGAGCAGGCCACTCCCAGTCCCACACCGGCAACCATGTAGCCGACCTGGCTGATAATATGATAAGACAGAAGGGACCTCAGCCTGCTTTGCATCAGCGCAAAAGCAACGCCGACAAGAGCCATAGCAGCTCCCATCAGGGCAATCCCTTCACCAGGCGGTAATATGCGCGCCACTCCATAGACCCCGGCTTTTGTGCAGAGAGCCGCCAGCAAAACGCTGGAGGGAAAGGAGGCTGCCGGATAACCCCAGGGTACCCAAAGGTGCAAAGGAATAAAGGCGGTTTTGATACCGATTCCGATAATGAAAAATAGAAGGCCTGCCTCCGGAATGACGAGATCGAAAGAGCCGGTGGCAAAATACTGCAGCACGATGCCCACAGTTACTGAAAAACCTCCAACGAGTTGAAAGATCAGCAGACGGGTGGCCATTTTAACAGCTTCCGCAGTTTTTTTCAGGTAAACCAGCGCCGCCGCAGCCAGCGACAGCAGTTCCCAGAAAAGAAGAAAGGTAAGATAATTATTCGCAAATGAAACTCCTATGGCGGCGGCGATAGCCCATATTGAGACGGCCTGCTCAGCCGTATTGGACTGTCTCAGGCCGTACAACAGACCGAAGGAGCCAACAAGAGTAAAGCCGAAAGCGGCGATTTTCCCGTAAGGATGCAACTTGAAAGTTAAAAATGTTAACCCGCTCCGGGCCAGGGATACCGAATTCAGCAAGGTTTCATTTAAAACCCCTGCTCCCGACACAATGTAGAGCGCCACCGCAAAAAGGCTCACCGAATAGAGGAGCACCAACCGGCGCCTCCACCCTTCCGGCAATATAAACAGGAGCGGTGTAACAAGAACGGGGGCTGCCACGGGTATGAGCAGGAAATTCATTTAAGATCACTTCCTTGCTTAAATATATTTTTAATTTGCCCGGCTAGAAAAGATATGCCACTACATCTTGAATAAAAGGTACAGTCAGATCCAGTTTGATACCTGCCACAAGGCAAATCAGCGTCAGGAGAATAATCGGCCCCAGCATGGAGGGAGGGGCCTCCGCACCCGGAAGCCTCTTAAAATTACCGGGCTTGAAAAATGCTGTTATGATGATGGGCACAAAATATCCGGCATTCAGCAAAGCACTGGTGATCAAAACAACGATTACTGCCGGAAGTTCTACATCAAGGCTGCCGCTCATGAGAAATAGTTTGGAAATAAACCCGTTGGTCGGCAGTATGCCGATCATGCCGACACTGCAGACGGTAAAAGCCATCATTGTCAGAGGCATTTGCCGCCCTACGCCAGCCAGCTCGCTGATCCTCTCTTTACCGGTAACTGTGATAATCGCCCCGGCACAGAAAAAGAGGGTGATTTTAAGCAGGGCATGATTGAGCAGGTGCAGCAGCCCCCCGGAAAGGCCCAGGGAGGTGAGCAGGCCGGCGCCCAGAATGATATAGCTGAGCTGGCTGATTGTCGAGTAGGCCAGACGCCGCTTAAGCACATCCTGTCTCAGGGCGATAATTGAGGCCGCCAGTATGGTAATGCTGACAAGGATGATCACAAAGAGGCGCAAATTCAAGGCTGAAAGCGCTTCTTTTCCATACACGGAGTACATCACCCTTAATACGCTGAATACTCCCGATTTAACCACAGCTACGGCATGCAGCAGTGCGCTGACCGGAGTAGGGGCTACCATGGCCGCAGGAAGCCATGCATGCAGCGGCATGATCGCCGCCTTGACCCCGAAACCAATTATAAAACAGATAAAAATGAGCTGCCATAACAGAGCCTCCTGCCCGGCCGCAGTCTGGACAATGCCCCCGGGCACAAAATTCAAGGTGCCCGCAGTGCTGTAGGTCATCACCAGGGCGGAAAGAGCGAAAGCGGCGCCCACAAAACTATAGACAATGTAGCGCAAGCCTGCCTGCTGGGCCTCCTCCGTCCCCGTGTGAATGACAAGGGGATAGGTGAATATGGTCAAGAATTCATAAAAAAGATAAAGAGTAAAAAGGTTGGCGGAAAAAGCGATCCCCATGGTGGTCCCCAGCGAGAGCAGGAAGTAGACGAAGTAACGGCGGCGATTTTTCTCATGGGCCATGTAACCTGTAGAATATATTACCGTAAAAACCCAGAGAACCGACGCAAGTGCGCCGAAAAGTGCCGCCAGGGGATCAGCGCGGAAAGCCAGTTCCAAGCCGGGGAGTATGGTTATCAATGAGACAAAGGCCATGCGGCCCTCAAGAACCTCCGCAAGCAGCATGATAACCATCGCCGCCGTAACTGCCGCAATAAATACAGCCGTGGAGTTGCGCGCTTTGTCTGAACGCTCCGGAAACAAACTGAGCAGCAAAGCGCTTCCGATGGGGAATATTACGGCTCCGATGATCAGCTGCGCACCGGTAGGCATAGTGGTTCAACCCCCTACAAAAAATAATAACAAGATGGGCTACTCTTCTTTCTGGCTTTTACCCGCACCCAGAGTCAGCATAATAGCCATGACGGCGGTAAAAAGAACAGTCGTCTCCAGAAGTGTATCGTAACCGCGATAGTCGAGAATAATGTTTGTGACCATGTTCAAGCCTCCGCTTTCAGCGGGTCCTTGCCAGACATAGCGCTCCCATACTTCATTGATCGTGGGATTGTCCAGCCGGCCGTACGGGGGCATCTCCTCCACCGCCACCAGGAACATGAAAAGAATTAGACTGACTAAAACAACCGCAAAGGCCATAAAAAGATGATTACGCCACCTCTTCACTGCGGCCGCCTCCCTACTTTTGTTACTACGGTAATCATGATCACGGTCATTCCTATACCGACAGCCGCCTCGGTAATGGCAATATCAGGTGCATTCAGCTGCTGCCAGATCAAGGCCATTACCAGGCTGTACGCTCCAAAGATGATCACAACGTAAAGCAAATCCTCGAAAAAAAATATGGCAAGGGCGCTTACAAGCAGAACCATGAAGAGCAGTATGATCAAGGGATTCATCTTTCTTGCTCACTCCTCTCCATAACGTTCTGTTCTGATCCGGCATAGGTGTCCAGATGAAAGCTTCCCTTGAGCAGATCAATCCCCTGGTTATATGATGTTTTGGCAATGAGATGAGTCATGACCGGGTTGATCATGGCCACAAGGATTATGATCAGCACCATCTTTGCTATTGAGGTCATATCACCGATGAGCAGGATCAAGCCCAGGATGATCAGCCAGTTTCCCAGGGTATCGCACTTTCCCAGGGCATGCATCCGGTTGTAGACATCGGGCATCCTGATCAACCCAATCGCGCTGACCGCAAGAAAGAAGAAACCGCCGCTCATTAACACCATCGCCGCAATCTCTTTTATCGTTTCTATTGTATTTTCCTCCCTTCAAGCGGACCCGCTAGATGAGCTTTCCTTCACTTAGAAGCTTCAAAACACATATTGTTCCAATAAATGAACCGAGAACAAGCACCAGAGCGACATCGATGTAGTGAGGGCTCCCATGCAGGTAGGAATAGATCAGGATAAGGGCCACCACCTCGGAGGTGACAAGGTTGATGGAAAGAACCCGATCGATAATCGAAGGACCGATAAAAGCCCGGTAAAGAGCCAGCGCAGCTACGGCAACCAACCCCACGATAAGAAATTGCAAAAAGGAGTCCAGCATCTTAACTCTCTTCTCCCTCTATTTTTTTGGCAAGATCATAAAGATACCAGTCCAGCACCCCGCGACCGGCAGAATCAGTTACCGCATGAACCACATGATAATCACCGCGCAGGTCAACAGTGATCGTTCCCGGCGTAAGTGTGATGGAATTGGCGTAAAGCACCCGCATGAGATCACGCTTCAAATCATTGTGCATGATCACCAAGCCGGGCGAGATGGGGAGCTTCGGATTAAGCACGATCATCGCCACCATGATGTTCGCTTTTAGAACCTCCCAGGCCAGGCATAGCAGGTAATAGATCATCAAGAATAACTGTTTCGGCGTAAATGTTGTCCGCCGGCTGTCTTCACCGATCTTGATCTGGGACCAGACGATAGTCACCACCACGCTGAGAAGCGCGCCCACCATGAGGTGCTGCCAGTGCAGGCTTGCCGACAGCAGCAGCCAGAACCCCATCACCATGATGAATATGAGAACCCCCCCGAAAATATCTTTTTGATGACCGGCCAAATTAAGGCACCTCCCGACTAGCTAAAAAAGTGCAAAACAATTTTTTGCAGGTAATCGTAGGCCAGCACCCCCGCAGTACCCAGAACAATGATCAGGGCCGCAGTAACAACTATAGGCAGCTGCATAGAGAAAGGAATCCTCTCTTTCCGAAATACTCTTTCCCCGGAAGCTGTCCCGGCACTGGCAAAATAGAACTCCCAAATAATGGGGAAATAGTAAGCCGCATTGAGCAAGCCGCTAAGGACAATGAGAGCAATAAAGTAAGCCTGTGAAGCTTCCATGCTGCCCACCGCCAGCAGGTACTTGGAGATAAAGCCCCCCGTCAATGGGATGCCGACCATGGAAAAAGCGGCTACGCTGAATGAGGCCGCCGTCAGTGGCATCTTAAACCCGACATCCCGAAGCCGGGTTACCTTCTTCTCACCCGTTTGGTAATGAATCGCCCCGGCACAAAGGAAGAGACAGGTCTTCATCAGCGCATGGACCACCAGATGAAAGAATGCCGCCACAATTGCCCAGGGAGTCGCCAGACCCAGACCAAGATAGATATAGCCCAGTTGAGCCACTGTAGAATAAGCCAGGCGCCGCTTCAGATCCAGCTGGACAAAGGCAAAAAATGATCCAAAAAGCATCGCCGACCCGCCCAGGATCATGAGAAGAAAACGGATATTGCTCTGCTGGTAAAATTCATTGCCGAAAACAATAAAGAAAAGCTTGAACAAGGCGATAATATAAACTTTCACCACCAGGCTGGAGAGGACGGCACTCGATGGAGAGGGCGCTGATGAGTGAGCGTCAGGCAGCCAGAGATGGAGCGGAAAAAGCGCCGATTTGATGCCGAAGCCGACTACAAAAAGAGTGAGCATGATCCAGATCAGGTGAGGATAATGCCCCGCATTTTGAGCCAGCACCATCCCGGCAAAACGCATGTTCAGATGACCGGTGATCATATAGAGCATGCCGATAGCCAGAAGGACAAACCCCGAGCCGATGGTAGCCAGAATGAGATATTTTAAGCTGGCTTCCGTAGAAGCACGGTCACCCTTGCTAACCACCAGTGCACAGGCGCTGATTCCGACAACTTCAATAAAAACATACATGTTAAAAATATCATGTGTTATTACCAGTCCCAGCATTGCCGTCATACAGAGAAGAAATTCCACGTAAAACCATCCACGCGCTTCTTCGTTAATTTCTTTTTTCAGCGCACGGCAGCTGAAAAGGGCAATTAGGAGGTAAATACCGGTGATCAGTACAGCCATCAATGCTGAGACAGGTTCAATGGCAATCTCAATCCCCCAGGGGGGATCCCAGTCGGCAACAGCATGATAGATCGCTTCACCGCCGGCCACATATTGTCCGCCAAGGTAAAGAGCCAGGGCGAAAACTACGCCGCAGACGAGCACTGTCAGCGGAGCGCAGAGCTCTCTTTTCCAGCGCGCAAATACGGGCATGGCAAATGAAGGGATCAGCCCCCCCAGAATCAAAAACAGAGGCATCTTGGCCAAGAATATACACCTACCTCATCTTCATAAAATCCGGCGCATTAATCGTCCCGTAGTGAGCAAACATTTTCACAATCAACGCCAGGGCAAAAGCAGATGTTGAGAAGCCTACCACAATCCCGGTCAGAATCAACCCCGAGGGTAGGGGATTGATGTAAAGCTCTGCCGGCGCCGCCGGATCAAGAATGGGCGCAACTCCGCCTTCGATATTTCCAAAAGCGATGTAGAATAAGAATACGGCGCTGGTCATGATGTTCAATCCGATGACTTTTTTCAGCAGGTTGGGCTGGGTGAGAACGATAACAGTGCCTATGCCGAAGACAATAATTGAAACCAGATACGGGTAGTTTATAATGATTGCTTCCCAGTTCATTTTTTCTGATCCTCCGCCAT